>JACRPR010000198.1 GCA_016223105.1 Chloroflexota bacterium | reverse complement strand
TCATCAACCAGGGCAAGCGCACGCCTTCAGTCGTGATGTGAATGAGCGATTCAAACACGCCCCAACCTTGTTCAACATCGCGATACATCGCGAGACACCACGACCAATATGTGCCGATGATGCCGAGGATGATCGCGAAACGCGCGGGCAATTGCAACAACGCGCCCGCGACGATCAAAAATAAAAATGGTGTTACCGGCACGATGTAACGCACGCCACTGTTGAATTGCAAACGACCGTACTGACTCGCCGATGAGAAAAGAAAAAATGCGAGCGTAAATAAAATGACGAACCAGGTTTCGCGATTCGCGATCAAGCGCGCTTCGCGGCGCAACCACAGCGGCGCGGCGAACGTGAGCAGTAAAATCGGCGCGGAGATGAACAAGCCGAAGCGAAATCCGAATGCCGTGTCCCACAGCAAATCGAGTTGCGGCAAAACCATTCCGCTAAAACCATAGCCCGAAAATTCGGTCGCGGGCATATAGCGTTGCGCCGGTAAAATCAGATTTCCGAATGACGCCCACTGGTACGCCATCAGCACACTGCCGCTCGCCGCGACGCCGATGGCGAACTGCGCGAGATCGAAAAGTGATCGTGCGGCGCGCGGCGTGTCGCGCCAAACGACGAGCGCGTACACGCTCATCGCCGCGACGACGACGAGTCCGCTGTAATCGAGCACGACCGCCCAGCCCGCGAACAATCCCGCGAAAAAATAATGCGCGCGCGCCGACGCGTTCCACGGATGCCACAAGAGCGCGAACGCGAACAGTGCCATATGACTGATCAATAAATTTTGATTGAGTTGCGCGGTGCGATAAAAAATCGGCGTGGCAAACGCGTAGAGAATCGCGAGCCACAGTGCGCGGCGCGTTGAGCCGGTTAAACTCAGCAAAATGTAAAACATCACGACGACGCTCAACGCGGAGAGCGGCGCCATCAGGAACGCTTGCATCACGCCCGCGCCGAGCGCGAACTTGACATCCAAGCCGCGAATGTACGCCTGGCGATAAAATTCGCGCGACATTGGATAAATCGTGGCGTAATCCGGCGGCGGCGTGTTCGACGCGGCGCGCATCGCTTGGACGCGTTCGACGGCGCGATCAATCACCGGGCGCGCGAGCGCGTACGGCACCGCGCCGAAAATGGATGCGCCGGGATTGTTGTTGATGAACGCGCCGCGGCCCGGCATTTCAAACAAATCGGGATGCAAGCCGAGATATTCGGTCACGTCGAAACTGAAATGATCGCCGAGCGCGAGCGCGGGATAAATTTCGCGCACGGTGTTCGTCGCAAAGTGCAACGCGTAAATCAGCCAGCACGTCAAAAATAATTTAAGCGCAATCGCGCGTGAAGAGGGTTGTGAAACGGTGTTGTTCATTTTTTCAATCCAGAAAAATTACGAGTGTTGTACGGATCCAAATGGCTTGCCACAGATTCCATAGATTTCACCATAGGACTTTCGCTCCGATGTCATTTCTAGCGGTTTTTGCGAGAAAGCTCGCTACAAAAACCGAGATTCCTCACTTCGTTCGGAATGACAAGCGAAAGTCCTGCACCAATTAAAAAATCTGTGTGATCTGTGCCATCTGTGGTCGCTAAATTTACCGCGTATAAAGGATCGCGCGCGTGCGTTGCGCGGCGAGCGTTTGTTGCGCGGTGAGCGGTTGCACGGCTTGCACGATTTCCGGCGCGAGCGGCAAGTCCTCCAACTCAAAAACCCAGACGCGCGCTTGCGGATGATCGCGCCGGGCGCGCGCGTAATCGTCGCCGATGATTTGATACTGCCCGGCTTGCACGTAATAAAAAATCGGCGTCGTCGCCCAATGGCGTTGCACGAAAATCAGATCGGAAGATTGAAGCACGGGCGTCCATTTTTCCGCCAAGCCCTTGTAATCGTTCGGTTGTTCAAACGCGCCGGTTTTGTAATACAGCGCGCTCGCCAAAAATGCGACGAACAAAAATGGAATGAGCAAACCCGTCCATTTATTTTTTTGAATCAGCGCGACGAGACCGGCGGAGACAGCAAGGAACAGGTACGGCGCGAAAAGCAAAACGGTGCGCCCGGCGAACAACGCGGCAACCGGTGTGAGCGCGACGATCAGCGCGATTGGAATGAGCGCGAGAAACAAACTTGCCGAGTTTGGAATGCGATTGAGCCACAAATCAATTTTCGCGATGCCGCCGAACGCGCGCACTCCCGCCGACCAGGATCGGCGTAAAATAATATCAGCGAGAAAAAGCAAAAGCGGAAGCGCGCTCGAAATGAGAACGAGGTTGGTGCGCGCCGCGTCAATGCCTTGCGTAAATTGCGCCAAGCGCAAAATGACGAGACACGCGGCGAGCGCGGTCGCTCCCATCACGATCCAATGCAAAAACGGTACGGACACATCGCGCGGTTCCGGCGATTTCGTTTTCGCGGAAAAACTAAATCCGATCAGCGTGAGTGTCAACGTCAAAAGTAGGATCGCGAACACAAACGGAAGCGCGCGCGGCGGTTCGGCGAGCGTGTCCGGCTCAAAGAGATACGCGAATTGAAAAAACTGTGCGAGATCGGGAAGCGGATTCGTGTCGAGATAGGACGCGCGACGGCTTTGGAATATCGCGAGCGATAATAACGGCGTCGCCAAAATCGTGATGAACAGTTGCAAACGCAACACGCCCGGCATCGCATCGGTTTTCGAGATCGTGTTCCGCAACGCCCAAAAAATTTGCGCCGCCAAGAGAAACCAAAACGAAACGACGCTCGTCAAGCCGGCGAGTGTGATCGCGATGTACAAAATTTGATAGACGCGTTGCCACGCGCCGGGACGCGCCATCATCAGCAACAACCATGTCGAGAGCAGACCGAGCGCGCAACCGAGCGCGTACATTTTGGAAAATTGCGACCAGAGAATTTGTTGACCGTTGAGTGCGACCATTCCTGCGGCGAGAATTCCTGCCCACAAATTATTTTCGAGCGCGCCGATTTTGTAAACGAGCAAAATACTTGCAATGCCAAACAGAACCGAGGGCAGGCGCAACGCGATGATGCTTGCGCCAAAAATTTTCGTCCAACCCAACATCAAAAAATAATAACCGGGTGGGTTCGGCTCTTCGTCCACGAACAAGCCGGTGAATGTGTCGCGCAAGTTCAAGCGCGGTTCGGGACTAGAGAGACCGCGCGGCAGATCAATTCCCGGCGTGTACATTTCAATGTGCGCGATCGTCATGCGATCCAGGTCGGCAACGCGAAGCCACGCGCCCAGAAGCGTGATGGCGATCAAGATTGAAATGGGAAATTTGGCGAATGAAATGTTCATTGGGTTTTCAAAAATCAATTCGTCATTTCAAGCGAAGCGAGAAATCTCCATTGTCGCGCGCGCGATTTCTCGCTTCGCTCGAAATGACGGAAGCGCGAAATTATTGGATCAGCCAAATCACAAAACCCGCGTCGTTAAAAATAGATGACCCAATGCCGTTGTGTTTCAACCAATCGAGCAAGGTCGCGTGGCGCGATGTTTCGAGAATCAGCGCCGCCGGTTGTTTGAGCGCGCGAATCTGCTCGAGCGATTGCGTGATCCGTGTCGCGTCGTTTGAATCGAACAAGTCGGCGACGATCTGTCTGCGCGCGGAAACGATTTTGCGATCATATCCGCGCGACACGCCGAGAATGTCAGCGCTGACCACGTTGACGCCGGGCAATTTGTCGGTGTCGGGCGGAACGTAGAGCGCGCGCCCGGTCAGTGTCGGAAAATTGTAACGCGCGTTTTTCAAAACCAGGATGCTGTTCGCGGGTGTGCGCGCGCGAATTGCATCGGTCAGCGCGGTAACCTCATTGTCCAGCAAACGCATTTCAAACTTTTGCGTTTCGATGCGCGGCGGATCAAACACCGTGCCGAACCAGGGCCATTCCGTACCCATTCGATACGCGAGCGGCGCGCCCAGAAGCAAGGTCATCACGCCAAAAACCGGGACGGCTTTGGAACCGAGTTTATCGAAAAACGGTTCGAGCGCAAGCGCGGGAAACGGCGCGAGACAGATCGCCGCAGTAAAAATAAATTTGTATTCGTTCGCAAAACCCGGACTGTTCGTCGCGACAAGCAAAATAAAACTTGCAATTGCGCCGAGTCCAAGCAGAATGATTTCATTTTGCCGCATCCGCCACTGCGCGCGCGCCACAATTCCAAAACCGATCAAGAGTGGCAAGGTAACGACGACGCTTGCGATGGTTTTCCAAAACAGCGCTTGCCTGCCCGCGATGAGTACCGCCGGCTCAACACGATCCACCGTCAAAAATTTCACCCAAACTAAAGTGAGTGCGCCCGCGATCACAAGACTCGCGCCCAAGAAAAACATCTCGCGATCAACGCGGCGCGCGGAATTTCGACGCTCAAAAAATCGCGCGATGATTTGTGCGCCGAGCAACGCGCCCGCGGCGGGGAACAAGGGCGGATAGAGCAAGCCCATTCCGCAAACTAGGAGACCGAGCAGGATGAATTTGTTTTGTAAAGGGCTTGTCATTTCGAGCGAAGCGAGAAATCTCCGCGAGCGCTGGGGATTTCTCGCTTCGCTCGAAATGACAGATGAGTTCGAAATGACAGATGAGTTCTGGATCAACAAAAATAGAAGCGCAATGAACGCGCCGAGCGCGAGCGGCTCTTGCTCAAAAAACAAAAATTTCAAAATCCACGGCGTATAGCGCGGATCGCCAAAGATATGAAAAAAATAATTACCGGTGATTGAGAACGCGATTTGATATGCCGCGAACCCAACCAGGTTGACGCCGAAATATAGCCACGCGAGCGATGTGATGCCGGAAAATAGTTTGCCCCCAAGTTCGGTAACAATGCCGACTGCGAAACCGGAAATGAAAACCAGCCACACCAAATTCGTCCAAAGGTAACTCGATGCCGGCGGAACATTCAACGCGTAACTCAGAATGGCTTGGTAAACCAATCCGATCCAGGGATACGCGTAACGCACACCCGCGAGGAGTGATTCGGGAACGATCAGCGCGCCGTTCGCGATCAGATAGATCGGATCTGAGTACAGCCACGCGTGTCCCGAATACATTCGTCCTTGTGTATCAATGAGCGCGCGTGCGATGAAAACGAGCGGAACGCCGAACGCGAGCGCGAACGCGCCAAGCGCGCGTCGCTCGGGCAATGCAAATCGCGGACGTTGTTTCGCGATGAGAAGTAACGCCGGCAGATTGATCGCGATGAGCGCAATCACGGTCTGCTCGAAAGAGATTCCAAAAAATCGGAGCGCGTAAAATTGCGCGCCGATGATCACCGGCGCAAGCATCGCGCCCGCAAATAATTTCGCCCAAAACGCGAGACCAGGAAGCGCTAGACCAAATGTGATCCACGCGCCGGGCAGAAAAACCAGGATGAAAAATCCGAGCCAATTGAGCAACGCCATAGTTTTGATGATCTGTCATTCGGAGCGAAGCGAAGAATCTCTTGCCCATCGCGCGAGACCCTTCGCTTCGCTCAGGGTGATGCTAGAATCTGCATTGCCAAATTATTTCGCGTTTTGCAATCGCGCGCGCACGCGCCCGAACACGGCTTGGGCATAGACCTGCGCGCCATAATTGCTAAAGTGCGGATCCCAGGGCAGTTTGAACCACAGTTTGATTTCGGTTTCGTCCGCGGGTTGCGGAAGAAAGTTGACCATTCGCACAATGTCTGCGCCGCTCGGCTCGCGCATCAATCGCGCGACGAGCGCGGGCGTCGAACGATCCAGCGTTTCGGGCGGATCGGGATTGTGCAGAACGAGCACATTCGGAAAATGCGCGCGGATATTTTGCAACGCGGTCGCGCTCGCGTGAATCGCGGCGGCGTCACTTTCATAGTACGGAATTTCGCGGCGGCTCGGCGTGAGGCGCGTGTCCCAGCCCCACAATCTGCCGAACGTGCGCGCGATTAGTTCCGGGTAGAGCGCGAACCATTCGATGCGCTCGATTTCTTGATTATAAATTTCGCGCTTGATGCGCGCGAGTTCGGCTTGGTCTTCAAAGACTGCGCGCTTGAGTACGATCATTTTGAGAATCGCGCAATCGCGATTGTCGAGCGTCGCGGGCAGAGAGCCGCACATCAAACCGAGTTGATAATTGCCATTCGATTGTTTCGGCTGAACCGAGGTGCGCCACACGAATTTGCGGCGAATGTCTTCGGTGATGAAATTGATAATGACCAGGTCGGGCTTGTATTGCGCGACCTCGTTGAGCGCGACCTGACCCCATTGCGCGATGCCGGTGCCGTCCATTCCAAAATTGATCACCTTGAAGCGCGACACGCGCAGTGATGTTTTCAATGCGTTGTCGGCGTTGAGATTTTCTTCGAGGAGGTGAGTCCACGGCATGTCGTTGTGAATGGACGCGGTAAACGAATCGCCGAGAATCGCGATGCGAAATTCCGTGTCGGGTTTCGCGAGCGCGTCATCGGTCGGCGCGATGTGTCCGAGATTGTTGATTTTGAAATGGTTCGATTGCAAAATCGTATTGTCAAAATTAAAGTTCGCGTAAAAAACTTGCGCGTTCGGTTTATAGCGATAACCGATTTTTTCGTCGAGCAGATAAATCGGCGCGTCAATCGCTTGGAAATAATATTCCGCGTACTCTTGCGGCAGTTTCATCCGCCGAAAAATTCGAAAGCCGATTTCCAACAGCAAATACGTGATGAGGATCGAGACCAACATCAACGCGAGGTTGGGCAAAATTTTTTTGAGCATTATTTAGACCGTCATTCTGAGCGAAGCGAAGAATCTTTGGTGCCTCGCGCGAGACCCTTCGCTTCGCTCAGGGTGATATTTCAGGGTGACATTTCCGTAAACGCGACCGGAATTCGCGTTAGAACAAACTGTAAATGAACGGTCCCACGCCGGATGCGGACGCGAAGAGTAACAGCAATCCAAAGACGACGAGCATCGCGACCATTGGAATCAGCCACCACATTTTGCGTTTCCACAGGAAAACGAAAATATCACCGAGGAATCCGGTATTTGCCGCAAGCCCTTTTAACCACGCGCCCATTGTGCCTCCTACTTGTGGCGCGGCTTTAAGCCGCAAATGCGGGCTGAAAGCCCGCGCCACTAAATTTTTTTGGTGACGAGAAAATTTTCCATGACGAGCCAATCCAATCCGCTGTTCGTGAATGTCCAGATGGCGTTCGCGGGCGTGCCGACAATCGGCTCGCCGCGCAAGTTGAATGACGTGTTCATCAACACCGGCACGCCGGTCGCCGCGCCAAATTTTTCGACGACGCCATAATAGCGCGGATTGATATCGCGGCGAATCGTTTGCAATCGTCCGGTGCCGAGATGATTCACCGCCGGGATCACGTCTTGCTTGTCGGGATGAATCGGCGCGACCAGGAGCATAAAGCGCGCCGGGTAATGGCGTTGGGGTTCGGACAACGCGAGATATTCTTGCGTGCGCTCTTCGAGAATCACCGGCGCGA
This sequence comes from Chloroflexota bacterium, assembly GCA_016223105.1. Classification (GTDB taxonomy): domain Bacteria; phylum Chloroflexota; class Anaerolineae; order UBA4142; family UBA4142; genus JACRPR01. The sequence goes on along the minus strand of JACRPR010000198.1, from coordinate 19,648 downwards.
ACGGACGGAACGGTTCACGGAATTTTATTTTTTCGTTGACGATCCCTTTCATCTCCGCGCGCCGCGGATCGGCGAGGATGCTTCGATTGCCGAGCGCGCGCGGTCCCCATTCAAAGCGTCCTTGAAACCAACCGACCACTTTGCCTTGAGTGAGTCCATCCGCGACGCGTTCGACTAAACAATTGTCGTCGCTGATTTCTTCAAACGCCAATCCTTTCGATTGGAGCGCGTCCACGATTTCGCTATTCGAATAACCCGCGCCCCAATAACAATTTTCCAAAACGAATTTGCGCGGTTTTTTCAAAAGGATGTGATAGGTGTAAAGCGCCGCGCCCAACGCGCCGCCCGAATCGCCCGCCGCCGGTTGAATGAACACATCTTCGAATTCCGTCTCGCGCAAGATGCGTCCGTTCGCAACGCTGTTCAACGCGACGCCGCCCGCCATACACAAATTTTTCGAGCCGGTAACGCGCTGAACGTGATTCGCCATTTTCAAAATGATGTCTTCAGTAACGCGTTGAATACTCGCCGCGATGTCGGCGTACTTTTGATTGTCCGCCGCGACCTGGTTATCCCATTTGGGATGATCGCGTTGCGGATGCGTGGTCGCGGTGTAAAATTCCGATTCGCGTTTGCGCGGCGTGCCGAACAAATCCACAAAGCGTTGGTTGAAGGTGTGATCGGTCGAATGATAAAAACTGAAATACTCCATATTGAGATGGAAACTGCCGTCGTCGCCGACCTGGATCAGTTTATACACCTCGTCCATATAACGCGGCTCGCCGTACGGCGCCATCCCCATCACTTTGTACTCGCCTTCGTTGACCTCGAATCCCAGGAACGCGGTGAACGCGGAATACAACAATCCGAGCGAATGCGGAAAACGAATTTCGCCGAACAGATCCATCGCGTTTTCCGCGCCCGTGTTCCAATCGGCAGTGCCGCGACCAATCGTGGCGGTCGTCCATTCGCCGACGCCGTCAATCGTGAGGATCGCGGATTCTTTGAACGGCGAGCAGTACAGCGCGCTCGCGGCGTGCGACATGTGATGCGGCGCGAAGAGAATTTTATTTTCGGGCAAGCCCAAATGCCGCACCAGCAAACCCTTGATCCACAATTTTTCATTGAACCAGGTGATCATCGCCTCGCGAAACACGCGCCAGGTTTTGGGATACGCGCCGAGACACGTCATCAAAATTCGTTCGAACTTGACGAGCGGTTTTTCGTAAAACACCACATAATCGAGATCGCCGCTTGCTATTTGCGCTTGTTGCAAACAAAACTCGATCGCGCGTTTCGGAAAACTGTAATCGTGTTTCTTGCGCGTAAAGCGTTCCTCTTCCGCGGCGGCGACGAGCATGCCATCGCGCAACAGCGCGACCGCCGCGTCATGATAAAAACACGAGATGCCGAGTATGTTCATTAGTATCCTTTCCGGGCATTTTCAAGCGTGGGTGGTTCCGTTTGATCGTACGGTTCCCAGGTCGGCGGACGCGATTTCAATTTGAGCGGATCGCTGAACGCGCTCACGCCCAAACCAAACGGCGCGGCGATGGTGAAATAAAAAATCGTCATCACCACGCGCCCGACGACATCGCCCATCGCTCTGCCGAACTTTTGCCATTTCTGCCAAATCGTTTTGAGTAAACTCATTGCGAGCTCCTTGAAGAATGTTGGGACACTAATCTGCACAGAATTTCACTGATTTTTTTGAATGATCTGTGTTCATCTGTGCAAATCCGTGTCCAATAAAATTCTAACGCCAAAGTACTATTGTTTAGCCGCGCGCGCAAACCTATAATCGAATCAGTGGGCTGTGCATTTTCGCCACGAATTGGTTTGCGTCTTTTCCTCGCACTTGCAAATCACTCGACTGACCGAACGATTCCGCTCGACCCCGCCGCCCCGATTCTCATCGCGTCGATCAACACTGAACCACATTTCGTCCAGTTGCAAAAAAATCGACGCGCTCGATTTTAGCAAGTGTTTTGAAAATAACCGTGGTGCGGCTTTTCCAGCCGCGGATGCGGACTAACCGTCCGCGCCACGAATTCCAAAACATTCATTTAGGAGAAACCTATGCTCGCTCGCATAATTCGATGCGCCGGGATTCCCGCCCTTGTGATCGTGATGTTTTTGTTCAATCCACAGTCGCCTAGTTTTGCCCAGGGCGGAGAGAAAATTACGCCCGCCGCGCCTGCCGCGAACAACAGCAAACTTTATCTGCCGCTCGTGAACCAGGTCGCGACGCAACCACAAGCGCCGTTGATTTTTTCGACGTTCATCGGCGGCGCGCTATTCGATCAAGTGCGCGATGTAACGACTGACGCGCAAGGCAACATTTATTTGACCGGCTTGACCGCGTCGTCCGATTTTCCGACGACCGCCGGCGCGTTCCAACGTACGTTCGCCGGTGGAAACGGTGATGTGTTTGTTACGAAACTCGATCCGACCGGCAGATTGGTGTGGTCAACTCTTATCGGCAGTTCCGGTTTTGATTATGCTTTGGCGATCAAAGTTGATCAGCAAGGATACGTTTACATCGGCGGTCTCGCCGGACCCGGCGCGCCGACCACGCCGACAAGTTTTCAACCTGGCTTTAACGGTTTTTATTCCGGCGGGTATGGTTCCCTCAACGCGTATCTCGCCAAACTCACGCCCAATGGATCCGGTCTCGTGTGGGCGAGTTACGTTGGCTCATTTTATCTCGTGCGCGATTTCGACATTGATCAAAACGGCGATATCTATGCCGCGGTGATTCACGATCCGGCTGAAACCGGCACGCCGCCCGCGCAATGGTTTGTGAACGCGCCGTACAAAACTCCGCGCGGCGACGCGGATTTAGTTGTCGCTAAAATCAAATCGGACGGAACCCAAGTGATCTGGGCGAGTTATTTCGGCGGCTCGGGCAATGACATCGCCGGCGGACCGAGCATCAAAGTTGATGCGACCGGTTCGCCCTACGCGATGGATTTAACAACGTCCACCAATTTGCCGGTAACGCCCGGTGTTTATCAAGGCACGCGCCGCGGCGGCGCCGATTTCTATCTGGTCAAATTCAATCCGACCGGCACCGGCATTGTCTTTAGCACCTACCTGGGCGGATCGGGCGATGAAGGCGGCGAGACGCACAATTTAATTTTGGACCGCGCGGGCAACGCGTTCATCGCCGCGCTCACCTACTCGCACGATTTTCCGATGACTGCCGGCGCGTTTCAATCCACTTGGTCGGGTCCTTACATCGCGGTGATCGCGAAATTATCGAACGATGGCAAACAACTTTTAGCAAGCAGTTATTTTGGCGGCACGACCGGCGCGTATGCCGAAGGCGTCGCGCTGGATCCGTCCGGCAATGTTGTGTTCTTTGGTGGCGGCGGAATCGGGATGACCGTAACCGCGAACGCGTATCAAAAAACGCATAGTGGCAATAGCGATTACATCCTTGCCAAGATGACGCCGAATTTGACGACGCTTCTTTACGCGACGTACTTGGGTGGCACCGCGACGGATGATGCTCGCGCGGGCTGGGTGGATTCCGCCGGTAATATGGTGATCTGCGGTCAATCGCAGTCGTCTAATTTTCCGGTCCGAAACGCGTTTCAATCCACGCGCCGCGGCGATTGGGATGGCGCGTGCGCCAAGTTGTCGCCGTAGCAAGACCGTCCCAAATCCAGGTTTCTCAAACTTGCGAAATCTCGTAACTACTCAGCCCATGTCATTGCGAGCGGTTTTTGCGAAGCAATCTCCGACCTGGTCGTTCCGGAATTGCCACGCGGGGATTGCTTCGTCGGCAAAAAACGCCTCCTCGCAATGACAGGGTGAGCAGTTGCGAAATCTCAGAGATTTCGCAAGTTTGATTTTTTTGGCGAGAGCATTGTTTCAATAAAGAGAATTGGATTATATGAAAAATACGTTGCCGCGCGTTAAAAAAACGCTGGAATTAATTTCGCGAACACGGCACGGTAGAGGCGAAGCATTTTTCATTCTTCGATTTCGCTTCGCTCCACTCGGAATGAAAAATGCTTCGCCCTTCCAGCGCGATTTATCGCGGCGCAACTCGCGCCGCGATCCGCGCGAAAAATTTATTTACTTTCAACTGCCCAAGCCCGCGCCGCACCTCCGCGTCCATCGCGAATGCCAGGATCACAATCAGCGCGACAATCAGCGCGATTTGCGCGATCAGTGCATCGAACGGCGCGAGCCACAACGATCCGATTCCCAGCCCCAGCGCGATCAATGGTCGCGCAAAAAGTTGGATGTTCCACGCCAGTCCCAGTTTCGTGTGCGACCACCACCAGGTTACGCTCCACACCACAACTTCGCCGAGAACCAAAACGATTGCCGCGCCATTGATGCCGATGAACGCGTAAGCAATCGGAAGCGCGACGATCACCAAGCCCGATCCAAGCGCTTGCGCGACCATTTCGTTATTTTGAAAACCGGTCGCGATCAAACCGAAACGATAGTGCCCGCTCAAAAACGCGACGATGCCAACGCCCGCGAGCCATTGCAAAGTAACTCCCGACGGCGCGAACGCCGCGCCGTACACAAGCGTCATCGCCATCGGCGCGCCGAGAACCCAGACGAGACCGATCAGCACGCTCAACCAGGTCGCGAGAAAAAGCGATTGGCGAATGAGCGCGGCAAACGCGCCATCGCGTTTTTGCCAGGATTGCGAAAGCGCGGGCAATAGATTGAAAAAATAGAGCCACACGAATGTATGCAACGCGATCAAAATTCGCATCGCGCCGCCGAAAAATCCGACATCGCGCGGCGTCGCGATGATGCCGACGATCACGGTCGCGCCAAACATTCGAACCATCCAAAACAATTGGCTCAACCCGATTGGTACGCCGTCGGCAAATAATTTGCGCGTGATGCGAAATTCAATTCGATACGCCGAAAAATTCCGGCGATACAACCACAGCCCGATAATGGTCGCGCCGATCACGCCCGCGATTTCTGCCGCGCCGACGATCCACATTTGCGATGCCGCGCGCACGAACGCGAACACAACGCCGGCAAAAAGACTTTGGCGAATGAGTTGCAGTAACGCGACGATGTGCATTTGCGCGTGCCCTTGAAACACCCACTGCAACAAGAGCGGCATTGGCAATAAACTCAACGCGTAAATCAGAAGCAATTGTGTCGCCGCGTCGCCGCGATTGAGCCACAGCGCGAATGCGATCACCGCGGCATACGCGACGATGGCGAGCGTCAATCGCGTCACGATAATTTCGCCGACGAGCGCGCCGGTGCGCGCCGGTTCACGCGCGATTTCGCGCGCGCCGTACAAGCCAAATCCCTGATCCACCAAAAGCCCGGCGCACAACATCACCGCGCCGGCAAATTCGATGTAGCCGAATCCTTCCGGTCCCAACACGCGCGCAAGATACGCAATCGCGACAAAGGTAACAACTTTGCTAACGATTTCCGCGCCCGAGAGATAAAATAGATTTTTGATGAGTTGCAACTAGTGGACTCCGAGACGAATGATGCTCACGTCGCAATTTTCTCGTTCGGTTGAAGCGGCGGCGGATTTTCCCACACGCGCGCATTGATCATCGCGGACGCCAGATGCACGGGTTGATACACGATGGATGACCACATGAAAATTTCGCTCGTGCAGGAACATTCTTTCGCCGCGATGGAGGCGCGCAGTTGGTGCGCGGTCTCCGAATCCCAAATTTCCCAAAACGATTTTTCGCGCAAGTTGCCCAGCGGCTTGTGCGCTTCGCATACCGCGACATCGCCATTCGAGTACACGACCGCGCTGATTCGTCCCGCGCGACAAGGAATGACCTGGGTCTGTTTTTTGAGCGTCTCCAACTTTGCCCATTGCAACATCGGTTCGACGATGCCGCCGTAGCGACCGTGTTCGCGCAATGCCCACAGCCGGCGCAGGTAATCGTACAGTTCGCGATACGCGCGGGGGGCAGGCGCCAAGAGCGATGGATTTTTGCGGTCGCCGCGAATGATCGCGAGATTATGATGATCCATTTGCGGACAGTGGTCAAAGAGATACGTCGTCAACCGTTTGATTTCTTCGATGTTCTGATTCGTCGCCGTCGAAATCGCGTGGATCCGCAAACGCGGATCGCGTTTTTGAATTTCGGCAAGCGCGGCATAAGTTTTCATCGCGTGCGCGAACGCGCCGGGAGTTTTGCGAAACTGATCGTGAAATTCCTCCGCACCATCGAGCGACAATTCAACCGCGAACAGTTCCAGCGCGCGCTCCTCAAGCGTCGCGGTGATTTGTTTTACCATCCGTTCGGTGTACCAACCGTTGGTTGGCACATAGATTTGGCGCACTCCATTCTGACTTACAAATTGGCGACAGATGTCGCTAAATTCCTGGCGCAAGAATGGTTCGCCGCCGGACAAGTTGAGATTTTCAATGCGCCCCAACGAACGCGAGAGCGCAAAAATTTCTTCTTGGCTCAAATCATCGCGCCGATTGAGATTGCGCCAGTAAAAGCAATGCTCGCATTTCATATTGCATGTCGAGTTAATGAACAGTACGAGAAACGGCGGACTCGGCAAGGTTTGATAGTTTTGGGCGGTGATGCGAATGTGGCGCGCAACCCGTTCTAAAACATTCATACCCCTCCTTGCTTGACGCGATTCGATTCGCGTTTGTCGTTATTCACACTCCTTGACTTGCGCCGGCGCGTACGCTGAGTACGCCAACTCGACCGCGCGCAAACCATCTTCGCCGGTCGCGCCGACGCCCGGTTTACCCGCGCGGCGCGCGATAAAATCGAGGTGTTCCGCGATAAAACTTTCGACAATCGTCCAGCGATACGAACGCACGCGTTCCAAAATCTGAAACTTGGGAAACGTAAAAATCGTGCGGCGTCCGCGCCGGGCGGATCCGTTCGGGCGATCGTACAACAGCGTCCACATCGGCGGATAGTGCAAACGAATGCACCCGTGCGTGCCGGAAATTTCGACATCGAAATGATACCCCGACCACTCGCTCCACGACGCGTGCAGTGTGCCAATGCGTCCATCCTGGGTTCGCATCAACACATAACCATTGTCCTCGCTCCCGGCAAAATTCCACACGCGTTCCGAACGCAAGCCGAATGTTTCCGTAACCGATCCCAGGAAATGCAACGTGAGATCGGCGAGATGAATTCCATTGTCCATCAACGCGCCGCCGCCCATAATTTTTGGATCGTGCACCCATTGATGTGTAAATTCGGGACCGCCCGGATGTCCGGCAAAACTTTTGACGTGATTCACCGCGCCGATTTTTCCGGCGGCGATCAACTCGCGCGCTTGCACAACCGCCGGATAAAACCGATAGTTGAATCCAGTGCCGAGCACGCGCCCGCATTGTTGCGCGGTCGCGACGATGCTCCGGCAATCTTCAACGGTTGACGCGAGCGGTTTTTCGCACAGCACATCTTTGCCCGCGCGCAGAACTTGATCGCAATGCGCGCGATGTAAATTCGGCGGTGTGGAGACGATGACGACATCAATTTCTTTTTGTTCGATCAATTCCTCAATCGAACGCGCGACCGGAAATCCGGCGCGCGCGGCTTGGTCGCGGCGCGCATCCACCGGCTCGACGATCAAATTCAATTCCGCGCCGGGCGTTTGGCGCACCGCGTGCGCGCGCACTTGCCCAATCGCGCCGTAACCGATCAACCCAAATCGGATCATTCGATTTTCTCCAAACTGTTTCCGCCGCCGAAAAAATAGCCCAGCATTTCGCCGATTGCGCCGGCGGTAACGTAAATGGCGATGAGCGGCGCGCAAATCATATAGCGCGCGACGAATCTTTTTTTGCGGCGCAAGGTCATCAGCCCGCGCAAAAATAAAAGCGGCGGAAGCAGGGCACTGCCGATGCCGTACTTGATTCGCCCGCGCGCATCGAGCGATTGCAAACGCATCGCCGCGAACGCGCGCGAAAATTGAAACCGTTGTCCGATGAAATAGAAAAAATCAAACGGACGCTGATGATAGACGAGCATTTGCGAATCGTAATTGAGTTGGACGCCGCGCGCGCGCAATTGATCGTGATAAAACGATTCCCACAATCCGCGCTCCAGCGTTTCACGCAAGCCGTTTACCAACTCGCGTTTGTACGCGACGTTGTTGCCGGGCAAGCCGCGCGCACTCGTTTGCGGTTCCGCCGATTGAATCGCGCCGGCGTACTCGGTGAGGAACGCCGCCCAATCGCGCAGGCGCGTCGTGGACGCGTTTTCGACCGGTCCGCCGACGATCAGACAATCGGCGCGTTGCAACGCGCGCGCGATCGTCGCGAGCCAGGTTTCGTCGGGTACGCAATGATCTTCGGTAACGCAAACGATGTCGCTGTGCGCGCGCTCGAGCGCGATGCTTCGCAGAGTGGTGATCGGCGTGCGCGGCGGCGCGGCGATCAGCGTAACCTGCGGAAATTGTTCGCGCACTTGCGCGTGTTCGGATTCGGCGCGTCGCGTCGCAATGATAATTTCATCCGCGCGTTGCGTTTGCCGCGCGAGCGCGCGCAAGCCCGGCGCGAGCAGATCGAATGAATTGACCCACGCGATCACCACGGCAATGCTTGAGATTGGTTCAGTCATTTTGATTTTTGGTTTCCGTACGATGTCATTGCGAGCGAAGCGAAGCAATCCCCAATCTGTCGCGCGGACGCTTCGCGGCTTCGTCGGCAAAAAACGCCTCCTCGCAATGACGTCTGAGCGATTATGTTTCCGCGCCTTGAAGATAACCGACGAGTTCGCCGAGCGTCCAGCACGATGCCAGCGCGACGGTCAACGGAAACGCGATAATAAATTGCGCGCGATGACGCGCGCCGCGCATAATTTTACCGGTCAAGCGCGCAAGGACGATTGCCGGAATGAGCGGACTCGCGAGAATGTAGATCACGCGGCGCGCGCGCGAACATTCCGCCGCGCGTTTGCGTCCAAAAATTCTGCCCCAGAAAAATCGTTCCGTCAAACAAGTTATCAATTTCAGTTGCCCGCGATCCTGGTGCATCACCATTTGCGGGCGTCGCCACAACACGACGCCATTGCGCGCGAGCGCCCAATGCACGGTCGCTTCATTGTAGCGTTCGCTCCAAACGTGTTTCACGGTTTCGAGCGCAGGGCGTTTGTACGAAACATTATTGTCGGTGAGATATTCGGCAACACCTTCGCGCAGTGGCAGTTGATACCGTCCCAGGTCGAGAAAAAACACCGCCCAGTTGAGTAGTCCGCGCCCAACGTGTTCGAGTGATCCGCCGATAACGCCGTGCGGTAATTGATGCGCGCGCAAAATTTGATCGCACCAATCCGGCGGCGCGATGCCAAAATCTTCGAGAATCGCGATGAGATCGCCGCGCGCCGCGCGCAAACCCGCGGCGGTTCGCACATCGTACACCTCGTGCGCGATGCCGGGCGTCAAGCGATCCTCGCGCGATAGCGCGGGCGTCGCGACGAAAATAATTTCTGGATAATCGTTTTTGATTTGCTCGATCCCGGCGACGCGCGCATCGTACGGAACGATGATTTCAAACGGGCGACCTGCGGTTTGCCGTGCGAGGTGATCGAGACACCGGCGCAAAAATTCGCGCCCCGCGACCACGCGCACAATGATCGAAAGTTGAATCGTCATTTGCTTGTGCGTTGCCAGACCGCGTATGCGCCGAACTGACGCGTCAGTGTATAGTTGGCGCGAATGTATTGATCCAAATCGGTCGCGCCGACGTTCGGCAAATGTTTTAGAAAATCGCGTTTCACCGATTCCAACACATCGTCCGCGAAAATGTTTTTGAGCACGAGATACGCGACGCGCTCGCGTTCGAGATCGCGAATCATTTCTTGTTGCGCGCGCGCCGTGTCCGTAATCGCCGGGTGCAATTCCTGATAGCGCGTCGCCACCGGCCGGTCGAGGATGAAATACAGCATCACATCGCTGATGATGACGACATCGTGCCGATGCAAGCCCACAAAAATTTTTTGATTCGGCGGCACAACATTTTTGATAAAGGTCGTCAACTCGGTTAGCGCGCTTGCGTCGTCGGCAGAAACTCGAAATCCCGCGACCTTGTCTATTTTTAGTTCGACGTTTGCGCCGCGTAAATTCTCGCGCGCGAGATAGAGCGGTTTGCCGATGAGCGTCAGCAACCAGCCCAGCATCAACGCCAAGCCCAGGATGCGTACGAACGCGAGCGATTGGGCGCGCGCGGCGCGGGTGAGCAAATTGTACAGCAGACTGCCCAGCCCGATGCTATACAAACTCATCGTAACGATGTGCGTGTTGATTTGAACATGCGCCGCCGAATAGTGAAATAAAAATCCGACGGCGAACGTCGCGCCCAGCGCGGCGAATAACGCGTCGCGCTTTTTCAGCGCCCAGACGATCGCGCCGAGACCGAGCAAAAACAAAACGGACGGAATCGCAAAGTTAAAATAAACGGTCAGATTGAAAATCGTCATCACCCAGGATTGCGCGAGCAAATCAATCGGCAAGATGCTGGGATATGCTTCGGGACGCGCGTAGCGAAAATCGGTCAATGGAAAAATAACCAGGTCTTGCGCCATTGCGGGTCCGGCAACCAGCGCGAACCCGGCAAACCAGGGAAGCGCGATCAACAAACTCGCGAGCGCGTAGGCAACACTGTGTTTGATGAATAATCGCACGCGGTCGCGGAACGGCGCGGCTTGAAGCAAATGAAATAGCGTCAAGCCCAACGCAATCGCGAGCGCGGTGTATGCGCCGACATCGTGCTTAAAGACCACCAAGCCGCCGTTCGCCAATCCCGCGCCGATCAACCACGCGAGTTGTCCGGTTTTGTAAAAGTGAATCAGCGCGGCGAGCGTGACCAGGATCAAAAAAATCGCGGGCACGTACGAGTTGAGCGTTTTGAAATAGAGCGTGTTGTACATCGCGCCGAAAAAAATCAGCGCGCCGAGAAATGCCGGGACGCGCGCGCCGATCAAATTCACGATCACGCGGTACACCAACCCACACGCGATTGCGGTGATGAGCGACGCCGCGATCAATTCGATCAAGAGATGTTTGCCAAAAATCGCAAAGAGCAACGCCAACAAATAAAAATGCCCGGGCGCGTACATCGTCCAGAAATCGCGATACGGAATCTCGCCTGCTAGCACGCGTTCCGCGCCGACGGTGGGCACGCCGCCCTCTAATCCAAAAATGCCGCCCAAGCCGAACAATGTGAACGCGCAAAAAATCAAAACCCGCGCGAGCCATTTTTCGTTTTGACGCGCCCAGTTGTTTAAAGGTTGAATGGTTTGCAACATTTTGTTTCTAAATGGTTGACGATTGCCGGATTCGACGCTTCAGCGGGATGTTTTGTCGAGCAAGCCACCGCGTAAACGCGCAACTCCAGAAGCCATTATGATTTCCAATTGAATTTCCAAAGTCGAATCGCCAAATAATAGCCGGTGAGCGTGGACGCGATTCCGATGATGCTGGTCGCGATCAACAAAATTTCTTTCAAGCGTTCGCGCCCGGTCAAAATTTTGATCGGCTCGAATGTGTGCAAACTGCCGATCACAAATTGCGTGCGCGACCACACATCGCTTCGATGCACTGAGCCATCCAGACTTACGGTGGACGCGGTGCCATATGCGTCATCAAAAATAATTCGATACGCGGGCAACGCACCCCAGGTAAAATCGAGATCGTGTTTTTCGATCATTGCGATTTTGGTCGCGCGCGCAAGAGTCGGGAAATCTTCGCGCGCGATTTTTTCGGCAAACTCGGGCGTCATTTTTTCGATTGCGCCAGTGCGCGCGTTCACGCGTTGAATTCCGTTGTCTTCCGTCGCGATTTCGTACACCACCAGATCGCGAATTTGTTTTAAATTCATCCATTGAATTTGCAACGCTTTGCCCGCGTCTTTTTCCGCGCGCGCAATCGCGAGCGCGGGCGATAACTCGACCGCGCGAAAATCGGCGGGCGCGTGTTCAGTCGCGCGACCGGGCGCGGGCAAATTCGGCGGCAAGATCATCACGATTCCTGAAATCGTCCACACCAAAAAAAAGATGCCGACAAAAATCGAAAGCCAACGATGGAGGAGATACATTACGCGTTTGTTCATTTGCAATTCTCATGACAAAATTTTTTCCCGCTGATGCAAGTGAACACGGATATTTTCTTTTTTTCTTTTATCCGTGTTCCGTTGAATCTGTGGAAGATTTATAGCAAAGCGGTTTTAGTCTTCAACCACATGCGTTTCAAATTCGCGGCGGAACGCGCGCCAGCGCGCGCGATCAAACGCGCCATCTGCCGCGAGACACTCTGCCGCCGCGTACGCCATATACAACGCGTGGTGCGTGTTGTCGTGCGCGAACAAGCCCTGGCGTCCGAACGTGAGCAAGCCATCCACGCGATCAAGCCACGCGTCGAGTTGATCGAAATGTTCTTCGTAACCGCTTGCGTAAATCGGATACGCTTGGCGCAAGCGTCGTGTGATCACCTGGCGAATCGGCGCGCGCAGTGGGATGCCTGCCGCCTCGAGCGATGCGCGCATCAATTGTCCCAGTTCGTCGTCGCTCATTTGCCATTCGGGATCGGTTTGCATGCACGGCAATTCCGCGCACAACACGGTCGCATTTGCCGGCGCGCGCGCGCTCGAATAATTTTTCGGTTCCGACATTCGCGAAATGCGAATGTGCGCTTCGGGAAAATAGTGCGCGTCGTACTCGCTGAACTGTTCCTGCTCAACTATAAGATAGATCAAAATCATCGCGCGATACATCATCTTTTCCGCGGCGGCGAGATGCGCTTGCGGCGGACGCGGTTGAATGATTTTGGCGAGCGCAGTGATCGGAATCGTTGACCAAATGTGATCGGCGTCGAGCGTGTGCGTTTGACCGTCGCGTTCAAAGCGCACGCGGCGCGTTTGCTTTTCGATTTCAACCGACTGCACGCGCGCGCCGAGCAAAATGTTCGCGCCGCGCGCGCGTGCGGCATCCGCGTACTTGCGACTGATTTGCCCGAACCCGCGCCGCGGATAGAAAAAGCGCCCGCTCCCTTTCGGTTTCAATCCTGGGATCGCGGTCAACACTTTGCGCGCCATTTTGCCGAGCGAGCTCGCGCCAACGCGCCGCCGCGCTTGGGTTACCGATAATTTTTCCGGCGCGATGCCCCACACTTTGCGCGCGTACGGAAAATAAAAATCGCGACAAATCGTCGAACCCAAACCGGCTTCAAGCACGGTCGCGAATGTTTCCGCGCCGGTCGCGTTGTGGTGTGGAAATATTTTCAACGCGAGATCGCGCAGGACGCCGAACGCGAAGGTCGGCGGCAAACGCAATGCCAGGTCGAGTGGCTTGAGCGGAAAGTGAATCCAGCGCCCGCGCAAACGAATTCGTCCGTGGCGTGGCTGATCGAGCAAATCGTCGCCGAGGAACGCGCGAATATCGCGCATCACATTTGGATCGCACGAGGGGTGCAAACGATGACTGCCGAAATCAACATCGAGTCCCGCGATTTCAAAACTGCTCGCGTTGCCGCCGACGAATGGATTCGCTTCAAGCACGGTCGCGCGAATATCGCGCGTCGCGAGTCGAAACGCCGCGCCGAGTCCGGCGGGACCCGCGCCGAGAATGATGACATTTGGATTTTTCATTTCGCGATATACAATTCGTGCCACATCATATAATTGAGCAAGCCCCACAACGCGCGCCCGTGATCGTATTGCCCGCGCAAATGCTCGTCCACTAACTTTTGCGCGGCATCGGGTTGAAACAACCCGGTCGCGGCGAGACGATCCGGCGCGAGATATGTCATCAGCAGATCATTCAATTCGCGTTTGAGCCAACGCGAGTAGGGCATTTCCAATCCAACTTTTTTCTTGTTCAAAATCACGGGCGGCAACAGATCGCGCAATGCTTCGCGCATGATATGTTTTTTGCGCCCGCGCATCATTTTGTAGCGCGGCGGCACGGACGACATGAACTCAGTCAGATCGGGATCGGTCATCGGCACGCGCGCTTCGAGCGAGTGCGCCATACTCATTCGATCATTCTTGATCATCAAATCGTCCGGCATAAAGACCGCGGAGTCAATGTGCATCACGCGCGAAAAATCATCGCGCGCGCGCGAACGCGCAAACACCTCTTTGAAAAATCGTTCCGAAGGTTGCGGGATCAATTGCTCGCGCACTTGCGGTTGATACAACGCGAATTTTTGCGCTTCGGTCAACACGATGCGCCACCACAAATGCGCGGATGCCGGGTCGAGGTCTTGCCCGCCGAGAAAACGTTTGAGTTTAAATTCCAAACTCAATTTTTTATTCGACACCGGCAATGCGTTGACGAGCGGCGCGATCAATCCCTGCCGCACCCAGCGCGGCACGCGGCGAAACCAGCGATAGGTGTGATACGCGCTGTACGTTTCGTAACCGGCGAACGCTTCGTCGCCGCCTTCGCCGGAAAGTAAAACGACGACGTTGCCTTTTGCCAACTGGCAGACATAGTACGTCGGAATCGCGGAACCATCGGCGTACGGTTCGTCTATGTAACGCAAATACGCGGGCAATAATTCGCGCACGCGTTCCGGCGTAACGATAATTTCGCGATGTTCCGTTGCGTATTGTTGCGCGACCATGCGCGCGTACGGCAGTTCGTTGAAACTCGCGTCTTCAAAGCCGACCGAGAACGTATGGATTTTTTCGGAGGTGTGCCGGTGCATCAACGCGACGAGCGCGCTCGAATCCATTCCGCCGGACAATAACACGCCGACCGGCACATCGGCGATGAGTTGACGATGCACGGCTTGGTCCATCAATTCGCGCGCGCGATAAATCGCTTTGCGTTCGTCAATCGTTTCGTCCACCGCGAACGGCAAATCCCAATACCGTTGCAGTGTGATTTGCCCGGTTGCATCAATCGTCAACCAATGCGCGGGCGGCACCTCGTAAATTCCTTCGAACGCGGTCTGCGCGCCGGGAATGTAATCGAACGTCAAAAAATCATGCAATGCTTGAAGCGATGGTTTGCGCGGCACGCGCGGATCAACCAGGATCGATTTGATTTCCGAACCGAACCGGAAAAATTCGGAATCCTGGTGATAAAACAAGGGCTTGATGCCGTAGAGATCGCGAATCAAGTGCAGATTTTTTTTGCGCGCATCCCAGATCGCCAGCGCGAACATTCCGTTGAGATGGCGCACCATTTCCAAGCCGATCTCTTCGTACAGGTGAATTAAAACTTCGGTGTCCGTGCGCGAACAAAAAACGTGCCCGCGTTCCGCCAAGCGAAATTTTTCTTTAAGCTCGCGAAAATTGTACATCTCGCCGTTGTACGTGATTTGGATCGAGCCGTCTTCGTTCGCCATCGGCATATGCCCGGCGCGCGATAAATCAATGATCGAAAGCCGGCGCGAGCCGAGCGCGACGCGCTCATCGCACCACACGCCGCGATCATCGGGACCACGATGCGCGAGCACATCGGTCATTCGGTCAATCAAATTATCGAACGGCGCGCCCGGCGTTGAACCGAGCCGCATCATTCCACAAATGCCGCACATATTTTTGGGCGCCTTTCACTGAAAAGAAAACTGGGACGCGGACAAACGCGGACGAACGCGGATTTTTATTAGACATTATCGGAAATAACGTGGCGCGGCTTTTCCAAGCCGCCGAATGCGGGCTATAGATGTTAAGATTTGCTTTTAGAAAACCGCATCCTTCGACTGCGCTTCGCTCCGCTCAGGATGCTGGCACGCTTTCTAAAGCATTATCTGAACATCTATAGAAAGCCCGCGCCACATCAATTCATTTATTTCCGATAAAGTCTATTTTATCCGCGTCCCATTTCTGATTTGGTTTCGTACTCGAACGACGTAACGCCGCGCGAGGCGACGCTCGGTTCGTTGCGTAACGCGAGTCGGCGGATGATGCCATCCGCCAACATTCCGATAAACAACACTTGCAAGCCGACGAGCAATAACAAAATCGCGGAAGTGGACAAGACCGGTTGATAGAGCAATGACAAATCGAATTTGCCGGTACGGAGCGCGAACGACACAATATCGTACACGACTTTGAGCACGCCCGCGACGCCAAAGGTGAGCGCGAGCGGCACGAAAATTTTGAGCGGTTGAAACAACATCGCCATTCGCACAACCAGGATCGAAAAATCCATAAAATTGCGCGGCGTGATTTTCGATTTGCCGACGCGCGGTAAATAATCAATCGGATGATAGACGACGCGATAATCGTCCGCCAACAACGCGAGTGTTACCGTCGTCGTGAACGAAAAACGATTCGAGAGGATTGGAAAGTATTGTTGCACTGTGTCGCGATGAAACGCGCGCAAGCCGGAATTTAAATCGGGAATCGTTTGTCCCGCGACGTGGTTCGCCAAAAAACCGAGCAACCATTTGCCCGGTTTGCGAATCCAGGGAATATGTACGCGCTTGCCCGTGCGCGCGCCGACGACCATATCCGTTGTTTGCAATTGCGTGAGCAGTGCCGGAATTTCTTCCGCCGGATACGTGCCGTCCGCGTCGGTGATGACAATCGTGTTATGGCGCGCGGCGACGATCCCGGTTTTGAGCGATGCGCCGTACCCGCGATTGCGCGCGTGTTGCAAGACGCGCGCGCCCGCGCGCGCCGCGCGTTCCGCCGTCTGATCGGTCGAGCCGTCGTTGACCAAAATGATTTCGTGTGGAATGTTGTGCACGCTCAACACGCGCGCGATTTCAGTTACTTCTTCGTGAACGCGACCTTCTTCGTTGAACGCGGGAATCACGACGGTAACGCCGGATAAAGTTTGCTCGGTTGAATTATTTTTCATTACATTCTCAATTACATTATTTGTCATTCCGAGCGAAGCGAGGAATCTCCACGTTGGGGATTGCTTCGCTTCACTCGCAATGACGGAATTATTTCGCGTCCGCGCGCGTAACAAAAATCGTTCCGCCGCCGACGGTGCCGCCAAATGCTTTGATGATTTGAAAATCGCGTTGCACGCTGGCGAACACGTCGGGATGCACGGATTCCAATACCGGCGGAAACGTGTACAGCAACCAAGTGCGTTTCGAGTGCGCGCGCAATGAATCGAGTGCGCGCGCGTTTTCGACGACGTGATAATCGCGCCGATAATAATTTTTGTACGGAAACACAGTGAGATCGGTGATCACAATCGCGTCGCCGGGTTGCCGATTCGCTTCGACGAATTGCATCGCGCCGGCATAATCTTGTTTGGGTCCGTACGCGAGCGGGACCGAAAGCGCGGAGACCGCGATCAGCGCGAGACAAACGAGTGTGCCGGCGCGTTCGGCGGGCAACCAGGTTAGGCGCACGATCCGCGCGGCGAATCGTCCCCACGCCATCGCGCCGCGCATCGCGACGAGCGCGCCCAAGCCCATCGCGAAAAAGAAAAAGCGGGGCCACAAATGATGCCCCAAGCCGACGACGACTGCCGCGCCGATGATCGGCGGCAGAATCAGCAATAAAATTATTTCCGGTTTGCTCCGCGCAAAACTCGCGATACCCGCGCCGAACACCACAAGCGCGCCGAGCGCGACGATCCCACCGGCAAAACTGACTTGCAGACCGCGCGCGATTTCGATGATCGTCCACAATGGATTTTTCCACTCCGCGACGACGCTCGCTTCGCGGCCCATTCCGCCGAGCAGTTGCGGCAAAACGAGCGCGTGCAAAAACAAGGTCAACAATCCCGCGCCGCAAAATCCCAAAACAAAACCAGCCCAGCGATTTTCCCACCGCGCGTTGCGCCGCGCGATCAGCGTCCACGCGTAAACAAAAAATTGTCCGGCGATCACAAAGACCATCGTGATGTGCGTGTACACGCCGAGCGCGGCGGCGATGGCAAAAAAGATCCAAAGGCGCGGTGTGTTTTCGCGCAGAGCGCGCAAGAGCAACCAACTCGAAAATGTTGTCCAGAAAAGTAAACCGGAATAACCGCGTGCGTTCTGGCTAAACCAGATGTGCGTGTACGAAAAGGTCAACAGCGCGGCGGCAAGCAATCCTTCGCGCGATGATGCCGCCTCACGTCCGAGCAAGTACATCGCCCAGATACTCGCGATGCCGAAAAGCACGGCGGGTAAACGCAGTGACCACGCGCTATCGCCAAAAACCAGGAACGATGCTTGCGCGAGAATGCTGTAGAGAAAATGTTGATTCTCCGAATCGAACGTCGTGATGATCGTGCCGAAGGGCAAGCGCGCGTACAAAACATTCGTGATGATTTCGTCGAGCCACAACCCGGCATCGAGCGCGTACAAACGCAACGCGGTCGCGACGATCAACAACGCGGCGAGGATCGCCGCGCTGAGTTGATCGCGCACGGGTGATGAATCGAGTGAGGTGATTTTCCAAAATGGCACAAGCGCGAGCGCGCAAATCGCCGCGCCGAGAATGCCGAGCATCGCGCGAAAAATTGTCGCGCCGGTGAGCAATGGATCGGTTGCGGTTCCCGCGCGCAGAAATGCGATCAGCGATTCAGATGAAACAAAAATCGCGATGAGCATCGCGAGCGCGCCGATGAAAAATATCGGTTTGGGGAAGATGGATTTGAACATTGAATTGCCTTGAAAAATATCTTGAATTTCGTTCGGGCGATTGAAATCGCGGCGACACATAGCCAAGCCGACCTGCGTCGGCTGAGTGAAACCATTCTACCGTTTGATTTGATACACGCGAATCAGTTCCGGCTCGGACGCGTGCACGAGCGTCGCGCGTTGGCGCGCGGCGAGTTCGTCCGCCCACGCGCGATATTGGCGCGCGGCGTTGCTGTATTCCGGTTTGTAGCGCGCTTGCCAATGAATGAATGGCGCGACGATCACGTAATCAATTTTGCGCGTGAGCAAAAAACCTTCCAACTGCGCCGATGAGCCGATTGCCGGATAAGTGATCGTTTTGCGTTCGCTGTACAAATAATCAATCTCGGCGGCTTCGGTCAGCACAATCGCGGACGGCGATGCGTTTTGTGCGAGCCAGGTCGTGCGCGCGCGAATGTCGCCGGTGTGCAAGCGCGAATCTTCGATTTGCGTATCTTTGAACGCGGCAATCGCGATCAACGCAATCGCGATCCCGGCAATCCACGCGCGCGAATTCAAGCGCGCGCGCGTCGCGATCAAACCAACCAGCGCTTCGATGCCAAGTAAAAATCCAAAATGAATTTGCGGTTGAATCGGATAGAGCAAACGCGGATCGTCCCACACCCACAAAAAAAGTGTGGCGAGGTACACCGCGCCGAACAAATTGAGCAAGGTCAAACCGTCTTGTCGAAATTGGCGCACCCAACCGAATAGCACGAGCGCGGTAATGGTATAACCCAACAACGTTGGCAGAACGGGCAAGCCGATCCAATCGGCGAACGATTCTTCGCGATCACCGCCGCCCAACGGAAACGCAATGACGCGCATATCTTTGCCGAAATGATGTTCGATGCCGTAAATCAAAATGTAATCAATCACGAGCGTTTTAACTTTTTGCATCCAATCGGGCGGCGCGGCGGTAACGCTGGGCGGCGCGCCTTCTTCAGTTGGCACGACGCCGGTAACCGGCGCGAGAAGCAGACCGGCGTTTTCATCTTTCAGATATTCGGAAGGCAACAGATCGCGCAACTGCACCGGCGTTGTCGCGATGATACTTCCGGCAAGCACCGCCATTAGCGCGACGACCAGCGCAAGTTGGCGCGCGAACATTTTG
>JACRPR010000197.1 GCA_016223105.1 Chloroflexota bacterium | reverse complement strand
GCTTCCTTGATCTTGGATTTGATCTCGGCTGAAATCTTGCTGTCCCAATCGTGGAACGGCGCGAGACCAACGCCGCCATTCTTGAGATTCGCGGTATTGATGCCGGCTTTCGCTGAGCCAGCACTCGCCGCTTTGAGGAAATCAAAGACCGCGACATCCACGTTCTTTGCCGCGCTCGTGATCAACGCGTCTTTGACTTCGGGGTAGGTGATGTACTGATCCACGTCCACGCCGATTGCCATCAAACTTTTTTCTTTGGCGGCGAGCAAACCGCCGTTGCCGGTGTTGCCGCCGACGCCAAAGACCACATCGCAACCTTGCGCGATCATAGATTGACCGGTTTCTTTACCCTTGGCGGGATCGGTAAACGAGGGGACGTACACGTTCAGCGTCTTGATGCCGGGTTTGACAAACTTGGCGCCGTTCTGATAACCGACGACAAAGCGGACGACCGGTGGAATTTCAATTCCGGATACCGAACAAACCGTCCCGGTTTTGCTCATTCCGCCGGCAAGCACGCCCGCGAGAAAACCGACTTCATCTTCCTGGAACATCAAACTCGTTACGTTGGTCAGACCGCCATCCGCGTAGCAATCTTTTTTGCTGTCATCGCAATACGCGACGCCCTTGGTCGGAAAGTACGGATAGTCAATGATCGCGAATTTGATGCCGGTGTATTGCTTGGCTTTGATCGCCGTCGCATCGCCCATCAAAAAGCCGACGCTGATGATGACATCGTACTTTTCGGTTGCGAATTGATCGATATTCTTTTCATAATCGGTCGGCTGTTTCGATTCGATGAACTTGCCTTCCGCGCCGAGATCCTTGATCGCTTTTTGCACACCCGCCCAGGCGGACTGGTTGAACGATTTGTCATTCACGCCGCCGACATCGGTAACGAGTCCGATTTTGAGTTTCTTGCCAGTCGCGGGAGCTTGCGCCGGCGCGGCGCACGCGGTAACGATCAAGCCAACGACGACGAGAACGGCAACGAGCAGGAACATCCGGTTTCGCATTTTTTCTTCTCCTTTGAATTTCGAAAACCTGTACGAACGATTGGACGCGCGGACACTTGCAATGACTCACCTCCTCTCCAGAGCCATTCGGTTTTGAGTGGCTTACCTGTAAGTGTTCACGCCCTCCCTCAAAGTATAATCCGATTTCATTATACCGCCAAATTGTGTCCGCGCGCGAATCTGTGACGCGTGCGGCGTGCCCGCAACGGTAAGCGGGCGCGCCGCACGCGCCGCAAAAATTGTATATTGACACCCAAAAAGAAACCGTTTACAATGTAACCGTTTCCAAAGTAAACGTTTTCAGGAGCGGAGTGGAATGGCAAGCATCAAAGATGTTGCGAGCAAAGCCGGCGTATCTGTGGCGACCGTGTCCCGCGTTCTGAACAACAACCCCCGCGTCAAGTCCCCCGCGCGCGCGCGCATTCTCGCCACGATTGATCAACTCGGTTATCAGCCCAGTGGCATCGCGCGGAATATGCGGAGCCAAAGCGTCCGCGTGATCGGACTCGTCATCTCCGATATTCAAAATCCGTTTTTCACCACGCTCGTCCGCGCGGTGGAAGATGTCGCGTACGAAAATCAGTACACCGTTCTGCTCTGCAACTCGGACGAAGACCTCCAAAAAGAACAACTTTATATTGATGTGCTCTCGCGCGAGCGCGTCGCCGGCGCGATCATCGTGCCGACCGGCAAAGACGCGTGCACACCGTTGGTCAACGCGCGCGTGCCGGTCGTGATGGTAGATCGCACCGTTCCCGATCTCGTCGCCGATGCGGTCGTGCTTGATAACGTCGCGGGCGCGTTCGCCGCGACCAAACATTTGATCGAGCTGGGTCATCGCCGCATCGGTTTGGTCGGCGCGCCGACGAGCGTTTCCGTCGGACGCGAACGCCAACGCGGGTACGAAAAAGCGTTGCGCGCGAGCAAACTCAAATTGGATCCGCGTCTGATCTGCATCGGCAATTTCAAAGAGCAAGGCGGTTATCAAGCCGCGCGCGCGTTGCTCGAACTCGATCCGCGCCCGACCGCGATCCTCGCCGTCAACAATTTGATGACGCTCGGCGCGTGTCAGGCGATTTCGGAAAAACGTTTACGCATCCCCAAAGATATTTCCGTGATCGGCTTTGACGATATGCCCTGGTTCGCGCTCCTCACGCCGCCGCTAACCGCGGTGCGCCAACCGACGTACGAGATCGGCATCCAAGCCGCGCGTTTGTTGTTCGCGCGCATGCAAGATGCCGCGCGCCCGGTCGAAACGCGCGTGCTCAAACCGGAACTGATCGTGCGCGGTTCGACCGCCGCGCCGGCGCGCGGATGAATGATGAAGCAACTCCGCAACCACATTCCGATTTCGGGTCCCGCGCGCCGCGAGCCGGTGGACGGCACCGAATCGCCAATGCGCGTGTCGCTCGGCTTCGAGCCGATGTGGTACACGCAACGCTGTGCGGTAGATTTTTCGGAACGCTGGCACACCGATCCGGTTTATCGGCACGCGACGCTCGTCGCGATGAAAGCGGAATTGCATCGCGCGTTTCCAACGGTCGCGTACTGGGACACTCATCGCGACGATGACACCTGGACGATTTCAGGTGTGTACGGATCGTACTTTGTCGCGCAGGTGTTTGGTTGTGAATTGGAATACGCGATTGATCGGTGGCCCCAAATTATTCGCCGTCCCGATTTATCACTCGCGCAACTTGCTGATCTCAAACTCGACGATTTGCTGAACGCGCCGATTGTCGCGGATCTGTTTCGGCAGATGGACATTATCGAACGTAATGCCGGAAAAATTCACGGTTATTTCAGTTGGCAAGGCGTCCTCAATAACGCGTTCAACATTTACGGGCAGAACATTTTTACCGGGATGATCGAGACGCCGGAACTCGCGCATCGTTTTATCGCGTTGATCACCGCCGCGATGATCGCGCTCGCGCGGCGCGTGCAGGCGCGGCAACGCGCGTCCGGTTTCGCGATCAATCAGCTCGACATCAGCAATTGCGTGATGAATATGATCTCGCCGCCAATGTATCGCGAATTTATTTTTCCGTACGACCAAAAAATCGCGACGCAGTTTGATTACTTTGGCGTGCATACCTGCAATTGGAATGTGAATCCGTACCTGCCGGTTCTGCGCGCATTGCCGAACGTCGGCTATCTCGACCTGGGGATCGCATCGGATTTGCGCCGCGTGCGCGAGCAGTTTCCGAACGCGCGCCGCGCAGTGATGTACTCGCCGGTGAAATTTCAGGACGCAACGCGCGCCGAACTCGAAACTGATCTGCGAAAAATTCGCGACGAACTCGCGCCGTGCGATATCGTGATGGCAGATATTCAGTGGACGACGCCGGACGCGCGCGTCAATGAATTGCTCGAAATTTGTCGCGCATTGGAAAAATCATTTTAGGTGGATCGTGGCGCGGCTTTTCAAGCCGCTGATGCGGGCTACGCTCTGCGAGCCCGCGCCACAAAACGCGAAAGGAGGGATGCGCGCGCAAAAATGCTGAAACTATTTTCGACCGAACGATTGATCAATTGATTTGTAACTGCTCAGCCCATGTCATTGCGAGCGGTTTTTGCGAAGCAATCCCCGACCTGGTCGATCCGGATTTGCAACGCGTGGATTGCTTCGTCGGCAAAAACCGCCTCCTCGCAATGACACCTGAGTAGTTACATTGATTTTCTCACAGGAGGAGACAGATGAGTAAGCAAATGACTCGCCGCGATTTTCTCAAGGCGACGATGTTAGCCGGCGCGGGCTTGGCGAGCGCGTCCATCTTGAACGCGTGCGCGCCCGCGACTACCGCGCCCGCGCCAACGACTGCGCCCGCGCAACCGACCGTGCCCGCCGTCGTCAAAACGCCCGGCGATCAATTCAGCTGGCAACGCTTCAAAGGCGAAAAGATCGAAGCCCTGTTGATCAAAAACACGCAGGGCGATATCATGGTCAAGAACCTTAAAGAATTTGAAGACTTGACCGGCATCACCGTCGGCGCGGATCAACCGGCGGAACAACAACAACGCCAAAAACTCGCGGTCGAATTCGCGTCCGGCGCGACGAGTTTCGACGTGGTGTACTATTCGTTCCACGTTCAAAAGCGATTGTTCGGCAAGAACAAATGGGTTACCGACATTCGCGATTATCTCAAAGACCCGACGATGACCGCGCCCGAATTTGACTGGGACGATTTTTCCGCCGCCGGCAAAGCATGGGCGACCGAAGCGGATGGGCGCATTGATGCGTTGCCGAACAAGATTGACTATTTCATCATCTACTGCAACAAGGAATTGTTCGCCGCGAAAAATGTCGCGCTCCCCAAAACGTACGATGACGTGGTGAACGCGGCGAAGACTCTGCACGATCCCAGCAAGAACGTGTACGGTTTCGCCGGTCGCGGGCTCAAGAACGCGAACACGATTTTGTGGACGAGTATGTTGCTCGGCTGGGACATGGACGCGATTGATTCTAAACTCACGCTGAACACGACTTCGCCCGACGCGATCGAGTGCGCCAAGCTGTACCAGAACTTGATGAAGAATTATGCGCCCGCGGGCGTCGGTGGTTTCAACTGGAACGAATGTCAATCCGCGTTCGCGCTCGGTCAGGTCGCGATGTGGTGGGACGGTCTCGGATTCGCGACACCGCTCGAAGACCCCAAGACTTCGAAAGTGGTTGGCAAGGTCGCGTACGTTGTCGCGCCCAAAGGTCCGAAAGCGCAATGGGCTGGGATGACCGGCGACGGCATGGGCATCTCGAACTTTTCAAAGAAAAAAGGCGCGGCGTGGTACTTTTCAATGTGGGCGGCGAGCAAGGGTCTGCTCGCAAAATCGTTCGCGCAAGGTTCTGGCGCGCAAGCGCGCAACTCGGTGTACACGAACGCGGACGCGCTCAAGAGTTTGCTCGTGCCGAAAGAATGGGTGGATGGCGTCGTCAACTCCGGCAAGATCGGTCGCCCGACTCTGCCGATCATCGTTCCCGTCACCGAGTTCCGCGACATTTTCGGTGTCGCGCTCAACAATATGATCGGCGGCGCAGACCCGGCAACTGAACTCAAAAAAGCGCAAGACGAGTTCAAACCGATTTTGGACAAGAGCGAAGCGTAACGACGATTCAGACCCTAAGGGTTTTCAAAAACCCTTAGGGTCTCCGATCAACATGAAAAGAAAAAAAGCATACAGTCGCAAAGGCGCGTATACCTGGTTCATCGTGCCCGCGCTCGTCGCGATTTTCGCGGTGATCGTCTTTCCCTGGATTTTTACTCTGTGGATGAGTTTGAACGATTGGCGCATCGGCGCGGAGAGTAAATTTATCGGCGCGGAAAATTTTACGACGCTCGCAACGAACGCGCGATTTCTTTCCACGATCCCGCGCACATTTTATTTTACGATTCTCGCGGTGATCCTGCCGGTGATCCTGGGTGTGTTCGCGGCTGAAGTGTTCCACCAAAATTTTCCCCTGCGCGGATTCCTGCGCGGCGTTTACATCGCGCCGATGATGGCGACGCCGGTCGCGATCGCGCTCGTCTTTACGATGATGTTCCAGCCCCAGGTCGGTGTGCTGAATTATTTTTTGTCGCTCGTCGGCATTCCGAAATCATTGTGGGTGTACGCGGCAGACACGGTGATCCCCACGCTCGCGCTCGTCGAGGTGTGGCAGTGGACGCCGCTCGTGATGTTGATCGTGCTCGGCGCGCTCGCGTCCTTGCCGACCGAGCCGTACGAATCCGCGGTGATTGACGGCGCGAATCAATGGCAAATGTTTCGCTACATCACGTTTCCGCTCATTCTTCCGTTCCTGATGATCGCGATCATCATTCGCACGATTGACGCGCTCAAATCGTTCGACATCATTTACGTCATTTCGCAAGGCGGACCGGGGACGGCATCGGAAACGATCAACCTGTATCTTTATCTGCAAGCGTTTTCATTTCTCCAAGTTGGGCACTCGTCGGCGGTCGTCGTCGTTTTCTTTGTGATCATTTTGGCGTTGGCATTGACTCTGCTGTACGCGCGCGAGAGGTTGCGATGGAATCAGTAGCATCGTATCGTGTGAAAAAATTTGTCAATCGGATCGCGCTTGGCTTTGCGGTGATCGTCGTCGTCTCCCCGGCGATTTTTGTGTTTCTGTGGATGTTGTCGCTCTCGCTCAAATATGAAATTGACAACATCGCGTATCCGCCGATTTTCATTCCGAATCCGCCGACCCTGGACAATTACGCGAAAATTTTTCGCGAGAGCAATTATCTGCTGTACACGTACAACAGTGTGATCGTTTCCGGCGCGGCGACGTTGATCGCGTTGCTCGTCGGTGTGCCGGCGGGCTATGGGATCGCGAAAGGCAAACGCCAGGGACTGGGCATGTTGATTATGGTCGCGCGCATCACACCGGGTTTGTCGTACTTGATTCCGCTGTTTATGCTCTTTCGCTTGATCGGAATTTCCGGTTCGCTCCTCGCGCTGACGATTTCGCATCTCGTCCTCACGATTCCGATGGTCGTGTGGGTAATGATCAGTTTTTTCGAGGACATGCATCCCGAACTCGAAGAAGCCGCACTGACCGATGGGTGCAACATTTGGCAAGCGTTCTATCGCGTCGCGATGCCGATCGCGCGACCTGGGATCGCGGTCGCGGCGATTCTCGCGTTTATTCAGTCGTGGAATAATTTCTTGTTCGGCGTCGTGATCGCCGGGCGCGAGACGCGCACTCTACCGGTCGCGGTGTTCAACGCGATGACGTTCGAGCAATTATCCTGGGGACCGGTCGCCGCCGCCGCGCTCGTGGTAACTTTGCCCTCGCTCTTGCTCACAATTTTTGTGCAACGCGATATCGTTACCGGTCTCGCCGCCGGCAGTGTCAAGGGCTAACCCGTACGGCAAATTTCCAATTTGCCTGGTGTTCAAGCATAACTCGAATGGCAAATTAGAAATTTGCCTTACGCTCCGCATCCCATGTTTACTAAACCACGCGGCATTGTCAGTGTCGTTCAAACTCCGTTCGCTGAAAACGATCAGCTTGATCTCGCGAGTCTCGCGCGTTTGATCGAAGACGCGCTTGATTCCGGCGTGAACGGTTTTCTCGCGCCCGCGGTCGCGAGCGAAATTGCGTACTTGTCCGACGCGGAACGCGCGCGCATCGTCGAACAAATCGCGATGACGAACGCGCGGCGCGTGCCGTTCATCGTCGGCGCGTCCGCGAACGAAATCGCGATGTGCCAACAACACGCGCGGCTCGCGGAACGCGTCGGCGCGGACGCGTACCTCGTCGCGGTGCCGAACGATTTGTACGCGCGCCCCGATCAGATCGTTCCGTTTTTTCAAGCGATTGCGTCCGCGAACGCGTTGCCGTTGATCATCCAGGATTTGGAGTGGAACGGTCCGGGTTTGCCGCTCGATCTCATCGCGCAATTGCGCGCAGAAATTCCGACGCTCGCCGGTTTGAAAATCGAAACGATCCCGGCGGGACCGAAATACTCTGCCGTGCGCGCTTTGCTCGGCGATGATTTTTTTATCAGCGGTGGCTGGGCGATTCCGCAAATGATCGAAGCGCTGGATCGCGGCGTGGACGCGATGATCCCGGAAAGCGCGATGGTGCGCGTGTACGCCGCGATTGACCGCTTGTATCACGCGGGCAATCGCGCGGATGCGCTAACGCTGTTTCGTAAATTGTTGCCGGTGCTTGCGTTTACGAACCAGGAAATCGGAACGTCCATCGCGTTTTTCAAACGTCTGCTCGTGCGGCGTGGAATTTTCGTAAGCGAACGAATGCGTCATCCTGGTTTTGCGTGGGACGCGCACAACGCGCGTATCGCGGACGAGTTGATCGAACTGTACGTGGCACTGCGCGAATCGGCAATCGTAACCGCGTCAAAATGGAGTTGAGTTTTTAAAAAAGGATGCGATGCTTTCACAACAAACTTTGGACAAGTTACAAAAATTCGACACGCCGACGATTTGCAACCTCATCGAATTGTTCGATGTGCGTCCGCGCCATACCGGGTTTATGGACGCGCGCATCGTCGCCGCGTTTCCCGAAATGCCGCCCATCGTTGGCTTTGCCGCGACCGCGACATTTCGCGCGTCCGCGCCGCCGCGCAGTGGCGACGCGTACTCGTCGCTCGACAAACAGGTCGAACGTTTCGCGGAATTGTCCGGTCCCGCGCTCGTCGTGTTTCAAGATGTGGATGCACCATCGGTCGCCGCGACATTCGGCGAAATTATGTGCACGACGTACCAAGCGTTCGGCGCGGTCGGTCTGATCACGAGCGGCACCGGGCGCGATCTTGACCAGGTTCGCAAAATCGGATTTCCGGTTTTTACGAACGGAACGAATTGTTCGCACGGCTATTCGTCCATTCCCCAAGTTCACATCCCGGTTCACGTCGGCGGCATCGCGATTTATCCGGACGATTTGCTTCACGCGGATCGCAATGGCATCACGACGATCCCCCAAGACATCGCCGCGGAGCTCGCGGACATTGGCGACGCGTACATCGCCGCAGAAATGATCATCATTGACGCGATGCGCGAATCGAAATCGAATTTGAAATTACTGCGCGAACGCCAAGCCGAATCAAAAGCGGCGATAGACAAGTTACGCGCGCAAGTTTCGCGCGTGCGCTGAGTGTCATTGCGAGCGAAGCGAAGCAATCTCCGCATAACCTGGTGGGGATTGCTTCGCTCCGCTCGCAATGACAAATAATTACGGAGGAAATATGAAAACAGTTTATCTCGTTGCCAGCGGCGATTTGCGTTTGTCCGCGAACCAGGATTGCTGGGCGGCGCAAGCCGCGATGGAAAACCAGGTCGGCGCGGCGGTCGCGCGTGAAGGTTGGAAAATAAAGCGCGCGCATCCGTACGATCCAATCGCGAAACATGGTTTTCTCGATTCGCAAAAACGCGGCATCGAGATTTTTCGATCCATCCCGGCGGACGCGCCGTTGATCGTCGCGGAAGCGGTGTGGCAGTACACGCATCACGTTTTGCCCGGCTTGATGACGCATCGCGGTCCAATTCTCACGCTCGCGAATTGGAGCGGGCAGTGGCCCGGCTTGGTCGGGATGTTGAACCTCAACGGATCGCTCACGAAAGCCGGCGTCAAGTACTCGACGTTGTGGAGCGAAAATTTCGACGACGATTTTTTTGTCGCGGGTTTGAAAAAATGGTTGAAGACCGGCAAGGTCGCGCACGACACGTCGCATGTGCGCGCGTTTGCGGACGCGAAAATTCCGGCGCGCGCGGCGAAGGTCGGTATCAAGTTCGCGAAAGAATTTCGCGCGCAGAAATCCATTATGGGAATTTTCGACGAAGGGTGTATGGGAATGTACAACGCGATCATTCCCGACGAATTGCTTCACCCGCTCGGCATTTTCAAAGAACGCCTCAGCCAATCCGCGTTGTTCGCGAAAATGCGAACCGTGTCCGACCAGGACGCGCACGCGGTTTACGATTGGTTGTGCGAACGCGGAATGAAATTCGATCTCGGCATCAATGAAAAAACTGACTTGACCGAATCCCAGGTTTTGACGCAATGCAAAATGTACATCGCCGCCGTTCGCATCGCGGATGAATTTGGATGCGACACGATCGGGATTCAATATCAACAAGGGTTGAAAGACCTCACGCCCGCGTCCGATTTGGTCGAAGGCATTTTGAACAATGTCGCGCGTCCGCCGGTCTATCACGAAAGCACCGGCGCGGAATTGTTCGCGGGACAAGCCGTGCCGCACTTCAACGAAGTGGACGAGTGCGCGGGTGTGGACGCGCTGATCACGAATCGCATCTGGAACATTTTGGGGTTCGCGCCGGAAACCACTCTGCACGATGTTCGTTGGGGGCGCAACATTGACGGTAAATTTGTGTGGATTCTCGAAATTTCCGGTGCCGCGCCGCCCGCGCATTTTGTCGGTGGCTATGCGGGCGCGACCGGCGAACGTCAACCCGCGATGTACTTTCCGCTCGGCGGAAGCACGATCAAAGGTATCAGCAAACCTGGGTCGGTCGTGTGGAGTCGCGTGTTTGTCGCGAACAATAAAATCAATTGCGACCTGGGATTGGGTGAGGCGATCGCGGTACCGGAAAAAATCGCGCAAGACAATTGGAAGCAAACGACATCGCAATGGCCCATGATGCACCTGGTAATGCGCGGCATCACGCGCGATCAATTTATGGCGCGCCACAAAGCGAATCACATCCAGGTCGTCTACGCGCCGAGCGAAGCGGATGCGCGGCGCGCGTTGTTCGCGAAAGCGGCGGCGATGAATGAACTTGGCATCAACACGTCGTTCTGCGGAAAAATCTGATTCGCGGTAGGGGCGAGGTCTCCTCGCCCCGCTCCTCAATTCGGAAAAATTCTAATGGAAAATTCAACTGGTGATGCATGGTGTCTTCCGGTATTGTTGATTGCCGCTGTATTCATGTACATTTTTGTTTTGAGCATGATCTCAAAAATCAGCGGCTGGTCTGATTTGGCGAAAAAGTACGCAACCGACAAATCACCCGATGATTCATGGTGGACTGTCGAACGATTGGTGCTCAACAACATGGAATCAAAACGCATTGTCAAAATTGCTTATGATGATGATGGAATTTTTCTGGATGCTTTCTTTCTATTTAAATTAGCGCACCCCAGGTTATTTATTCCGCGATCCGAAATCAAATTTAATCGGACATACAAGCCGATTCTGGGCAGAGAATATCACGAATTTTCTTTTCCGGCTTGTCCAACGATCCCCACAATAACAATGGCGCTTCGTACTGACGAGGGTGAATATCTCAAGAATTATCTCGCGCGATCTCCCAAGGGGGCAAAGTGAGTAACACAAAATTCGCACTCGGTCTCGATTTCGGCACCGAATCCGGTCGCGCGCTCGTGGTGAATGTTGCGACCGGCGATGTAGTTGGCACAGCGGTCTATCGTTACGCGGACGGCGTGATTGATCAACACTTGCCCGGCACGACGATCAAACTCGAACCGGACAGCGCGTTGCAAAATCCAAACGATTACATCGAGACGTTGAAGCAAGCGGTGCCCGAAGCGTTGAAGCAAGCCGGCGCGCGCGCGGACGATGTGATCGGCATCGGCGTTGATTTTACCGCGTGCACGATTTTGCCAACGCGCCCAGACGGAACGCCGTTGTGTTTTCTCGATCAATGGAAATCGAATCCGCACGCGTGGACGAAATTATGGAAGCATCACGCCGCGCAACCGGAAGCGAATCGCATCAACGACATCGCGCGCGCGCGCAGTGAACCCTGGTTGCCGATTTACGGCGGCATCGTTTCGTCCGAGTGGTTGCACAGCAAGACGCTTCAAATTCTGAACGACGCGCCGGAGATTTTCGATGCGGCAGAAAAAATTGTTGAAGCCGGCGATTGGATCGTGTGGCAAATGACCGGCGCGCTCAAGCGCAACGCGTGCGCCGCCGGTTACAAAGGTCTGTGGCAAAAAGAGCTCGGTTATCCGAGCAACGATTTTTTGCGCGCGCTCGATCCGCGTTTGGATCGAATGAACGAAACGAAACTCGCGGGCGCGATTGTCGCGCCTGGGACGCGCGTCGGATTGCTCAACGCACAAGCCGCGCAGTGGATGGGCTTGCAACCCGGGATCGCGGTCGCCGCCGCGACGATTGACGCGCACGCCGCCGTTCCCGGCGCGGGCGTAACCGAGCCGGGACGAATGGTTTTGATCCTGGGAACGTCAACGTGCCACATGATTTTGGATCGCGCGCAACATCTCGTCCCAGGAATTTCCGGCGTCGTCGAAGATGGAATTTTGCCGGGATCGTTTGGGTACGAAGCCGGGCAAGTCGGCGTCGGCGATATTTTTGAATGGTTCGTCGAACACAATCTCGCCGCGTGGTACAAACACGAAGCCAAAGTGCGCGGCATCAGTCCGTACCAACTTTTGGAAGAAGAAGCGACAAAACTGAAACCAGGTCAATCCGGTTTGCTCGCGCTCGATTGGTGGAACGGTTGCCGCACGCCGCTCGTGGACGCGAATTTGAGCGGCGCGATCATCGGCGCGACGCTCGGCACGCGCGCGCCGGACATTTATCGCGCACTGATCGAAGCGACCGCGTTCGGCAGGGCGTTGATCATCGAGACATTCGAGCAGAACGGCGTCGCGGTGAACGAGTTGGTCGCATGCGGCGGACTCGCGGAGCGCAACAAATTGCTTTTGCAAATTTACGCGGACGTCACCGGGCGCGAGTTTGTACAAGCCGGTTCGGGACACACGAGTGCGCTCGGCGCGGCGATGCTTGGCGCGTACGCCGCCGGGAAAAACGCGGGCGGACACGATTCGATCACCGACGCGGCGAAGCAAATGTTTCCGGCGAAACGCGTCGCGCACACACCGAACGCGGCGCATCACGCGACGTACCAAAAATTATTTGCCGAGTACCGCAAACTGCACACGTACTTTGGGCGCGGCGAAAACAATGTGATGAAACGTTTGCGCGAAATTCGAAACGAGGTTTAGGTTATCCGCGAAAAAGAGGGGGGCAAGAAGACGGAAGAAGGCAGAGAAGGCGAAGAAGAGTTGAGAAGGCGCGCGCCTTTGATGCCCTCTGCGCCCTCTCCGCCTTTTACGCCTTCGAATGCCCTCTGATCCCTTTTGAAAGGAATGACAATGCGCGACAATCTAGTCCGAGCAAAATTAAAACGCGGCGAGTCCGTGTACGGAATGTTCGTTACCGAGTTCGACAGCCCGGCGATTCCGGTG
>JACRPR010000210.1 GCA_016223105.1 Chloroflexota bacterium | reverse complement strand
CGGACGGCCCCTACAACACAACGACGCTCTACGTTCCGCAGCTTGCGCGACCGAGCGGGATCAACGCGCTCGCGGCAATCATCGCACATTTGCGCGCGCCGAATGGGTGCCCCTGGGATCGCGAGCAGACGCATCAATCGCTCCGCAAAGATTTTCTCGAAGAGTGTTACGAGGTGTTGGAAACGCTCGACGCAAACGACATTCCGCATTTGCGCGAAGAGTTGGGCGACCTGATGTTGCACATTATTTTTCAAACCCAGATTGCGTCCGAGTCGTCCGAGTTTTTGTTGAGCGATGTGCTCGCGGACGTTTCCGAAAAATTGATCCGCCGTCATCCGCACGTTTTTGGCGATGTGCCAGTGAACGGCAAAGCCGATGTGATCGCGAATTGGGACAAGATCAAGCAAACCGAAAATGGCGGCAAGAAAAAAAGCAAACTGCCGCGCGGCTTGCCCGCGCTGATGCGCGCGCAAAAAGTCGCCAAGAAAATTTCCCAGCAAAAAAGTTTGCAAGAGATTGCAAAAGAGATTGAGCGATTGGCGCGCGCGAAAAAGCGCGAACGCGCGCTCGGCGAAATTTTATTCGCGCTCGCGGCGTACGCGCAAGCGAAACATCTCGACGCGGAAAGCGCGTTGCGAACACGCGCAAGCGAGAAAGCGAAAAACGGTTGAGCGCGAAATGGAGTCGAGCGTTTACGCGGTGGTTGGTTTGACAAGCAACCCGCTAAAGCGTCGAATCCCGATGTGACCGCTTGTCGCGCCAAACCGATCCAATTATAATGACTGCACCAATGGACGAGAAAAAACTAACGCCGATGCTCGCGCAGTATCGGCAGATCAAAGCGCGTTTTCCCGACGCGCTCGTGTTGTTTCGGCTCGGCGATTTTTACGAAACGTTTGAAGCCGACGCGAAAATCGCCGCGCGCGAACTCGAACTTGTGCTCACGTCGCGTTCGTTCGCGAAAGGCGTGCGCTTGCCGATGGCGGGCGTGCCGCATCATCACGTTCAAGCGTACATCGCGAAACTGATCGAACGCGGTTACAAGATCGCGCTGGTCGAGCAACTCGAAGATCCGAAAAAAGTAAAACGGCTCGTCAAGCGCGATGTCGTGCGTATCATCACACCGGGGACGGTCGTTGAAGACGCGTTACTGCGCGCGAAAAGCGAAAATTATTTAGCGGCGATTGTTCGTGCGGTAGGGGCGAAGCATGCTTCGCCCCTACCGTCGGCGTTCGGTCTCGCGTTTCTCGATCTCTCGACCGGCGAATTTGCGACGACGCAGATCGATGGCGAGGACGCGGAACAAAAATTATTGGATGAATTGCAACGCGTGCAACCGAGCGAGTACGTTGTGCCGCAATCGCTCGCGCAGGATGACGCGTTGATCGCGCGCGTAAAAGCGTTGCACCCCGCGCGCATCTCGCCGCTCGATGATCGCGCGTGCGATGAAGTGAAAGCGCGCCGCGTTCTGCTCGAACAATTTCGCGCGACGACACTTGACGCGTTTGGTTGCGAACATCTGCCGCTCGCGATTTCCGCCGCCGGCGCGGTTCTGCAATATCTTCAAAGTAATCAACCAACGTCGGGCGGCACGACCCCGCCCCTACAACATTTGAATCACCTCTGGACATTTTCGCTCGCGAATTTTATGACGCTCGACGCGGCAACGCGACGCAATCTCGAACTCACCGTGTCAATGCAATCCGACGTAGGGGCGGGGTCATCCCGCCCGCACAACCCGCGCAGTTTGTTCGGCGTGCTTGATCACACCGTTACCGCGATGGGCGCGCGCTTGCTCAAACGATGGATCAATCAACCGCTTCTCGATCGCGCGCAAATTCAGGCGCGACTTGATGCGGTCGAGGAATTTTTTCGCGATGCGTTTCTGCGCGGCGACATTCGCAAATTGCTCGATGGGTTGTACGATGTTGAACGGCTTGTTGGTCGCATCGGTTTCGGTAACGCGAACGCGCGCGATCTGATCGCGCTGAAACGCGCGCTGAGCCGGTTGCCGCAGATCAAATCGCGATTGGTAGGGGCGACGCATGCGTCGCCCCTACTCGGGCGATTACACAACAATCTCGACGAATTGCAAGACGTGAATGAATTGATTGATCGCGCGCTCGTGGATGATCCGCCGATTTTTATTCGCGACGGCGGACTTGTGAAATCCGGTTACGACGCGACGCTCGACGAATTGCGCGCGGGCGCGACGCGCGGCAAAGATTGGCTCGCGGAACTTGAAGCGAAGGAACGCCAAAAAACCGGGATCAAGAATTTGCGCGTGCGCTATAATGAAGTGTTTGGATTTTTTATCGAGGTGCCGCGCAGTCAGGGTCATTTGATTCCGAAAAATTACGAACGCCGCGCGACAATCACGCACGCGGAACGTTACGTGACGCCGGAACTCAAGCAACAAGAGTCACACATTCTCGCGAACGAGGATCGCATCAAAGATTTGGAGTACGATTTGTTCGTCCTGGTTCGCCGCGCGGTCGCGCAACATTCTGCGCGCTTGCAATCCGCCGCGCGGATTCTCGCGCAACTCGACGCGCTGTCCGCGCTCGCGGAATCGGCGGCGCGTTACAACTACGTCAAGCCGATTGTCGAGGATGGCGATGTGATCGAAATTCGCGAAGGGCGGCATCCGGTCGTCGAACGCTTTTTACGCAACGACGAAACCTTTGTGCCGAACGACGCGCGACTCGATGCGGAATCGCAACGCGTGATCATTCTCACCGGACCGAATATGTCGGGCAAGAGCGTGTTCATTCGCCAGGTCGCGCTGATTGTGTTGATGGCGCAGATCGGCAGTTTTGTCCCGGCAAGTTTCGCGCGCCTCGCGCTGACCGATCGCATTTTCACGCGCGCCGGTGCGACCGACGACATCGCGCAAGGTCGCTCGACATTCCTGGTCGAGATGAGCGAGACGAGTCACATTTTGCATCACGCGACGCCGCGCAGTTTGATCGTGCTCGATGAAGTCGGGCGCGGCACTTCGACGTACGATGGCATTTCGCTCGCGTGGGCAATCGCGGAAGAAATTCACAACCTGGTCGGCGCGAAAACTTTATTCGCGACGCATTATCACGAACTCACGCAACTCGAAGCGTCAAGTGACGCAATCAAAAATTTCACGATGGCAGTGCGCGAGCGCGGCAACGAAGTTATATTTTTGCGGCAAGTGATTCGCGGCGGCGCGGAAAAAAGTTTTGGGATTCACGTCGCGCGTGTCGCGGGATTACCCGAGCGCGTGGTCGCGCGGGCGGAAGGTGTTCTGCGCGGGTTGGAAGAGAGCAGGGGAGCAGGGGAGCAGAGGAGCGTGGGAGAGAGGGAGAATTCAAAATTCGCAATTCGTAATTCGGAATTGGTTGCGCGTGAAGAAAAAACACTGTACGATGCGCGCGTCGGAATGTGGCGCGCGGTTCTGCGGCAGATCGCGGACGCGGACATTGCGAATATGACGCCGGTACAGGCGTTGAATTTGTTGAATGAGATGCAGATCAAAATCAAATCAAATCAGGAGGTCGATCCAGCAAACGGCTAAACATCAGAACAATCATTCACCAATTGAGGTATTGTTCAAACCAAGATAAAAATTATGGCAAACCTTCTCCAAATTCAGATGCTCCCAAAGTCTCTCGCGCTACTCATCCGGCATCGAAATCTAACGCCAGGTCGCTTTTCAAAAATAGTTGGCAGTATTAGAATAAAGATGCCGAACATGATCAACGGAGGTGTAAAATGAGTAATTCAATCGGAATCAAAATTGTGCTACCGCAAAGCACCTATCGCGCGCTCAAACGCGCCGCTGAGCAAAAACGTAAAACCGAATCCAAACTCGCGGCAGATGCGATTCGCGCGTATCTGAAACCGTCCCCGCGCCCTCATTCGCTCGTGGGATTATTTTCAGACGATGTGGAATTGATTGATGCGATCACCGAAAGCACGATGCAACTCAGAGAAAAAACGCCCTTGCGGGTGACGAGGTAACGGTGGAACAATCATTGCTTGACACAGACATCCTCTCCGAAATCCTCAAAGCCAAAAATCCGCTTGTTGTCGAACGCGCCAGGCAGTATCAAGTCGAACACGAACATCTCACAATCTCGGCAATCACGCTGATGGAAATTGTCAAAGGTTTTCATCAAGTCGGTCGTGCCGATGCGCTAAAAAAATTTCTGGCGCATATCCAATCTAGCAAGGTGTTGGCTTTCGATCAGTTATGCGCCGAAACTGCGGGACGAATCTATGGCGATTTGGATCGTACGGGACAAACGGTCGGGCGCGCGGATCCAATGATCGCGGCGATCGCGATCCAGCACAAGTTGACATTGGCAACCGGAAACACGGAGCACTATCAGCGAATCCAAAAACTGGGATACCCGTTAAAGTTGGAGAATTGGCGCGAGGCAAAATGACCGCGCAACACATCCACATTCTCGATAAGCAAATCGCCGAGCGCATCGCCGCGGGTGAAGTCATCGAGCGTCCGGCGTCGGTCGTCAAAGAGTTGATCGAAAACGCGATTGACGCGGACGCGCGCGCGATCTCCATTGAAATTCGCGAAGGCGGCATCGCGCTGATGCGCGTGAGCGACAACGGCAGTGGAATGTCGCGCGACGACGCAACACTCGCAGTCGAACGTTTTGCGACAAGCAAAATTTCGAGCGACGCGGATTTGCGCGCGATCAAAACGCTCGGCTTTCGCGGCGAAGCGTTGCCTTCGATTGCGGCAATGGCGCAGTTGGAGATTTTAACGCGGGCGCGTCCTGAGCGGAGCGAAGCGGAGTCGAAGGACGCTCAGGATGTCGAAGGAACGCGCGTGCGCGGCGAGAGTGGAAATTGGAACGTCGAGATTGTCGGCGCGCCGATTGGCACCCAGGTTATCGCGCACAATTTATTTTACAACGCGCCGGCGCGCCGGAAATTTTTGAAATCGCCGTTCCGCGAAACCGAGTTGATTCAGAAAACGATTGTGCAATACGCGCTCGCGTATCCGCAGATCGCGTTTCGTTTGATCGTGGATGGGCGCGAGACGATGAACCTGGCAAAGGCGGCGCGTCCTTCGACTCCGCTTCGCTCCGCTCAGGACGCGCCTTTGGGTTTAGAGCGCATCGGCGCGGTGTGGGGGCGCGAGAGCGCGGGCGAAATGATCGAGCTGAATTACACGAGCGTGGATTTGCACGTACGCGGATTCGTGTCGCGTCCGTCGCTCGCGCGCGCGAGCCGCGAGTGGCAAAACTTTTTCGTCAACGGTCGCCCGATTCGCTCCGGCTTGCTCGCGGTGATGCTCGAACGCCCGTACGCCGGACGCTTGCCCCCAGGTCGGCATCCGCTCGCGATCATTCACATTGAAATTGATCCGCAACTTGTGGATGTGAACGTGCATCCGCGCAAAGCCGAAGTGCGTTTTTATCAAGAGCGCGCGATTTACGGTGCCGTTACTCAAGCCGTGCAAGACGCGTTGCGCGAATTTCCGATCAATTATTCGAGCGGCGCAACCGATTGGTCATTCGACCAATTACCATTTACCAATAACCAATTACCCATTGCCCGCGAAGCGCGCGCCTTGTACTTGACCAGCAACTGGCGCGCGCTCGGACAGATTCATAACACGTACTTGCTCGCGCAAACCCAGGATGGCATGGTCATCGTGGATCAACACGCGGCGCAAGAGCAGATTTTTTTC
Source organism: Chloroflexota bacterium (assembly GCA_016223105.1). Taxonomy (GTDB): domain Bacteria; phylum Chloroflexota; class Anaerolineae; order UBA4142; family UBA4142; genus JACRPR01. The sequence goes on along the minus strand of JACRPR010000210.1, from coordinate 34,487 downwards.
GAGCGGCTAACATCAGAAACAAGAATTCAGAATTCAGAATTCAGAATTCAGATTCAAGTGATGCCCCGCGAATCCGAACTCATCGCCGCGCATCTCGACACCTATCGCGCGCTCGGCATTGACCTCGAACCGTTTGGCGCGAACACCTTTCGCGTGAACGCGTTGCCGGAATTTACGCGCATGCCGGCGAATGAATTGCTGAACGCGTTGCTCGCGGAACACGAACGGTATCGCGCGCTTGATGGCGACGCGTTGCGCGACAAACTCGCGTCGAAATGCGCGTGCGTGTGCGCGCTCAAGTCCGGCGACGCGCTCGATCTCGCGCAACAACAAAAATTGCTGGACGAGTTGATCGAAATCTACTCGCCAGCAACTTGCCCGCACGGTCGCCCCGCGTTCGTCGCGATCACGCTCGAAGAATTGGATCGCCGTTTTTTGCGAAGATAGTGATCCGCGAATAACGCGAATCTTCACGAATAATAAATTTAGTATTGTGACCACATCGCGAACAACACACTTGGATTCGACGCTTTAGCGGGTTGTTAGTCGAGCAAGAAACCGCGTAAACGCTCGAATCCATCTTTACGATTCAGCCGCTAGATCATTCGTGAAGATTCGCGTGATTCGCGGATCAAAATCTGCGTTCATCCGCGTCCAATAATTTCTGGAAACGCGAACAAGCCGGGCGAACCGCCGGTGTGCAAAAAAATTACGTTCGCGTCGCGCGCGAATTTCCCCTGCGCGATCAAATCGAGCAAGCCCGCCATTGCTTTGCCGGTATAAATCGGATCTAGAAAAATCCCCTCACATTCCGCGACGCGGCGCAGTGCCGCGTTCCCCGCCGGCGATGGAACCCCGTACACATCGCCGCAATAACGATCCTCGATGATCGGCACAGCGCGCGCGGTGAACGCGCGACGATCACCGAGCATCGCGCAAATTTCTCCGGCGAGCCGCGCGATGTCGGCGGGACAGTTCGTCCACAATTTTCCAATATCAATTCCCAGGACGCGCACCGGCGAATCGAGCAGAGCGAATCCCGCGAGCAGTCCCGCGAGTGTGCCGCCTGTGCCGACCGCCGTAACGATCGTAACCTCGCGCAAGCCGAGTGATTGAACTTGCGCGTGAATTTCCGCCGCGCCGATCACGTAACCCAGACATCCCAGCGCGGTGTGCCCCCCGACCGGAATAAAGTACGCGTTGCCGACGATCATACGCGCGAGCAAACGCACCAAACGATTCGTGAACTGCAAATCGTTTCTGCCCGCGCCGCCGAATGGAATAAAGTGCATTTTCGCGTCGAGAATCGCGTTAAGCAAAAGATTGCCGGTCATTTCGCGCGGTCGTTTCGCAAAATAAAAAATGTGCGGCTCGATTCCAATCTGCCGCGCGACCGCCGCCGTCATTCGCGCGTGATTCGATTGTAGTCCGCCGAACGTTACCACTTTGCGCGCACCGCGTTGCACCGCGTCCGCCATCAAAAATTCGAGTTTGCGCGCTTTGTTCCCGCCCATCGCCGGACCGATGCCATCGTCGCGTTTGATCCATATCGCGCTCCCAGTAGGCGCGGCGAGATGCGGCATTGGTTCGAGCGGTGTCGGGTAATTTGCGAGCGCGCGGCGCGGAAATTTTGCGAGGCGATTGTGCAGATCAAACATAGCATCAGTTTACACATCCGCGGATTTTTGTCCAGAGCAATGGCGCGCCGACCATTGTGAAAATTGACATCCGCCCGCGCGCGTGCTATAATCAATCTACCAAACGGTCGGTAGGTTTTTCCAATCGCGTAGTCTAGCCCCTTGCGGGCGATTGAATTTCGAGACGCCCACAAGGGGCTAGATTACCGGTGAGGACTGTGATGCGTAAATCCATCGTCGCGGACGCGCAAACCAAAGACGAACAAATTTTCACCGAAGCGGTGCGAATCTTTCGCGAGAAAGGGTATCACGCCGCTTCGATGCAAAACATTGCCGACGCGGTCGGACTCCGCAAAGCCAGTTTGTATCATTACATCTCCAGCAAAGAACAACTCCTCTCGAAAATTTTTGAGCAAAGCACCGGCGCGCTGACCCAGCAACTCGAAATTATTATCGCGTCGTCCGATTCCCCCACCGAAAAATTGCGGCGCGCGATCCAAGCCCACCTCACCGCGCTGACCGAGCAACTCGATATTTACACCGTCTATCTTTCCGAACGCCGCGAACTTGCGGCGCGCGTGAATGCCAAAGTGCGCGCACAAGCGGAACAGCACGCGCGGCTGATCGAAAAAATTCTCGAACAAGGCATCAAGACCGGCGATTTTCGCGCGACCGATGTCAAAATGGCGGCGCTCGCGATTATCGGCATGTGCAATTGGTTGTATCAATGGTACTCGCCGACCGGTCGTTTGCAACCGACCGAGATCGCGAATATCTTTTCCGATTTAATCGCGCACGGATTGGGTCCCGCGAGCAAATCGCGCAAAGGATGAGATGCGCGAGATTTCACCCGTCGAACGCGAGCAACTGCTGATCAAAAACTGGATGTCGCACGACGCGCGCTGGTTTATGGCGGTCGCGCAAGAATTTGGAATGGCGGTCGCGAATCGGTTGAACCAGGTCGCGGCGCGCGGGATCGGCAAGGTCGAAGCGCAACGGCTCGCGCGCGCGCTGGAACTCGCGCCGATCCAAAATCGCGACGAGTACCTCGCGGCGCAAACCGCGTTCATCGCACTGCTCGGTCCCGATCTGCTCGATTATCGCGTGAACAAAATCGGCGACGACACATTCGAATTGCAAGTGGAGCGGTGTTTCGCGTATGACAATGTACTACGCGCGGGCGTTGCGGATCAGTACGCGTGCGGCATCCTGCCGCGCGTGCTCGGCTGGCTCGATGCGTTGAACGTGCAATTTGAAATCGCGCCGCCGATTGCAAAATGTTTGAAAACGCAAAACCAGGACTGTAGTTTTGTGATCACGATTTCGGATCGAACAATCTGAAATCTAAAATCTGAAATTTGAAATTCCCCAAGGAGGAAAAAGTGGCTCTACTCTCTGCTGGCACACCCGCCCCAACGTTCAAAGGAATGAACCTGACCGGACCGGAAATCAATCTCGAAAATTACAAGGGCAAGAAAGCGGTCGTCCTGGTGTTCGCGCCCGATCGCGTCGACCCCGGCGCGACGAACGCGGTCAAGACGCTCGCGAACAAGATGAAGGAAAAAGTTGAATTCATCACCGCATCGCGCAAAGTGCCGAGCGTCTCGATGGCAAAAGCATTCTTGCAACAACTCGGCGTGAAATTCCCAACGCTCTATGATCCTTCGATGGCGATCTACAAAATGTACGGCGTCGAAAATCCGGTCGCGGCGTACATCATTGATGTCGAAGGCAACATCGTTTACTCCGCGCAAAGCGATCCCGCCAAAGTTGATTTGAAAACGCTCGAAGAAGCGATTGTCGCGAACGTCAAATAGTCGGGTAGTCGTATAGTCGCGTAGTCGAAATAATTTGACTACGCGACTATCGGACGAGGAGACTAGATGGACCTGGGACTGAAAGGCAAAGTCGCGCTCGTTACCGGCGGCGCGCGCGGGATTGGCAAAGCGGTCGCGCGCGCGTTTGCGCGCGAAGGCGCGAACGTCGGCATCCTCGATCTGCTCGAAGATGAAACGCCGCAAACGGTTTCTGAATTGCAAGCGTTCGGCATACAAGCGACCGGGTTGATCACCGATGTAACCGATGTCGAACTGCTCAACGCGAACGTACAAAAAATCGCGGATGAACTCGGCGGCGCGCACTGTCTCGTCAACAGCGCGGCGATTTTGATCAACGTCGCGAAAATCGAAGAGATGGACGCGGGGATGTGGCAACGCGATCTCGATGTGAATTTGACCGGCGTTTTCAACGCGACGCGCGCGGTGCTTCCGTTTATGCAAAAACAAAACTGGGGACGCATCGTTACGATTTCGTCCGTCGCCGGAATGATGGGCGGATTCGGTCAAGCCGGTTACTCGGCGACGAAAAGCGGCGTCGTCGGTTTGATGAAAACGGTCGCGATTGAAATGGCGCGTTACAACATCACTGCGAACGCGGTCTATCCTGGGATCGTCGGCACGGAAATGGCGGCGTTCATTCGTCCCGATATGAAAGAGCGAATGTTGAAACGCAGTGTGTGGAAAAAAGAAATGGAGCCGGACGCGATTGCCGACGCGATTGTGTTTCTCTGTTCCGAACCGGCGCGGTACATTTCCGGGATCGCGTTGGATTTGAGCGGCGGGATTACGTTGTTTACGTTCTGACGGATTTCAGATTTCAGATTGCAGATTTCAGATTTGGGTTTGCAATCTGCAATCTGAAATTTGAAATCTGAAATTTGAGAGGAGCGAGTATGACAGACGTTGTGGTACTCGACGGCGCGCGCACGCCGATCGGATCGTTCGGCGGCAGTTTGCGCGAGGTGAACGCGCCGACATTGCTGGAGCACGCGTTGCGCGCGGCAATCGAAAAAACCAGGATCGATCCAAAAGAAATTGACGAGACGATTGTCGGGCAGGTGTTTCAGGGAAGCGACGCGCCCGGCATCGCGCGCTTTTGTTCTCTGCGCGTCGGGATTCCGCACACGGTTCCGGGGATGACGCTCAATCGCCAATGCGCGAGCGGACTCGAAGCCGCGGTGTACGGCGCGAAAAACATTCTCGCCGGCGAAGCAAACCTGGTTTTGACCGGCGGCGTCGAGTCAATGAGCACGGTGCCGTACCACATTCGCGGGATGCGCTGGGGCGTCAAGATGGGCCCGCAATTTTTGATTGATGGAATGGCGGAACTGTACGACGACGTAACCGCCGGCGGAATGTGGATGTGGGCGGAAAATATGGCGGAGAAATTCGCGGTCTCGCGTGAAGAGCAGGACAAGTGGGCGCTCGTCTCGCATCAACGCGCGGTCGCCGCCGTGGATCGTTTGCGCGAAGAAATCGCGCCGCTCGAATTGCCGGATCGCAAAGGCGTGCGCGTGATGGATCGCGATGAAGGACCGCGCGCGGACACCTCGCTCGAAAAACTTGCGCGGCTCGAATCGAAATTCAAATGGGACGGCGCGATCACGCCGGGTAACGCGTCCACGATGAACGACGGCGCGTGCGCGACGTTCATCGCATCGCGCGAGAAAGCGGACGCGCTCGGCATCCAACCGCTCGCAAAAATAATTTCGTGGGCAGTCCTCGGCGTTGATCCGGAAATCACCGGCTATGCGCCGGTTGTCGCGATCCCCGCCGCGCTCAAAAAAGCCGGGCTGACACAAAACGACATCGCGCTGTACGAAGTGAACGAAGCGTTCGCGGTGATGATCGTTACGACGATCCGCGAACTCGGTCTCGACCCGGAAAAATTAAACGTGAACGGCGGCGGCGTCGCGCTCGGTCATCCGGTCGGAATGTCCGGCAATCGGTTGTTGTTGACGCTGGCGTACGAATTGAAACGCCGGCAGAAAGAATTTGGCGTGATCGCTTTGTGCGCCGGCGGCGGGCAAGGGATCGCGATGGTGATTCAAAATTGCAAATGAAACCTCTCGACGGAATTCGCGTGCTCGATCTCTCGCGGCTGTTGCCCGGACCGTATGCGACGATGTTGCTCGCCGACTTGGGCGCGGAGATCATCAAAATCGAAACGCCGGGGCTCGGTGATTATATGCGGTTGATTCCGCCGTTTGTGCAAGATTCAAAAACCGGCGAAACGATCAGCGCGGCGTACTTGATGGTGAATCGCGGCAAGAAAAGTGTCGCGCTGAATTTTCGCAACGCGCGCGGCAAAGCCGTTTTGTTTCAACTCGCGCGCGACGCGGACGTGGTGATCGAATCGTTTCGACCTGGCGCGGCGGAACGCTGGGGCATCGGCTACGACGCGTTCCGCGCGATCAATCCCAGGATCGTGTACTGTTCGTTGAGCGGGTACGGACAAACCGGACCGTATCGTGATCGCGCCGGTCACGATTTGAATTACATCGCGCTCGCGGGCTTGCTCGCGGCGAATGGCGCGCGCGATGGCGCGCCGATTCCGCCGATGGTGCAGGTCGCGGATCTCAGCGGCGGGATGCTCGCGGCGATTTCGATCCTTGCCGCGATCATCGGGCGCGGCAAAACCGGGACGGGACAATTTCTCGATGTGAGTTTGTTCGACGGCGCGTTGTCCTGGGCAAGCACGATCATCGGCGGCGCGTTCATCGCGGGCAATCCGATCGCGCCGGGCAAAATGCAATTGAACGGCGGGATGGCATGCTACAACGTGTACGCGACACGCGATCAAAAGTACATCACGCTCGGAATGATCGAGCCGCATTTTTGGCAAGCGTTTTGCAACGCGGTTCAGCGCGACGATCTCAAAGAGCGCGCGTACACCGCGGACGCGATCCCGGACGTTGCCGCGATCATCGCGGCGCGCACGATGGATGAGTGGCTTGAAGTGCTCAAGACACTTGACGCGTGCGTGGAGCCGGTGCGCGATTTCGCGGAGGTGTTCGACGATCCGCATATCAAACATCGCGGGTTGATCGCGCCGAACGCGCCGACGCAACAGATCGGATCGGTGTTTGTGTTCGCTGGCAACGATTACGTTCCGCCGCCGCGCCAGGGCGAACACACGCGCGAAATTTTGCAGAGATCAGCGATTGGAGATTTGGAAATCGAGGAGTTGGAAAAAGCGGGTGTGATCAAAATTGCAGATTGATGATTTAAAATTTCAGATTGTGTGTAAACAATTTGAAATCAGAATCGAGTCGAGCGTTTACGTGGTGGCTGGCTCGAACAAACAACCCGCTAAAGCGTCGAGTCCAGATATTGCGTTTGTGATTTAGCCGCAACTAAATTTCAGATTGCGCGTGAGCAATCTGAAATCTGCAATCCGAAATCTAAAATCAAAAAAGGAGGAAAACATGATCGGTTTCGACTTGACTGAAGAACAGCAGAGAATGAAAGAGCTTGCACACGAATTCGCGGAAAAAGAAATGCGTCCCATCGCGTCCGAGTTCGACGAGAAGGAAGAATTTCCGTGGGACGTGATCAAAAAAGGATTCGACCTGGGATTGATGACGTATGGCATCCCGGAAGAGTACGGCGGAATTGGCATCAACGACATTTTGACGCACTGCATCGTCGGCGAAGAACTCGCGTGGGGATGCGCCGGCATTTCCAGCTCGATGGGCGCGTCAATGCTGGGTGTTACGCCGATTTTGTTGTGCGGCACGGAAGCGCAAAAGAAAAAATATCTGCCGATGCTAACGGTGTTGAACAAGCAAGGTCGCCCGCCGCTTGGCGCGTTCGCGCTCACCGAACCGGAAGCCGGCAGTGATGCCGCCGCGCTCAAGACGAGCGCGAAAAAAGTGGACGGCGGTTACGTCTTGAACGGCACCAAACATTTCATCACGAACGGCGGCATCGCGGATGTGTACACCGTATTCGCGACGCACGACCCCAGTTTGGGTACCGACGGTATTGACGCGTTCATCGTCGAAGGCGGTTGGGATGGCGTCAAGCCCGGCAAGAAAGAAAAGAAAATGGGCATTCGCGCGTCGCACACCGCGCAAGTGCATTTCGAAGATGTGTTCGTGCCGGAAGAAAATCGGTTGGGCGCGGAGGGCGAGGGCTTTCTCGCCGCGATGCAAACGTTCGATCACTCGCGACCTGGCGTCGCCGCCGGCGCGATTGGCGTGGCGCGCGCGGCGTTCGAGTTCGCGCTCGCGTACTCGCTCGAACGCAAACAGTTCGGACGCCCGATCGCGAAACAACAAATCATTCAATTTATGCTCGCCGATATGGCGACCGAGATCGAGGCGGCGCGTTTGCTCGCGTGGCGCGCGGCATGGTTGCTCGACCAGGGCGAACCGAACAATTACGCGGCATCAATGGCGAAGGTGTACGCCGGCGATATGGCGATGAAGGTAACGACGGACGCGTTGCAAGTCGTCGGCGGAATGGGGTATATGCGCGATTACCCGGTCGAGAAATTTATGCGCGACGCGAAAATTATGCAGATTTACGAAGGCACGAGCCAAATTCAACGGCTCATCATCGGTCGCTTTTTGGTCGGGTTCGGATAGATCGTCAGGTCGTCGCATAATCGAATCGTCGAATGGTCGCGTGGCGTAGGGGCAAAGCATTTTTCATCCTGAGTGGAGCGAAGCGGAATCGAAGGATCAGAAAAATGCTTCGCCCCTACTTTGACCCCGCGACCATTTTTGCTTCGCGCCCCAAACCGCGTTATAATCTTGGCGCGGCGGTACGGAATCACCTGGTCGTTGGTCTCGCGATACGGTGAACTCTATGAAAAATTTGGTTGACGATCTTTCTGCTCCAACTGGTGCCACCCCAATTGAATCCTCAAGCGATCCGGCGCGCGCGCGTCTGATCGCGTTGCTCCACGAATCGGAAGAACGGCATCGTGCCTTTATCGAAAACAGCCCGGATGGGTTTATGGAAGGCGATTTTGACGAACGGATCACGTTTGTCAACGATGCCGCGTGCCGGATTTTTGGCGCGCCGCGCGAAATTCTGTTACAAATGAAAGCGACGGACTTGGTGCGCGATGAGCCGGATATCCGTCACCAGGTCGGTGAAGAATTACAGCGGCGCGGATTCTTGCACAACCGGCTGGTCAAGATGCGAACCCATTCGGGCGACACGATCACGATCTCATTTTCGACGCGGGTCATCCGCGACGCGCGCGGCAACCCGGTCAGCTATCAAGCCACGTTCCGCGATGTGACCGAACAACAAGAGACCCTCGACCGATTGACGCATCGCAACCAGGAACTTGCCGCGCTGAACGCGATCGCCGAAATTCTCAGTCGTCCGTTTGGAAATGACCACGCGTTGAATGATGTCTGCCAACAGATCACAACGATTACCGGTTTGGAAACTGCCGTGATCGATCTGCTCGACGAGTCGCGCCAAGAACTGAACATCGCCGCGTGGTATGGCTTGAGCGATGAACTGGTGCGCGTTAGTCGGCACTTGGGCTTGGACGATGCCGTGACGCGGCAGATCGCGATTGAAGGCAAAGTGATCGCGTTGGATGATTTGCAAAATTATCCCGGCGAAGGATTTGCCGGTCCGCGCGCGGAAGGGTATCGCGCCGGGATCGCGGTGCCCATTCGCCGGGGCGACACGCCGCTCGGAATGTTGATCGTCGGTAGTAAAACCAAAACCGCGTACGAACGTTCCGACGTGGATTTGCTGTGCAATATCGCGAATCAAATCGGCGGCGCGCTGGAGAACGTTGAATTGCTCGCGCAAATGAAACGGCGGATGGCGGAACTCGACGGCTTGGCGCAATTGAGCGCGGCGTGCGCGAGCAGTCTCAATCCGCAAACCATGATCGCCAACACGCTCTATAGGACGCAAACGCTTTTGAATGTGGACGGCGCCGATGTGCGAATGGTCAATGGGGATCAACTGATCCCAGTGCCGGAGGGCGCGCGCGGACGCCACTTGGGATTTGATCAATCGATCCCATTGGTTGAATTGCGCGCCCCCATCCTCGAACATCACGCGCCGATCGCGGTGAATGATTTTCACACGCATCCCGCCGTTCCAGCCGATGTGCGCGCGATGGTCGAAACGGCGGGGATTCGCGCGATGTTAGTCGTGCCACTGGTCGCGCAAGATCGCGTGATCGGTACGCTCGCGGCGATCCACGGCGCGCCGCGCGCTTGGTCGGCGCACGACATTGAGTTATTGAAAACCATCGCGAATCAAACGGCGAACGCGTTGGCGAACGCGCACTTGTTCCAAAACGTATTGAGCGAACAGCGCAAAGTGCAGGCGATCTTTGATAGCGGCTTGAGCGGCTTGTACGTTACCGATGCCGCCGGGAATATCGTAATGCTCAATCGCGCGGCGGAGCGCATCACCGGTTGGAGCCCGCGCGACGCGCTCGAAAAATCCTGGGACGCGATTTTCGCGCCGCGCGATACCGATCCCGAACAATCGGTGATCAGCAAGGTGCGCGCGACGCGCGAAACGATTTACATTCCCGACGGCAGAAAAATTCGGACGCGCACGGACGCGGAAATTCCGGTCGCCGAAGCCGCCGCGCCGCTCTTCGACGACCAGGAAAACCTGACTGGCATTGTCGGCGCGTTCTGGGATCTCTCGCGCGAAAAACAAGCCGAGCTGACGCGCGAACATTTTTTGGCAATGTTCGCGCATCAATTGCGTTCACCGCTCACCACGATCATTAGCGGGATTCAAGTGCTCGAACAATTCAAATTGTCGCGCAACCGGCGCGCGTCGATGTGGGCGAACATCAAAAATGAAAGCACGCGACTCAAACGGTTCGCGCATCAATTTTTGGATATGGAGGGCGCGTTTGCCGAATCGCGCACGGTCGAATGTAAACGCATGGAACTCGAGCCGGTGATTGAGTTGGCGGTGCAATGCGCGCGCGCGGATGCACGCGGACATCAATTTCGCGTCAAACTGTCCCGCCCCGTGCCGGCGGTGTTGGCGGATCAGAATTTTCTCGAACATATCTTGTTCAACCTGCTCGATAACGCCATTCATTATACGCCGTCAAATTCACGCGTAACGATTGCGGTCAAACCGCGTGCGGATGAATGGGTCGAGCTCGCGGTGCAAGATCAAGGTCCCGGCATTCCATTTGCAGAACAAGAACTGATTTTCCAACGATTTTATCGCGCGAAAAACCAGGTTCAGCAAAGCGTGTACGGACACGGCTTGGGCTTGACCATCGTGCGCGAAATGGTAACGGCGCTGGGCGGAAAAATTTGGGTCGAGAGTCGCGAGGGGCAAGGTGCGACGTTTCGCTTCACCCTGCGGAGGGCGCAATGAAAAAAGAAACGATCCTGGTGGTGGATGATGATCCGGCGATCAGTCATGTGCTAACCGTGTTGTTGGAGGAGGAAGGATTCGTGCCGATTCACGCGCGCGATGGCGTGGAATGTTTGCGGTTGGCGTACAACTGTCAACCCGATTTGATTTTGTTGGATATTCTGTTGCCGATCAAAGACGGGCGCGAATTGTGTCGCGAGTTGCGGCTGATGTCAGCGGTGCCGATTATGATGATGACGGCATTGGGCGGCGACAAGGAAAAGGTCGCGCGGTTGAATGATGGCGCGGACGATTACATTACGAAACCGTTTAGCAATAGCGAGTTGATCGCGCGCATCCGCGCGATTTTGCGGCGCGCGCATCAAGCGGCGGGTCTGGGCGCGCGCGTGTATCAAGACGAACGGATTTTGATTGATTTTGAGGGGCACAAACTATTGGTGCGGAACAAATCGGTCGAACTGACGCCGACCGAGTGGCGCGTGCTCGAGTACTTGGTGCGGCACGCCGGGCGCGCGGTCTCGCGGCAGGCGTTGCTCAAACACGGTTGGGGCGATGGCGTCGAAAACACGTTTAGTTATCTCAAAGTCGTCATCTCGCACTTGCGAAAAAAATTGGGCGAGACGCCGCATCGCCCGCGGTACATTTTTACCGAACGCGAACAAGGGTATCGTTTCGAAAAACACGCGTAATAGACAAACCAATTAAAAACAGACGATTGGACACAGATTAACACAGATCAACACAGATTTAAAAAATCAGTGTTCATCAGTGTTAATCTGTGTCCTCTATAAGGCGCGCGTGATTCGGTCTACAATTTCAAAACCCATACGCCCGTGCGATCACCTCAACTGGATGCGCGGTGCGAACGTGTGCGCCGTCCGCGATTTGCACTTTACACAACGGGCAATCGGTGATCGCTTCCTGCGCGTTGGTGGATTTCACCCACGCGAACAATTCCGCGCCGACCTGGTTCGCGAGATCGAACGTTTGCTTTTTGAAACCGAACGTGCCGTCGAACCCGCAACAGCCCTTGTCCACGCGCGCGACCGTGAGACCGGGGATCAACTTGAGCAGATCGAACCCGGCAGTTTCGATCCGTTGCAGTTTTGCCGCGCATGACGCGTGATACGCGACCGTGCCTTCGACCGGGTTGAAATTCGTGTCGAGTTCGCCACGCTTGAACATTTCGCTCAAGTACTGATTGATGTCGCGCACGCGAAAGCCCACATTGCGCGCGTCTTCGGTGCCGAGAAATTGCGGCACCTCTTGGCGGAACGTCATCGCGCACGGACCATCGAGCGCGACAATCGTGTACCCCTCTTTCGCGAGCGGCGCGAGAACACTAATGTTCGCTTTGAAATTTTCGAGCGCCTTGTCGAGCGAGCCCTCGCTCAACATCGGAATGCCACAGCAACGTTGTTGCGGATAAATCATCTCGACGCCGTTGCGTTCCAACACCTTCACTGCCGCGATGCCGACTGCCGGATCATAATAATCGGTAAAGCAACCGGAAAAAATCGCAACCTTGCGCGTCCCCGCGCCTTTTTTCGGCGGATGATTTTTGAACCAGCGCGGAAACGGTTCGCCCGCGATTTTCGGCATCGTCCGGCGATGATCGATCCCGACGACAAATTCCATCACGCGGCGATTCAACCCATTCGCCAACGCCCAATTCGCGATGGGCGCGACCGGACTGCTCAGCTTGCCGATCAATTCCTGGTTCATCAACAAGGTGTTTTGCAATGTCTGACCGCGTTCCTTGACGCGCGCGATTTTGTAATCCAGGATCAAGCGCGGAAAGTTGACGCCGATGCCGCAAGCGGGCAAACACAATTTGCAATAATAGCAGAGGTCGGCAATCGCGCCGAATTCTTCGCGCGTTGCCGGCGCGCCCTGCTCTTCGTACTCGCGCGACAATAATTTGAACAACGGCGTGAACGCGGGGCATAACGGCTCGCAGATACCGCAGTAATAACATTTTTTCGTGTCGGTCTTGAACCGCTTGTCGAGATCGCCCCAGACGGTTGGTTCGGTTGGTGTGCTCATATTTTTCACCCTGTCACTACCAGCGATCACTGACATTGGAAATTGGAAGTTGGAGGTTGGAATGTTCCAACGTCCAACTTTCAACCTCCAACTTTTAATTTCCAATGACGCGATAAAAAATGTGGCGAGCAACGCGGGACGCGTTACTCGCCACGCATCAGCGAAATTAGTTGGCGCGGGCGTACGCTTCTTTCAAGCGTTGCATCATTCGCTCGTAGCGCGCGGCGTGGCGTTTCTCCGCGGACGAGGTGGATTCGAATTGGCGCGCAATGTCTTCGCGCCCCGCGGCTTTGGCGGCTTGTACCGACGCGGGGTACATCGTCGTGTACTCGTACGTCTCACCGTCGAACGCGACCTTTAGATTTTCCAACGTGTCGTGAACGCCTTCCATCGCGACCAAGTGCGCGTACGCATGCGCGGTTTCTTCTTCTGCGGTTTCGCGGAACAATTCCGCGACCTCTTTCAACAGATCGGCGACTTCAGCCGACGGCGCAAAGTTGATCTCTTCTTCCGCTTTTTTCGCAAAGAACAGATACTTGCGATTCGCTTGCGATTCACCGGCAAATCCGCCGGCGAGTTCTTGCCTAACAGTTTCAGGAATCATTTGCTCCTCCTCAAGAATTTGGTTTTATGGGATGTTGGCAAGACCTGACAGGTCGCTTGCGCGAAAAGCTGTCAGGTCTCGCCAATTCGTTACGTTGCTTCCGGGCGTTTGAACAAGTACCCCACCCCGTGTTCGGTGAGAATATATTTCGGATGCGCCGGGTCTTCTTCGATCTTGTTGCGGAGATAACTGATATACACGCGCAAGTATTCGGTCTCGCCGCCGTACTCGGGTCCCCACACTTTGCGAAGCAAATCCGCGTGCAACATCACGCGCCCCGCGTTCTGAACGAGTTGCGACAAAAGTTTGTACTCGGTCGGACCGACCTTGATCGTTTTGCCGCGCACGGTGATGTGGCGTTGTTGAAAATCCATTTCGAAATCGTCGCACTTGAACGGCGGACGCGCTTGCACATCTTCGCTCGGCGCGGCGCGGCGCAGAACCGCTTCGACGCGCGCGAGCAATTCGTGCACGCTAAACGGTTTCCGCACGTAATCGTCCGCGCCGAGATGCAAGCCCTTGACCACATCCACATCTTGATCTTTTGCGGTGAGCATAATCACCGGGATCGTCGAGAACTCGCGAATTTTTTGGAGCACGTCAAAGCCGTCCATTCCCGGCATCATAATATCGAGGACGACCAGGTCGGGACCTTCTTTCTCGACCGCGGCGAGTCCGCTCGGTCCGTCCATCGCGGAAACGACTTTGTAATGTTGCGCTTCCAAGTTCGTCCGCACCAATTTGACGAGATGCGGTTCGTCGTCCACCACCAAAATTTTTGCGGGTCGCATAATTCTCCCATAGTGTCATTCCGAGCGAAGCGAAGAATCCCCACTTGGACGCGGGAGACGCTTTGCGTTCGCTTTGCTCAGAATGACAGTCATTAAACTTCGCGGCGTCCTTCGAGCGCGCGCGTTAACGTAATTTCATCCGCGTATTCGAGATCGCCGCCCATCGGTAAACCGCGCGCGAGCCGGGTCATTCGAATGCCAAGCGGCTTGATGAGTCGTTCGAGATACATCGCGGTCGCTTCGCCTTCGACATTTGGATTCGTCGCAAGCACGAGTTCCATGATCCCAGGATTGTGTTTGATGCGCTGAAGCAGTTCGTCCACTTTTAAATCATCGGGTCCGATGCCTTCGACCGGCGAAATCGCGCCGTGCAAAACGTGATATAAACCGTGGTACTCGCGCGTGCGTTCAATCGCCAACACATCGAGCGGCTCTTCGACGATGCACACAATCGAACGATCGCGCCCATCGTCCCGGCAAATCGCGCACGGATTTTCCTCCGCGATGTTCGCGCAGATCGCGCACGTTGTGATGCGCTCTTTCAAATGCGCCAACGCTTCGGACAATGCTTGCGCTTGCTCTTTCGGCGCGCGCAACAAATAAAACGTCAGTCGTTGCGCGGTCTTGGGTCCGATGCCGGGCAAGCGATGAAATTCTTCGATCAAGCGCGTTACCGCGCGCGGGGTCGTATCCATCAGAATTGAATCCCCGCAAACCTGAGTCAGGTTTGCGGACTAGCCCAGCAGTCCGCCCAAGTTGCCCAAGCCGAGTCCGCCGGTGACCGAACTCATTTTAGTCGCCGCAAGTTGTTGCGATTTATCAATCGCTTCGTTCATCGCGGCGACGATCAAATCTTGCAACATTTCGACATCGCCCGCGCTCATCGCGTCCGCCGAAATTTTTACGGATTGAATTTGTTGCTTGCCGTTGATGACGACCAATACCGCGCCGCCGCCAACGGTTACTTGTACATTTTCCGTCGCGAGCGATTCTTGCGTCTCTGCCATTTTCTGCTGAAACGATTGCAGAATGTCTTGCGCCGCACCAGAATTCATTCGCGGCATCCCGCCGCCGCCCGGACGCGGCGCGCCTCGTTTGCTCATTTATTCCTCCGAAACTGTAGCGCAAATTTCCAATTTGCGAAAGGGGCAAATTGGAAATTTGCGAAAGAGGCAAATTGGAAATTTGCGAAAGGGGCAAATTGGAAATTTGCCTTACACTCAAATTTGCCCTACGGATGATGAATTTCCGTAATCTGCGCGCCCCATTGACTTACCGCGTTGCGAATCAGCGGGTCTTCCGCGACCGCGTTCAGTCGCGCTTTTTTCGGCGAGAGCACGCACTTGACGCGCAGTTTGCGTTTATACATTTTGTTCAACGCTTTTTCAATCGTCTGTTTTCCATCGGCTTGTTTTTCAAAACGTTCCGCGTGATGTTGATAATAAAAACCAAACGTGATCAAATCGCCATCCACCGCGATCGGTTCCGCGTCTTTCAACAACGCTTTGATGATTTTGTTGTACTTGCCGATTTCGGTGAGCAGATCGTTCCAATGCGTTTGTAACAACTCGACCGTGAGCGCGTCATCCATCGCGATGGTGACCGTCGGCGCGCTTTCGATTTGTGGCGCGGGATTTTCTGCGCGCAATGGCGGACGCGATGCGGGCGGCGCGGTGCGCGCAGGCGCGCTGGGCGCGCTCGCCGGCGCGACCGCGACGCGGTCTTCGAGCGTCGCTTCGACGAACGCGATTTCGAGCGGCAAGGTTGGGTGCGCGCTCGCGCGCAATTCAAACCCGGCTTGATTGAACAAACGAATCGCGCGCAAAATTTGTTCCGCCGCGAATTGTCCGGTGCGTTCCGTCATTTCCGCAAGCGATTCGGCGGTGAGCGTCAACGCGGCTTCGCCGCCCATTTTGATCAGCAGTAAGCCGCGCAGATACTCGACGATCTCGCGTCCGAGTTGGCGCGGATCCGCGCCCGCGTCTACCGCGCTCGCGATCAACGCGAGTCCGCGCGCGACATTTTTCTCCGCGAGTTGCGCGACGATTTCGCCGACGATGCGTTGCGATGCCGCGCCGAGCAACCCCTCGACTTGCGCGAGCGTGATCTGATCGCTTCCGTACGCGGTGAGTTGATCGAGCAAACTGATTGCGTCGCGCATCGCGCCGGTCGCCTGGCGCGCGATCAATTCAATCGCTGCCGGTTCGATGCGTAAATTTTCTTTCTGCGCGATTTCGGTCAGCCGCGCGATAATTTCCGGTAAGGTCAAACGCCGGAAATCAAAACGTTGCACGCGCGAGATCACGGTCGCGGGAATTTTTTGCGGGTCGGTGGTCGCGAGGATAAAAATCACATGCGGCGGCGGCTCTTCGAGCGTTTTCAACAACGCGTTGAACGCCGAGTTGGACAACATATGCACTTCGTCAATGACGTACACTTTGTAGCGCGCTTGCCCCGGGCGAAAATCTACCTTGTCGCGCAGATCGCGAATGTTTTCGACGCTCGTGTTCGACGCCGCGTCGATCTCGATCAAATCCAACATTCGATCTTCGTTGATCGCGACGCAGATCGCGCAAGTGTTACACGGTTTATCGCCGTCGGACAAACAGTTGACGGCTTTGGCGAGGAGACGCGCTGAAGTGGTTTTGCCGGTGCCGCGCGGACCGGTGAAGAGGTACGCGTGCGCGATGCGATTCAATGCCAGCGCGTTTTTCAACGTGGTCGTGATATGCTCTTGCCCTTCAACTTCGGCGAATGTGCGAGGGCGATATTTCAAGTACAATGCTTGCGCGGGCATTCATCCTCCAACTTTCAAACGAATCAACCAATGCGTGCACGCGTTGATTCATTCATTCGCGAGTTTACCATCAAGGCGAATTTTTGGCAAGCCCGCGCGAGTCGTGTTATAATAATCAAGCGATTGGTTCTGGAACAGAGGGCAGATTTGGATTCTCCGCCAGCAGTAACAAAAATTCTCCGCCCCGGCAAACGCAACACACTTCTCTCGCGTCCGCGCTTGGTTAATTTTCTCCACGAAAACATCGAACGCAAACTGTTGCTCGTCTCCGCGGCGGCGGGTTACGGCAAGACCTCCTTGCTAATTGATTTCGCGCACGAGACCGCGCTCCCGGTGTGTTGGTACGCGCTCGATGCGTCCGACGGCGACCCGAAAATTTTTTTCGAATACCTGGTCGCGGCGTTGCGTCGCCAGTTCCCGGATTTTGGCGCGCGCACGCGCGGGTTGCTGGAGAATCCCGCGACGCAACGCGATGCCGAAGTGATCGTCGGCACGCTCGTTACGGAAATTTACGAAACCATCCCCACGTTTTTCATCCTCGTGCTGGACGATTTTCACCTCATCGAAGAATCTGAGCCGGTCAATCAAATCGTGGACACGCTGTTGCGCCTGTTGCCGGAAAACGCGCACTTGATTATCGCGAGCCGGACACTGCCAGCAAAGTTGACGCTGACGCGACTCGTCGCGCGGCAAGAAGTTGCCGGGTTGGGCGTGAACGATTTGCGTTTCACCGCCGAAGAAATTCGCGCGCTCGTTCTGCAAAATTTTCAGACCGCGTTGACCGAGCCACACGCGCGCGAACTCGCGGAACATTCCGAGGGTTGGATCACCGGCATTTTGCTGACCACGCATTCGCTCTGGCGCGGCTTGTTTCGCGATTTGGTGCGCCTGCAAGGTCAGCCGACGAATGTGTTCAATTACTTGATGGACGAGGTGTTCGCACAACAACCGCCCGCTCTGCAAAAATTTTTGCTCGAATCCGCGACGCTCGATCAACTTAGCCCGGCGTTATGCGCTGAACTGCTCGAAACGCGCGACGCGGCGGAAATGTTGATCGCGCTGGAGCAGAAAAATTTATTCATCACGCGGCTCGACGAGGAAGAAACCTGGTATCGCTATCATCACTTGTTCCAGGAATTTTTATGGGCGCGCTTGCGCGAGACCGACGCGGACCGCTGGCGCGCGTTGCATCAGCGCGCCGCGGCAATGTTTCGCGCGCGCAACGCGCCCGATCAAGTGATCGCGCATTTGCTCCGCGCGAATTTATTCGACCAAGCCGCGCCCGCCATCGAACAAATCGCGCAAGCCACCTTCGCCGCCGGACGCTGGACGACGCTCGCCAAATGGATCGACGCCCTGCCGCGTCAAGTCGTGGAGCAGTATCCGGGTTTGCTGATTTCGCGCGGAATGATTTGGGCGGACACGGGACATTCCGATCACGCGTTGCAAATGTTTTCGAGCGCGTTGATGATTTATGAACGCGCGGGGGATCGCGGCGGCGCGGGCAGAACGTTGATCAAGCAAGCCGCGTGCCGGCGTTCGCAAGGCGCGTATCACGAAGCGATCGCGATGCTGGAACTCGCCCTGCCGATGCTCGGCGACGCGGCGCGGCGGGACATTGCCGACGCGCGGCGGATGATCGGAATTTCGTACGGGATGTTGGGTGAATGGGACAAGTGCGCGCGCGAATTATCAAGCGCGTTGGAATTATTTACCGCGCTCGACGACGATGCGGCAATCGCGCTGGTGCATCAAGACCTCGGCGTCGCGTATCGCACGCTGGGCAACCCCAACGCGCCGCAACATTTTGCACGCGCGCTCGATTTTTGGCGGCGCGCCGATAATCCACTCGGGTTGGCAAACACGTTGAACAGCATCGGCGTGAGTCAGCATCGGCGCGGTCAGTCCGCGCAAGCAATTGAAACGTTGAACGAGGCGCGCGCCCACGCGCATCGCTCGGGTCAATTGCGCGTCGAGGCATTGGTGCTGGCAAGTCTCGGCGATGTGTATCGTGATCAAGCCGATTACGCGGCGGCGCAAGACGCGTATCAAACCGCGTTCGATACTGCGCGCCAGATCAACGAAGGATTTTTGATCACGTATGGCTTGAACGCGTTGGGCGAAACGTTTCGCTTGACCGGCGATTTAGACATGGCGGAACGCTTGATTCATCAAGCGATTGAGCAAGCGGAAAGTCATCGGTCGAGTTATGAACTCGGCTTGACGATCACTGCGCTCGGAATTTTGTGCAACGCGCAAAGCAATCCGGAAACCGCGACCGAACATTTGACGCGCGCGGTCGAGTTGCTCGAACGCGGCGGCGCGCAACGCGATTCGGCGCGCGCGCATCTGCACCTCGCGCACGCGCGGTGGTTGCAACGCGAATATCGCGAAGCGGGCGCACATCTCAAAACTGCGGTGGATATCGGAGTGCGGTTGAGCGAGGATCAGTTTATCGTCGGTGACAGCAAACAACTCGCGCCGTTGATCGAGTACGCGCGCGCGAAAAAAATCGGGGATGGTTATTGGGCGCGCGCGCTAAATCAAGCGCACGCGTTGCCCCTTGCCGTCGCCGAGCCGCGCGCCGCGCCCGCCAAACCGCGCGTGAGCGTGCGCGGATTTGGAACGGGACAGATCAGCATAGATGACAAACCCGTCACCAAAAGCGATTGGGAATCCGCCGCGACCAAAGAATTATTCTTTTTTTTGTTGGCGCATCCCGAAGGTCAGCGCAAGGATCAATTGCTGGAAGAATTGTGGGGCGCGTTACCTGCCGCGAAAGCGAATGGCGTTTTTCATTCGACCGCCTGGCGTTTACGGCGCGCGCTCTTGCCCGATTGTTTGATCTATGCCGACGGTGTCTATTGCATCAACGATGCGGTCGAGTTGGATTTCGACATCGCGCACTTTGAGGCGGCAGTGCGCCAAGCCGAACGCGCGGCGAACGATGCCGAACGCGCCGACGCGTATCGTCGCGCGCTCGCGCTCTACCAGGGCGATTATCTCGAAGATTGTGGAAGCGCGTGGTGCGTCCCGATTCGGAGCGCGCTCGCAAAAAATTATCTCAACACGTTGCTCGCGCTGGCGGACCTCGTCGCGCAACAGCAGGCGTTCGCTGAAGCGATCACCTTGTATCAACGCATCCTCGCGCAGGACAATTATCGCGAAGATGTTTATCGCGCGTTGATGCACGCGCAAGTGCGCGCGGGTGATCGAAGCGGCGCGCTGGCAACCTATCAGCAGTGCGCGCAGATATTGCAAAGCGAACTTTACCTCGCGCCCAGCGCAGAAACCCAAATCCTCTTTGAACGTATCCTCGCCGACGATCCCGCGCTCGCGCATTAAGTGGAAACAAAACCTCGGTTTCTACAAATCCAACCGAACGCTACGGCGAGCGTTTCCTACGTAGGTGGCGGACGCCGTTCCACCTATTGCTAATTGTTACCCAACTGACGGCTTGAAAAGCCACCCCACGTTTTTGCCTCTTTTTTTGAATTTGATCAAAAATTTTAAGGTAAGCCCTCGAAAAACACCCTTTTCGTGAGTACTTTGTGAGTACCCCCGGCGATAATAGAATCAAATACGATTCTTGAGGAGGATTGAAATGAAAAACTGGAATCTGCTCACGACGAATCCAACTTGGGTGCGCGTCATTTACGTTTTGCTGGCGTTGTTGGCGATGGCGCTCGCGGGCGGCGCGCCGGATGGATTTGGCGGATTTAGCGGTTAAGTCGCGGCGCTATGATCCTCGCCGTTGCGGTTTTGATCGCGGTTGGCATTGCGCTGGTGCGCGGCGGGAGTTTAAAGCGGCTCGCGGATGTGCCGCTCCAAGCGGGCTGGATTGCACTCGTCGCGTTTGGACTGCAAGTCTATTTGATTTACTTTCCCGAACCGGTAAATCAGGGACTGAGCAGTCCACGCGTCGCTTTGCTCGCAATTTCATACTTGCTCCTGTTTATTCTTGTCGCGCGCAATCGCGCCTTGCCGGGAATGGCATTGGTTGGCGCGGGATTGCTCGCTAATTTTTCCGTGATGCTGTTGAACGGCGGCTATATGCCGATCACGCCGGAAGCATTGGAGCAAGTCGGACACACGCGCAAGGTGATGAGCATGGAGCCGGGCGCGCGCGTGATGGGAAGCAAAGACATTGTGCTTCCGCGCGCGGCGACGCTGGCGTGGTGGCTCTCGGACATTTTTGTTGTGCCGCCGCCGTTTCCGCTTCCAACCGTGTTTAGTTTTGGCGATGTGCTGATCGCGCTCGGCGCGATCAGGTTAATTCAAACTGCAATGCGCGCGGCGCGCCCAGCGTGATCCGCGCGTATTTATATCCTCGGAGGAGACTCTTTTATGGCATACGAATCATTGCAAGCGGTCGTCGGCGCGGCAATCGTGGACTCGGGATTTCGCAAGCAATTGTTGAACGGATCGCGCCGCCGCGTCATTTCAAATTTCAATTTATCCAACGACGAGGTGAATGCCGTGATGGAAATTCGCGCGGACTCGCTCGCGCAATTTGCCGGGCAACTCGATACCTGGATCACGCGCGCACAAGGCAGACTTGATCCGCCGGTCCTCACATTACCGGGCGCGCGTACGCGATACGCCTAAGAAAGTGTTTTGAAATTCAGTTCGGGCGATTGAAATCGCGGCAACTCACGGCAAAACCGATCTTCGTCGGTTTGGAATCAATCGCCGCAGGGCGATTTCACTTTGGGTCGACGCGGTTTCTAACCGCCGATTGAATTTCAAAACACTCGCTAACGGATCACGCACGCGCCGCCCGGCACATATAGGTTTACATGAACACTTCAGCACTACCCCTTCAGCCGGAAAATGATCACCCCACTTTATTGCGCGAGCAAGAACGCTTGCGCGCGGAATTGCGCCGGGTCGAACAGACCAAGCGCAAATTTGTCGCGCTTACCGCGCACGAATTTCGCAACCCGCTCGCGATTTTGCTCGGCTATGCCAAAATTCTCGAAGATGAATCGCTCGGCACCGCGAAGGAATACGCGCACATCGTCGTCGCGCAAGCGCGGCAACTGAAACATCTCGTGGATGCCGTGTCCACCCTGCAACAACACGATCTAGGAGAATTGGCTCTGCACTTGGACACGCTCGCGTTGAGCCAGGTGGTTCAAGATGTCGTCGCGCGCCGTCAGCAAGAATTGGACGAACGCGCGCTTGTCGCCAAGACCCAGATCGACGCCACAGTGTACGTGCGCGCGGATCGCGATCGCTTGGCGTTGATCCTGACCAACTTGATTTCGAACGCGCTCAAGTTTTCGCCGCGCGGCGGCACGATTACTATCGGCGCGCGCGTAGACGCGCACGAAATCATCGTTAGCGTACGCGACCAGGGTTTGGGGATTTCGCGCGAGGAACAAACGCGCGTGTTCGAGCGGTTTTATCAATCCAGTGATCCACTCACGCGCCAACATAACGGATTGGGACTTGGTCTCGCGGTGGTCAAGGTGCTTGTCGAATCACATCGCGGCAGAATTTGGGTGGAGAGCGCGCCGAACCAGGGCAGTGTGTTTCACTTTACTCTGCCGCGTGCCGCGCGCGAAAATGGTCGAGACAATAACTTTGATCCGCGCGTGACGACGATCGTGTAACGCGCGCAGAGTCTCGCACCGAATGGTTCGTGTGAACGCAAATGAAAATCCCGGCTTTCTCCGTTTGAAGAAAGCCGGGATTCTTGTTCCTGGTTCATTAGTACGCATTCGGATCGCGCAGAAACCGCACGACCGTTAAAATCATAATTTTGAAATCGAGCCACAGCGACCAATGCTCGACATAGTACAAATCGTACTTGGTGCGTTCCCAAATCGAAGTATCGCCGCGCAAACCATTCACCTGCGCCCAGCCGGTAATCCCGGCTTTTTCGTGATGCCGTTCCATATAGCGCGGCACCATTTGCCGGAACTGTTCGACAAACACCGGGCGCTCCGGGCGCGGACCCACGAGACTCATCTGCCCCAGGAAGACGTTGACAAAATTCGGCAGTTCGTCCAGCGAGTACCGCCGCAAAAATCCACCAACGCGCGTGCGCCGCGGATCGCCGGCGGTTGCCCACACCGGTCCCGTCTCCGCTTCCGCGTCCTGGCGCATCGAACGAAATTTGAAACACGGAAACGGACGCGCATCCAACCCCATTCGCTCTTGCCAATACAACGCCGGACCCGGCGAATCAAGTTTCACCAAAAGCGCGAGCAAAAATAAAAACGGCGATCCAAACACCAACACAAGCGCGCTAATCCCAACATCCACGATCCGTTTGACCGTCAGCCGCCAACCGCGCATCGCGACATCGCGCATCGTCAACAGCGGCAAGCCGTTCAAATCACCGATGTTGACTTCCGCCGCCATAATTTGAAACACATCGGGAAAAACTTTGATGCTGACGCGCCCATCTTCACAGCGCGAAATCACCGAAAGCAAATCCTGGTGCGACGCTTCCGGCAAAGCGACGATCACTTCGTCCACCTGGTGTTGCGCGACAATCTCGCCGAGTTGATCGACGCGTCCCAGCACCGGCAATTTCAAAACCGTTTGCCCCGCGCGCTCATCGTCGAGAAAACCGATCGGGCGATAACCGAGATGCGGCGAGACGCGAATTTTTTCGAGAATGATATGCCCGGCTTCGCCCGCGCCGACGATCAATGTGCGCGATTCGCTCCAGCCGCGTTTGTACAACGTCGAGCGAAAATGATGATGCGCGATCCGTCCGATGCCGATCCAGATCAACGCGAACGCCCAAAAGTACACGATCATCATCCGCGGATAATCCAGGTCACTGCGATAAACGAACGCGGTGAGCGCGACGCCGACGATCACGCTGATCGAAACCGCGGAAAAGACGGAATACAATTCGTCGAGGCGCGTCGTGCCGCGGCGCAGATGATAGAGTTTGTGAAAAAAGAAAACGACGTTGAGCGCGGCGACGCTGAGGATCATCATCCCAAGGTAATTCGCGAACGGCAGAATCACCGCGTTCGGCGTTGCTTCGCGCGGGCGCAACAGATACGCGAGGAAAAACGCGAGCATCGTCATCGCGATATCCATCGCGACGAGCGTCGCGGTAAACACGAGTTGCGCGTGCCGCTTCATCCCAAAATCTCCGCGTGATTTGGCGCGGGCGCGAGCGGGCGCATCATTTCGCGCGCGAGTGGGCGACCGCCTTTGATGACGAGTCCGAACAAAACAAGCCAGTGCATTGGCAAAGCAGTTGTCGCCGCGTAATGGCGTTTGTAAAAAATATAGCCCGCGCGCCAAAACTCGTACTGCGCGCGCGCGGATTGTTTCGACGATTCGCGTTTGTAATGCAAAACCTCGACCGCCGGATTATAAAACACTTGCCAACCTTTGCGTTTGATTCGCAACGCGAGATCAAGGTCTTCGCCGTACATAAAGTACGATTCGTCGAGCAAGCCAACTTGTTGGAGCGCGCGCGTTCGCATCAGCATAAACGCGCCGACGACCGAATCCACTTGCGCGACCTGGTTTTCGTCGAGGAAGGTCATATTGTAGCGCGCGAAAAATTTGCTCTTGGGAAATCGTTCGTCCAATCCCAGGACGTGATAGATCGAAAGTTCCGGCGTGGGAAAACTGCGGCGGCACGCAAGATCAAGTTTGCCGCTTGCCATTACGAGTTTGGGACCCGCGATCCCAGCTTGCGGATGTTGTTCCATAAACGCGAGCATCTGCGCGAGCGCATCGGGCGGCAACACGGTATCGGGGTTGAGCAGTAACACGTACGGCGGAACCGGGTTGCGCGCGAGAATCGCGCGCAAGCCGAGATTGTTTGCATACGAATAACCGCCGTTGTGTTCGCTCGCGATCAAGTGCACGCGCGGAAATTCATCGCGCACCATTGCCGCGCTCGCGTCGGTCGAGCAATTATCCACGACGTAGGTGATAAATTCCGCGCCGCGACTCGCGTCGAGCGAGCGCAAACAATCGCGGAGCCGGTCGCGCGTGTTATAGTTGACGATCACAATGCCCAGTTCGATCACGCCGCGATTCTAGCACAATCAACCGCGTAGGACAAATTGCAAATGTGGCGCGGGCGGCTCGCCCGCAATCGCGCGGCGGGCGAGCCGCCCGCGCTACGGATTGCGAAAAAATCTCATTCGCGGTAAACTGCGCGTATGAACAAATCTCTCGCGTTTGTTTTGCTCGCGCTGATCGTTGTCGCGTGCGACGCGCTTCCTACCGCGACGACGCCATCGCCCGAAGCGCCGACCGCGTTTTTGAGCACGCCTCTGCCCACGACAATCGCGACACCGGTGCGCTTGCCAACCGCGATCATCACGCCCTCGCTCGCGCCGCCCACGCCATCGCCGATCAACACCGCGTTGAAAAAAACGCAAGCCGCGCAAACCTATCGCGCGAATTTGCAATTGAATGTGAAATCGGCGAGCGCGCCGCCGTTCGCGCTCAACCTCAAAGGTGAAGTTGCCCAGGGCAATTCGCATTACGCGTATCAACTCGGCGCGGAGCAAATCGAGTTGACCGTGCTGAACGGACAGTACTTTGTCAAAGGCGCGCGCGCGCTCGGTTTGCCGAGCGCGACGAAATGGTACATCGTTACGCCCGATCTCGCGGATGCGGCGCGCGCGCCGTTTACGCCGGAAGATATTTTGGACGATTTCATCGCGCAAGCCGGGAACGCGAAATATCAAACCAGCGCGCGCGAAAGTTTGGATGGACAATCCTGCCAGGTGTGGCAATCTGCGCCGAAAACATTCGCGGAAACCGGGATCAGCGCGTTGCTCGGCGGCGGCTTGGACACAAGTCCGTTCGGCATCCTGGATCAAGCCGAAGTGAAATTGTGGTTGTGCGATGACGGGCTCGCGCATCAATTGAGCGTGAACGTTGACGCGCACAACGCGCGCCGCGCGAATGAAAAGGGGAGCGCGCAATTAATTTTGCGCTTGCAAGATTTCGGCAACGCCGCGATCAAAATCAGCGCGCCGCCCGGCGCGGAGCAATTCAAAATCCGCGCACCGACGCCATAATTTTTTAATCCGCGAATAACGCGAATCGCGCGAATAAAAACTTGTGTTCGTAGTGAGCGACGAAGCGAAGCAGAGTCGCGTAATTCGATGCGGCGCTCCACTGCGTTACGTGCCGCACGACGAACACCCTCCAAAAATCATTCGCGAAAATTCGCGTGATTCGCGGATCACTATCACCAATTTGCCAAGAATCAAATTTCGCATACACTTGCACGCAATCAAAAGGAGGAAAAGATGCAAGCACCCACCGGAGGACCGGAAAAGAAATCGTCGAGTCGTATGCCGCTGATCATCGGCGGATGCGCGGTGTTGTTGATTTGCTTTTGTTGTGTCGGCATTGTTGCCGCAGTAACCCTCGTGCCTGAAATCTCTAGCACGGTGACCGGCGTTTTGCCGAGTGAACTTCAAGGTTTGGTCGGCGCGACCGCGACGCCGACGCGCGGCTTGGCGCAACCGCCCGGCGGATTGCCGCCGGCGCAACGCACTCCCGGCGCGGGCTTGCCGCCCGGCGGAGCGTCGCCCTTGCAATCGCCGGTCGCGAAACCAACCGTGCCTTCATCCAACCAACCGGGGGCGGGCAGTTTGTTCGGCGACGCGTTGAGCAAAGCCAAGACCGCGCAAAAATATCGGATCGAAATGGCGATGCTGATCGGCTCGACCCAAGCCGGTAAATTCGCGGAAGAAGCCCTGCTCGATATGAAGGGAATGGTGGACGGCAAAAATTCTTCGTTCGAAGGCAAGGGCGTGTTGATGGGAATGTTGTCCGGCGGCGGCGCAGTCGAAATCGTTACCGCGGACGGCAAGACGTATATGCGCGGCATCTCGATGTTCGGAATGACCGATCCAAAAACCTGGTATTCGATGAAAGATTCGTCGAGCATGAGCGGGTTTGAAAGTTTCGCCAAGCCGGATTCGTTCGACAGTTTTATGGGCGATGCCAAAGCCGCTGACTTTAAAAAGGTTCGCAGTGAATCGGTGGACGGACAATCGTGCGATGTGTATGCGTACGATCTCAAAAACGCCAAGAACGCCGCGCTGACCGGTTTGCTCGGCACCGCCAAGGACAAACAAGATTTCTCCGCGATTGACAAGTACGAAATGAGCATGTGGCTCTGCGGCGATGGATACGTCCACAAGTTCCTGCTGGATATGCAGGGACACGATGCAAACAACGCGGCGGAAAAGGGTTCGATGAAGATCAACGCGCATATGTGGGATTTCAACAACGCGGCGATCAAGATCACCGCACCCACCGGCGCAAAACCGTTCCCTGGTCAATAACAAAATCGGGAGAGATGAAAAATCTCTCCCGATTTTATTTTCGCGCGAACGAAATTTTCCCCCACTGATTCAAGGGAACACGGATGTAAGGAAAATAAAAATATCCGTGTTCTTTTGTAGCGGTGGGAAATTTTGATCAAGACAGCGCGCGCGCCAGGTTTCGCTCCGTTTGCATCCTCACGCCGGTTTGAGTACACTATTGCCGCGAATTTTTGATCGCGAGGTGAAAATGCACAAGCATACATTTGTTTGGCTCATCGCGTTCGCATTGCTCTTGTCCGCGTGCGATGTTCTGCGCCCGACGCCAATCGCGCGCCGCGCGACGGACACGCCCGCGCCGCCAACCATCACACGCGCGCCCACGCTCACGCCGACGCCGGAAAATACGCGCACGCCCGCGCCGACGAACACGCTCGTCGTTCCGCTCGTTACGCCGGATCCGAATCAAACGATCTTGCCGCCCGTCGCGCGCGCGACTGGCACCGCGACCCCGCGACCGACGCGGCGTCCCGCGAATCCGAACGATCCGATCGCGATCGCGTGGGACAAGGTTGAAAAAGCGACGCGCTATCGTTCGCAAATTAGTTGGGTGATCGGCGCGACGACGAACGGCGTGTACGAAGAAATCGCGTTTCTCGATTTGACGACCGCGCACAATGGCGCGGATTTGCAAATGCTCGGCAAGGGATTGCTGATGGTGCTTTTTACCGGCGATCCGAATCGCGCGTTTGAAGCCGCGCGCGTCGCCGGAAAAACGTACACCAAAGGAATGAATCCGCTCGGACTGTTGACTCTCGATCCGAGTGTGTGGTACATCGCCGATGGCGCGAGCACGAATCTTTCATTCGGCAACGCGAGCGAGCAACGCGATTTGACGAACGATGTGCGAACGGAAGATTTCAAACGCGCGCGCGTCGAAAATTTCGACAATCAATTGTGCGATGTGTACCTCGCCGATCTGCGCGCAACGGAAAGCGCACAGTTGAAAAAAATGATCGGCACGACGCGCGACACGCGCGATCTGGGCGCGCTGGATCGCGCGGAGGGCTTGGTCTGGCTGTGTCGCGACGGGTACATTCACCAGGTCAAACTCGAATACGCTGGGCACGATCCGAACAACGGAGCGGAAAAAGGATTTTTGCGTTTGCTGTTGCGCTTTTGGGATTTCGACAGCGCGACGATTGTGATTCAACCGCCGCGCGACGCGCGACCACTGCCGAAATAAAAAAACCTTCCAGGTTTTGGAAGGTCTTTGTATTGGAAATTTTTAACCACAGATTTTATTCTGTGCGCTTTGCGTCTGCGAAATCTGTGGTTGTTTTCTACTGCGTAACGCCGGTAAATCGAAACCCATCGGTTACAATCGCGGGCATGCGGCGCGCGCCGCCAGTCCATTCTTCGTGCGTCAATTTTGTTTCGCGGCTGATCGCGCGAATGTGATTGAACGCGTCGAGATAACTCGTCGTGAAACGCATATTTTTGATCGGGCGCGTGATCGCGCCGTTCTCGATCAGGAATGTGCCATCGCGCGTCATCCCGGTAATCAACACCGGCATCGGTTGCAAAACGCGCGTGTACCAAAAGCGCGTCACCCAAATGCCGCGTTCGATATTTTTGATCATTTCGTTTTTCGGCGTCTCACCCGGCGCCATAAACAAATGCAATGCCAGCGGTCCCATCGAGTTCGGCGCGGGGAGAGAATGTCCCGTCGAAGTTTTGCCCTCGCGTTGCGCGGTCGGCGTGTCGTACACGATGCCGCGCGCGATTCCATTTTCGACCAGCATCACGCGTTGACGCGGCACGCCTTCAAAATCGAACGGCAACGCGAGCGTGTCCGGCGCGAGTCCGTCATCCCACAGCGTTACATTTTCGCTCATCACTTTCTCGCCGCTTTTGCCGCGCATAAACGAACGCTCTTCTTGCACGGCGAGCGCGGAGAAAGAGAGGAACGCGAAAAAGTTGAGCATATCTTCGACCGCGGACTCTTCGAGCAGAACCGTGTACTCGCCCGGTTCCGCGACCGTTGGATTGCGCGATTTGATCGCCTTGCCAATCGCTTCCTCCGCGAGCGCGTCCGCGTTGATCGCGCTCGCGTCTGCATGCGCGACCTCCGCATACCCCGACCCGGTATCCGCCATCATCACAGTCGTCAGCGAAGCGACGGTGCCGGGATGGTACGCGAACACGCCGAGCGAATTCGCGACCGCGATCTCAGACGCGCTTGTACGAAACGCGCCCGCGGCGACGACGCCTTTCGCTTTGGCTTTTTTGCACAGCGCGTTGACGACCTGCGCGCGTTGCTCCGGCGAAAAATTCGCAGTGCGCTCAACGAACGCCTCAACGTTCTGAATCGGTTGCGGCGCGGGCAGAGATTTGAATTCGGGATTTTCGCGCTGGCGCATCGCGATTGCGCGCGCCGTGTCCACCGCGCGTTTGAGCGCTTCGGGCGTGAGATCGTTGCCGGACGCGACGCCGATGCGTTTGCCGTAGACGACGCGCACGCGCACTTCAGTGTTCCCCTCAGCGACGTTTTGATGAATCGCCGAATTTGCAAATCGCGTCAGCGCCGAATCGGTGCCGGTAAAAACCACTTCGGTCTGCTCGGCTTTGGACATTGCTAAAACTTGTTGCGTTAGTTCGCGGATTTTTTCTTGACCCAACATTGTTGACCTCTTGATTTCCATCATTTCCCCGATTTCCCGTATTTCCAAAATGGAAATAAAGGAAATGAGGGAAACGCGGGAAATTATTTGACTACTCCAACGCGCACATTTCGAAACCGCGCCGGCGATGCGCCGTGCCCGGTGTGCGCGACCTGGGACGGTTGACCCTTGCCGCAATTCGGCGTGCCCCACACGACCCAGGATTTTTCATTTGAGATCGCGTCGCACGAATTCCAAAATTCCGGCGTGATACCGGTATAGGTCGCGTTTTTCAACATCCGCGTTTTCTTGCCGCCCTTGATTTCCCACGCCATCTCGGTGCCGACTTGAAAATTCAATCGCTTGTCGTCAATGCTCCACGACCGATTCGTCTCCATCCAAATTCCATCGTCCATGTCCGCGACCAGGTCATCGAGATTCCATGTTCCCGGCAACAAACTCACATTCGTCATTCGAATGATCGGCATTCGATTCCAGCCATCCGCGCGCATCGTGCCGTTCGACGCGCCGAGCCGCAATTCGTGCGCGCTCTCGCGGCTCATCAGATAACCGACAAACAATCCGTTTTTTACAATATCGCTTTTTTGCGCGGGCACGCCCTCATCGTCCCAACCAAATGTGCCGAGTCCGCCGGGAATCGTCGCGTCGGCAGTGATGTTCACCAGGTCGGAACCGTAGCGAAATTTGTTCAACTTGTCCGGCGTGAGGAACGATGTCCCGGCATACGCGGCTTCGGATCCCAGGACGCGATCTAATTCGATGGGATGTCCGCACGATTCGTGAATCTGCAGAGCCATTTGCGATCCGTCGAGCAGGATCGTCATCGCGTCGTAACTGGGACATTGATCGGCGCGCAACAACGCGACCGCGTCTTCCGCGACGCGCCCGGCATTCTCCGCGAGTTTTTGTTCGAGAATAAATTCGTACCCGCGCGCTTGTTGATGGCGTCCGCCCGCGTTCGGGTACGAGCGCACTTGCACATCGCCGGTCGCCGGGTCGGTTGCCATCGCGACAATGCCGCATCCGCACTCGACGATTTCTTGTTTGACTTCCGCGCCTTCGGTGGACGCGAATTGTTTGTTCTCGCGCACAAACGTTAAATCGCCGCGCGCGACCTTGACGCCTTTGACGCGGCGCATCTCCGCGTCCGCTTTCAAAAGCAACCCGATTTTTTCATCGAGCGAAATGGTGAACGGATTGATTTTGATCGGCGTTTCGTACACGCCTTTCGATTCGATTTTCGCGCCGAGATTCACATCGCGACCTTTGCACAACGCGCTCGCGCGCGCGATCGCGACCGCTTGCGTAACGACGCGCTCGACATCTTTCGGTTCGAGCCGTGAGCCCGCGGCAAAGCCCCACGCGCCATTCACGAGCACGCGCACGCCAAAGCCAAGTGATTCCTCTTGCTCCAACGCTTCGACCTTGCCATTCTTGACCGCGACGTGTTGCGTGACGCGTTCAACGATTCGCACATCCGCGTACGACGCGCCGCGCACTTGCGCGATGTTGAGCGCGCGTCCGGTTAAATCTTTCATGTTGCCTCCTAATTTTTTTTCAACAGGCGTTCCTTAAACCGCGCTTCATCCACAACCAAACGCGTATGCGTGCCTTCACCGATTTTTTCAGCGTCATCCCAGCAATCCACTTGAAACGTGATCCGACGCCCGTCCACCGCGGTCACTTGGGCATGGGCGCGCGCGGTCATGCCAATCGGTGTCGCGGCAAAATGCTTGATGTGAATCTCGATGCCGACCGAAGTTTGCCCCACACCGAGGTGGGGTTGAATCGCGCGCACACTCGCGTTTTCCATCAACGCGATCATTGCCGGCGTGGCATAGGCGCGCACCATGCCGCTACCAAATGACGCCGCAGTTACTTGATCGGTGACCGGTTCGGTAGATTCGCCGATCATTCCAGGTTTGAGTTCTGCCATTGTGCCACCTCTTGCAAAAATTGACGCGCCGGTTTGTCGCGCGTGCGAACGCGTCTTGCTCAGTTCAAACAAAAGTAGAAACGACCGGAGGAACGAGTTCGTCCGGTCGTTTGTATTTTACCAGAAATAGAGCGCGGAATCAAACTTTATTTGCGCGGGGGTTGAGGTGGATTGCCGCCGCCTGGCACACTCGGTCCGCCCCCGCTCGGCAAATTCGATCCTGCCGACGCGTTGAACGATTTGGCGGATTGCTCCAAGCCGTTGAAACTCGTTTTCGCTTTTTGCGTTTCGCCGCGCGCGAGTTGTTTCGTCGTCGTGTTGATCGCGTTCGTCAAGCCGCTCGCTTGCGTGCCACCGAATTTGTTCAACCCGGCAACCGCGTTCGCACCGGCTTGGCTGATCGAGTTCAACTCGTTCTTGCTGATTTTGCCAT
Organism: Chloroflexota bacterium; assembly: GCA_016223105.1. Lineage (GTDB taxonomy): Bacteria > Chloroflexota > Anaerolineae > UBA4142 > UBA4142 > JACRPR01. Next base: position 2,094 of record JACRPR010000210.1, on the reverse strand, counting down.
CGCCCAACGCGCCGCGCACTGTGTCCACGTACGAATTGAGACCGGTGAGCGTGCCTTTGAGATCCGTCGGCATATTGTTCGGTTGAACATTCAGCGCGGCATTCCCGCGTTTGTCCACGTCGCCCTTGACCTGGCTGTTCCAATTTTTCGATTTGGTCGAAACATTTGCCGCGGTCGTCTTGACCTGGTTCGCGCTCGTTTGCAATTGCGCGAGCGCGGCTTGCGCGCTGGCTTGCCCTTGCGAAAGAATCGAACTGATCTGCGCGAGCGAAGTTGCCATCGAATTCAAATCTTGTTCAATGGCTTGCAAGGTCGCGAGGGTCTCCGTCGCCATCTGCGCGTACAGATCATAGTATCCCTGCGCGAGCGCTTGCGCCTGGCTGACTTCAGTCGTCGCGACGGCGGCGGCAGTTACTAACGCTTGATATTCCGCGGTCGTCAACGTGCCGTCCGCCGCGTACGCGGTTGTCGTCGTGCTGGTCGTCGTCGTCGCGGTAACGGCTTCTTGCACGGCTTGATCAATCAGCGCGGCGAGTTCTTCTTCGGTCAGAGCGACATAGTTGACGGTGGGCGCGGCAGTCGCGGCAGAAGCCGGTTTCGGTGTCGCGGTTACGATCACGGTCGTTACGACGGTTGCTTGCGCGACCGTCGTCGCGGCGCGCGTCGCAGTCGGTTGCGCGGCGGAGGTCGCTTGCACCGCCGCTTGAATCGTCGCTTGCGCGGCGGCTTGCGCGGTCGCGGTCGCGTTTACCGCTGCGGCAATGGTCGCGGCAGTGTCAGGCGTCGCTTGCGCGCTTGAACAACCGGCAATCGCGAACAACGCAATCACACTCAAAACGATGTGGACAATCGGCGATGCTTTCATTTTCATTTCTCCTTGCGTTCAAATTCTTGATCGTATCATAACGCGAGTGGGCGGATATTCAATAGTGCCGATTGTCCTACTTGCGAGTGTGCCTTTCGTCATCCCGCGCGCAAAAGAAAAACCGCCGCGCTCTAGCGCGACGGTTGTGTTTGTTCTTTTGATCTCAACACGGATTTGCATTTACCTTGTCATGCAATCTGGATCAGTTCTCCTTCGGATTCCAGAAAGCGCGCAAAGCCGTCATTTCTGTCCAAGTCAATCAGATCAACCGGATGATCTAATGCGAGCAAGAGTTTTCCCAGCACGCGAAAGTATTGTCCGCGCGCACATCCGCGCACCGCAAGATCAATATCCGATTCAGAGCGGATGTCTCCACGCGTCAACGATCCAAAAAGATAAATGTGCGTGCACCCGGCTGAACGGAGAATTTCAGTCGCACGCGCGATATCTTTTTGATAGTTTGCGGGAAATTGAGTTTCCACGATCCACCATTCCGGGACGATCCGAAAAATGTCACGCCGGCACCGGCACACTCGCGAGTTTCGGCGTTTCCGCGAACATCGCTTCAAATTCGTTGGCTTCAATCGTCTCGTCGTGAATGAGCCGATCGGCGAGCGCGTCGAGTTTTTCGCGATACGTGGTCAGAATGTCCCGCGCGGCTTTGTGCGCCGAGCCGATGATGCGTCGCACCTCGTCGTCAATTTGCTCCGCGACTTGTTCGCTATAGTTGCGCTGTTCCGAAATCTCGCGCCCCAGGAACACCAACTCTTCGCGATCGCCGAACGTGCGCGGTCCGAGTTTTTCGCTCATGCCGTACCGCGTCACCATCGCGCGCGCGAGATCGGTTGCGCGTTCGAGATCGTTCGACGCGCCGGTCGTGATATCGCGAAAGACGATTTCTTCGGCGGAGCGCCCCCCCAGCACGCCGGCGAGATCGTCCATAAATTTTGAACGGCGTTGCAAATAGCGATCATCTTCCGGCAAGTGCATCGTGTAACCGAGCGCCATCCCGCGCGAAATGATCGAAACCTTGTGCACCGGATCGCAGTTCGGCAACATTCGCATCACCAGCGCATGCCCGGCTTCGTGATACGCAATGATCCGTTTTTCTTCTTCGTTGATCAAACGACTCTTGCGTTCGGGACCCGCCACCACTTTTTCGATCGACTCTTGCAGTTCCTTCATCCCGATCGCTTTTTTATTGCGCCGCGCGGAAACAATCGCGGCTT
>JACRPR010000060.1:43346-44072 GCA_016223105.1 Chloroflexota bacterium | reverse complement strand
CTGTCATTGCGAGCGGTTTTTGCGAAGCAATCTCCGCGTTGTTGGTTGGAGATTGCTTCGCTTCGCTCGCAATGACAGTCAACAATCGCGCGAGCAGTCCATCAATGTGTTGATAGATTTCGAGAATCCCATCGCGAAATTTTGCGGCTTCGGCGGGATCGTGTTCGTGATGTGTCGGATCGTACGATGACCACAAGCCGTGCGAAACCGTGTCGGTTTCAGGGAAGACCAGCACGAACAAATCCCAAGGATATTTTTGCATCAAGTACTCAGCGGCGCGCGCGCGTTGCGTCGCGGAATGTTTGATCGCGTTCAGAAAAATTTCGCCGCGTCCTTTCGAGTACACCTCGTCCGAATAAACGATGTAATCGCCAATCGCGGATCGCAACTCGTCCGCGAGTTCTTTCGGGTACGTGAAATTTTCCGCGCCGCGCGGCGTCAACATTCCAGTAACGAGCAAGCCGTTCACCGGTTGGGGGGGCCACGTTACCGGCACGTTCATCACAATCACTTTTTTTCCGGCATCGCCGATCAAATCCCATACGGCTTTGCCATCGCGATCGAGCGCGGAGACCGGTGCGAGATCGTACGAATTGGCGCGGCGTTGCATAAAATCGAACAAGCCGTGCGCGCCGGGATTTTTGCCGGTCATAAACGACGACCACGCGGACGCGGTGACAGGCGGAATGGTCGAGCGCAATTCGCTGAACGCGCCGGTCTCCATCA
>JACRPR010000060.1:0-43297 GCA_016223105.1 Chloroflexota bacterium | reverse complement strand
TTTGAACGTCGGCAATTTGCCTTGCGCGATAAATGGTTTGATCAGATCGAAGGTCGCGCCATCGAGTCCGATGACGAAAACTTGAGCCATCTATTTCTCCAGATGAAAAAGGACGACGTTGTTCGTCGTCCTTGCGGATTTCGATTTTCCGCGCGCATTATACGCGCGGGCGCGGCGAGTGTCAACGCGAGTAGGGGCGAAGCATTTTTCTGAATCACGAAAAATGCTTCGCCCCTACAGCGCGCGTAAAAAAATTATTTGATCAATGGATTGATCCCGCGCACATTCACGCCGAGTTGATAAACCAGATTGCCGCCGGTGCCGCCGAGCAGAAACAGCCACAGCAAGCCGATGACTGCGATGCCGATGTAGAGCGGATGCGCGCCAATATCCTTGCCGCGCTGTCGTGCCATAAACCGCCAAAACACCACGCCAATCGAAGCGAACGTGCCCAGCATCCCGAGCAATTGATGCGGCTCGATCGCGCTCGCCACTGGCAACGCTTCGTAGGGCAGATGCGATACGATGCCGGTAACGGCGGACGGAATCGCTGTGCCCACGCCGACGAGCAGTAGAATCCACGACAGGTTGTCGAGTTGCGCGTTGCTGGTCACGCGCGCGAGCAACGTAAATCCGAAACTCATAAATAAACCGCCGAGCGCGAAATGCACAATCATCGGATGCAGATCGCGCCAGAGGTTGGGAATAAAATCGAACATGGTTCCTCCGTAAAGTTGGGCAAATTTACGCGATTGCCCTACGCGTTATAAATAGGGTGCGAGTATTTTTCGCGTTACGTCCCACAGTTTTTGTGGATCGTCTGGATTCATTTCCAACTTGAGCGCGGGTTTCAGTTTGTCCCACTTGTAATGCGCGCCCTTGCGCTTGTTTTGGGTTACGTCATTCATTACGTTGAAAATGTTTTCGGCGGATTTCTCGACCGGAATGCCCATCACCAAATTCGCAATTTGCACGACAAGCCGCATCGGTTGCGGTTCGTTCGCCAAAATTTTTGTGCGAACGAGTCCGGGCATGTACACATTCATCGGCACGGCGCTCGTCGCGTTGAATTGATTTGCGAAAACCTGGGTCGCCCACTGCCAGCGTCCCAATCCCAACCAACCCGAAAATTTTTTGGCAATGGTCAAATCATCGAAATCCACTTTGATCGCGTTCATTCCGATCACCGTTAAAATATGCGCGTGCGGAGTCGCCTGAAGAATCGGCTCGAGCTTGAACGTCGTCAGTGCGCGCGACAAATAGCCCAACGCAAAATTCGCTTCGAATCCTTCCGGCGTGACGATGTGCTCGTGCACAATCGCGTTCGCGTTCAACAGCAGACAATCGAGCGATTGATTTTCGCGCAAAAAAGTTTCGACCGCGCGATTGGTTTCGCGCATCGAGGTTAGGTCGGCGGTAATCGCCGAAATCGCGCCCAAGGATTTCAATTCGGCAATGGTCGCGGCGCATCGTTGCGGATTGCGCCCGACGATGACGACGCGCCAACCTTCGGTCAGCAATTTTTTCGCGGTGGCTTTGCCGATGCCATCGGTTGCGCCGGTGACAAGTGCAATCTTACCTTGCATGTTCACTCCCTTTACAATTTGGGCTCTTCAGGAATTAGTGGGGTAGCATAGCCCCTTGTGGGCGTTGAAATGGAAAAGTACGCGCACAAGGCGCTATGCTACGCGACTAACCCCACTAATTCCCGGAGAACCACAATTTGATGGCAAATTCAAGACTATTGCCAATGGGAAGCGCGGTGGTAACAAAACCGCCGCGCTGTGAATCAACCAAAAATTCGCGGAAGGGTTTCAGTTCTTTGGGGAACATGTTGATATTATCCGCGACCAGTTTATCCTTCATCGCGTTTCTCCGTTAGCAATAAAAATGGCGAACCCTGCATCCATAGATGCAGGGTTCGTTTTGAGAATTATCCCTGCAACTGCCGCATCGCCGTGCCCCAATCTTCAAGATGATGCACCTTGACGACTTGACCGTTCTCGACCGTGTGTATGTCAATCGTCATGATCTTGAACGATTTCGATCCGTTCGTCGGCACGCCCATAAAATCGCCGTTCGGTGTGCCGGTTGCAAGACTGCGGACGACGACGGTGTTGCCGTCCTGATACATTTCCTGGATGTCCCATTTCAAATCGGGCACGAGTTTCCAGAAAAATTGGATCTGTCCGATGAGTTGCGCTTTGGCTTTCACATCCGCCGAACCGAACGATTGAAAATTATCCGCGAGGATTTTGCCCATCGTCTCGGCGACGTTGGTGCTCGCGTTCACGGTCAGGCATTGGGTGTAGAACGGGCGCACGATTTCTTTAAGGTTAGACATTTTGCTCCTTTTGATTTTTCTTTCCGCATTGTGTGGAAGAATCGAATGACTGTATTCTACGCGATGAAGCAATCCAAGTATAGGTCAAAATGATCCGTCTGCTGGTTAAAATGCGACGAAAAAAATCCAGGTTTCTGCGACAATATCTTTGCTAATTCTGACGCGAGCGAAATTTTTTCCCACAAATACAAAGGAACACGGATATTTTTATTTATCCGTGTTCTTTTGCATCAGTGGGAAGATCGGAGTGAAGGGATCGCTCAAGCCGCGAGTTGAAATTGTTGGCGAAAGGCGGCGGGGCTGGTGTGCGTGTGCTTTTTGAAAAACTTGACCAGATTCGTCGGTTCGCTGAATCCAAGGTGATACGCAATTTCCTTGATCGGCATATTGCCTTGCGCTAACAAGCGGCGCGCTTCGAGGATGACTTGCTCTTCAATAAATTCTTTCGCGGTTTTGTTCAGTGTTTGCCGTGTCAAGCTGTTGAGTTTCTTGGGCGAACTGGCAAGTTGGCGCGCATAATACTGCACACTGCGCGATTGCGCCAGATCGCGCTCGACCAAGCGGTGGAACGCAACGAAATCCTGATAGTGCGGCGCGACGCGCTGATTGATCGCGCTGGCTTGTTGAATGCGTTCGACGTGAAGTAATAGCACGCGCAACAAATGGCGCAGAATTTCGTTCGATAATTCATCGGTCGGTTTCTGATATTCGTGTTGAAGTACGCGACCCAGGTTCGCGAGAAGGTGGTGTTGTTCGCCGGATAACCGGAGCAAGGGCGAAAACAAGGCATGTTCGAAAACGCGCAAGCTGTGCCAGAGATTCAATTCGGTCGCGTTCTCGTACAGAAATTCGGATGTGAAAATGATGATCAAACCTTTATTGGCATGGTTGATCTGAAATTGCTGAACCTGTCCTTTGGAAACGAGCAACAGCGTTTCTGTATCGTAGGCGTAATCGGAAAAGTCAATCGCATGCATCCCTGCGCCGTGTGTGAACAAAAAAATGTGATAAAAGTGGACGCGTTGCGGAGCCGTCAGCACGCGATCCAGCCCGCGTTTGAACAACGCTTCTAGCGACACGATTTCGATTCCCAATTTGGGAGAACGTGGATTGGAAAAATGAATGTCGGGAATAGATTTAGGAGTTGTCATCGTCAACACTTATTGAAACGGGCGACGATGGTCGTCGCCCGGAATAATTTCGATCAAATGGTTGATGGTCCGCCCAGGACTCGAACCTGGAACCAACACCTTATAAGAGTGCCGCTCTAACCGTTGAGCTAGCGGACCTCCGCCGGCGATTCATACGGCGATGCTGGCGATGGTTTGGATTGACGTGATTGGAATCGTTTCGACAAAGGATGGTGTGTATGTTGACACGGATAGAAATTGATTGACTGGCGGTTGCCGCAAAATTTCGATGACGATGGCGCGTAGTTCGCCGGATAATTCTGCCAAGCCGGTGAGCGGAAAACTGCGCGGACCGATTTCAGTTTTCTGCGCCAATAGCGAGTACTCGAAGAAGGTTAGTCCAACCGGTTTGCGTTCGCGCTTGTTGATTCGCAACAAGATATGGTCGTTGAGTTCGATGCCGGTCGCATTTTCTCCCGGAGCGAATGAAACGTACAGCGTGTCACTTGCTTCGTCATAATTAAATGCCGGGTCGTTCATTTTTTTCACCCTATCTCTTTCTGATACGCGGTTACAATATAATTATTCGCGGTTATCTCGCCGGTTTCGTTGACTCGAAATCGAAAAAGCACAATCGCGACGATGTGAGTATTATCCTCGACCAGATCGGCAAACGATTTGCGATAACGATATTTGCGCGGATTTAATGCGTCCTGCTTTCGATCACCAATGCGAATCGTTTCGCGCAAATGCTTTTCGTAATCCAACATTTCAGGATGGTTGATCGGTTCGATGATATGTTGCCAGCGTTCTTCGGTAAGATAAATCTCATTATCGTCGCGATCACGCGTTGTCCAACGTTTGCCATCCATCTTGGAATCCGCGTCAATCGTATCACGCCTTCGCCGTTGCCATCGCCACGGTCGCGCCGTGTTCGGTCGCGCGTCCCATCCACAGCGCGCGCGCGATGTCGCCGGTGTAAATCGCGTTCGGTTTCGCTTCGCATCCCGCCCAACATCCCGGACATTTACGCACGACCGCGCGTTGCTGTTTTGTTTTTTCGTTGTACCAAACTTGTTCGAGCGATTGCGTTCGCAAATTGCCGACGACGGTCGGATAGTACACGCACGTCATCACATCGCCGTTGGGCATTAAGCGCATGTGATTGTGCAGTTCGATGCACTGCGGCTTGGGGTCTTCGCGCTGATGAAGCAACCGGTTGCGTAAACCGCGCACGTAATATTTCTGCACGAGCCATTCGGGAATGTCATGAATGCCATCGCGCCGGTCGAGTTGATCGAAAATGTAATTGAGTTGCTCCGGCGTGAAATCGGACATTGAAACCGATTTCATATCCGGCACATCTTTTTCCTTGTCCGTGTTGATGCGATACAAGGTGTAATGATCGGTCGCGATCGCGTAATGCACGCTCACGCCGAGTTTCGCCATTTCATCGCGCAGGGGTTCGATGTGATCCCAGTTCTTATCGGTGATCGTTTGATTGACGCCGACGTAAAAGCCGTACTGATCGCGCAAGTCCACGAGCGCGCGCAGAGTTCGCATGGACTTGTCGTACAAACCGCGATAACCGCGAATCTCATCGTGCCGCGCGCCGACCGCGTCAATCGAAATTTTCAGGTGCAATTTTTTCGAGCCAATCGCTTGCACGTACTCGACGATCCGCTCGGTCATTACGCCCGCCGTCGTAACGTGAAGCACGGTCGGATCCGTTTCTTCGAGAATCGCGCGCGAAATTTCGGTGAGGTCGCGGCGCAAGAACGGTTCGCCGCCGGTGATGCGAAGCGAATCGAGTTGCGGGATTTGTTTGAACACGCCGCGAATTTCGTCCACGCTCATATCGTCGTGATCGGTTTTCTTCCACACGTCACACATAAAGCAACGCAAATTACACCGCCACGTTACGATGAACGTGCACATATTCGGCAATTCGACTCTGCCGATTTTATTATTCACCACCGCTTTCGCGATGTTGAGATAAGTACCTAACGCCATTCAATCTCCTACAGAGTGCACTGGTGCAATAGTTCGATAGTGCGATGGTTAAACATCGCAACTTGAACTATCGCACTATTGCACTATCGAACTAACGCACTATTCATACTTTTCGCGCCGAATCGCGCTGACCTGGTCCGCGAGAATTCCAAACATGAAAATCATAATGCTCGCGAGGATCATCATTAGCGCGCCGGTTGGAATGTTCAAATGATTACGCGTGAGATTGTCCGCGATCCAATAAATGATCCCGGTAAAAAATAACACCGCGCTCGTTGGAATGAACACGCGCAATGGATCGAAGAGCGCGATGATGCGAATGATTAACATGATCGTGTTCAGTCCATCGCGAATCGGATTGACGGTGCTGGGACTGCCGACGCGCGCGGTCGTGATGATCGGGACGTACACGATGCTGTAACCGGCTTTGTATAACGCGAGTGTGATCGTCGTCGTGAATGAAAAGCCGTTGGGTAAAATATGCAAAAAACGTTTGACGACCTCTTTGCGGAACGCGCGCAAGCCGGAATTGAGATCGGGGATTTCGGTTTGCGCGAGATAGTTCGCAACCTGGGATAAAATCCATTTGCCGGGTCTACGCAATTTCGGCGCGTGCGATCCTCTGCCGCGTGCGCCGACGACCATATCATTGTCGCCCAACACATCGAGCAAACTCGCGATCTGGGACGCGCTGTGTTCGCTGTCCGCATCCATCATTACGATTACATCGCCCGACGCCGCGCGAATTCCGGTTTTGAGCGCGCCGCCGTACCCGCGATTGACGCGATGCCGGATCACGCGCGCGCCGGCTTGCTCCGCGATTTTGGCGGTGCAATCGGTGGACGCGTCATCCACAACGATGATTTCCGCGCGCGCGCGCCATTCGTCTAATCCTTTCAAGACGCCGGCGATACTTTTTTCTTCGTTGAACGCGGGGAGGATGATTGAAACGGAGGAGGGTTGTCCGGTTGCCACGATAAATTATTTTTCTTCGCGCAATTTTTTCAATTCCGCGCGCAAGCGCGCGTTTTCAGTTTCGGCTTGCTCCACCGCTTCTTGCGCTTCAAGCGGCGTCAAGAGAAATTTTTGTGTGTGCGGATTGAACAAGCGCAAATTATCATTCACGATTTGCAGATCGAGATTCAAAATCGCGCTGTGAAATTTTCCTTGCGCGTCCGGCGCGATGGGCGCATAATCGTTTTGCGCGAGGCGATAACCTTGCAACGGGGGCTTGAGATATTCCTGGTTCGGATCGTAAATGAAATACTCAGCGACGCCAAGTTCGGCATACAACGCGCGTTTGTTGCCCAAGTCTTCCAGGCGTGTCGAGCGCGATGTGATTTCGATCACCACGTCCGGCGCATTGACTTCTTCCCACAACTTGTAAACGCGGCGTTCGTTTTTGCCGACCCCGCGAATTACAAACACATCCGGCGAAACACATGCGGATGGATTGCCTTCTTCGTAATACAGCATCAAATTGCCGGAGACGTACACCCCCGCGATGTTTTTGAAAAATGCGATCAGCGCTTCGATGAGCGCGGTCATAATGCGGCGATGTTTGTCGGTTTCACCCATAGGTTTACCATCCGATTCGGGATAATATACGTTTGCGCTTTGCGGAAACACACCTGCCGTTTTCGGCGGCGCGGTTAAACCAGTTGCCATCTCCAACCTCTTATCTCTACGCGGCACACTTTTGCCTTTTCACTTTTTACTTTTCACTTGACCCAGCACGTACCGATGATGCGCCCAGATCGCTTTGATCTGCCACGGAATCGGCGCGCGTTCGATGAAGGTGTACCGATCAATCATCGCTTTTAATTCGGGACGGCGACCCAAATAATAATCCATCGTTGACCAGTTCCAGCCCGCGCCGGTAAATTGCGCGTCCAACTTTTTCGATTTGATTCCCAGCCGGCGCAAAACCTGGGACGCGGGCATTACCGTGTCGGGCCACGGCGGCACATCGAGCACGCCTTCTTCGATGATTTTCACATCGCGCAATTCGCGTTTGATGCGATTGATGTCCGCCCAACTTTCGTCCACATAATTCACAAAATCGCGTTCGAGCAAAAATTTTCGCATCAAGTAGCCGACCTGGACGCGATTTGGCATCGCGACAAAAACCAGGTTGCGCGACACGCGCACGAGCTCGCGCAGTAACGCGTCCGCGTTCGGCAAGTACCACAGTCCTGCCCATTCCCAGGTTAGATCGAACGACGCGTCGTCGAACGGCAAGCGCGCGAAATCGGTGTGATGCACGAACGTCGCGCGCAAATTGAGTTCGCCCCAAATGCGTTCGATGCCCGCGAGCCGTTCCGCGTTTTCATCCACGAGCGTTACGGCACAGCCGCGTTGCGCGAGCCGCACACTGTTGATGCCGCTCACGCCCGCCATTCCAAACAGCGGCGCTTCAAGCACGGAGCGAAGGTTGTGTTGACTGACGATGCGGTCGAGGTAATCGTTGAGGACGAGCCGTTCGTAGACGAGCCCCAGCCCTTCGTTGTAATCGGTGAGATATTTTTTCCACCGTTCAACGGGCAGAGGTTGAATAGTGCGTGGATTTGTCATCGCCGGGATATTACACGATTTTACGCGGTTTGTCGAATGATGCTCTGTCATTGCGAGCGCACTTGGCGAAGCAATCCCCAATCCAGTCGTCGGGGATTGCTTCGCTTCGCTCGCAATGACAGACTTATATCGCAAACGTCAACGTCAAATGCTCGCCTTCAAATTTTGCTTTTTGCACAGCCAGCCCCGCGAGCGAGCGCGGCAAAATCACATTGCGCCGGAAATTACCGACGCTGATCGCGAGCTCATCACCCGCGCGCGTCATTTGCACATCTTCTTTGCCGACAAACGGCAAACGCAATTTCAAAACGTACGCGCCATCCGATTTTTCAATGACCTGGGGTTGCTCGGCATAGTACACTTTGCTCGGATCCGTGTCGCCGTAAATCGCGCTTGCCATTTTTCGCAACATCTCAACGCCGACGACTTCTTGATCCATCAGCGGCACTTTGAAAATCGGCACCGGCGCGAACGCATCTTCCACGAGTTGCCCGTAGCGCGATTGCGATCCTTTCCACGCGTCAAAATATCCATCGCCGACGCTCGCGGGAATGATCCGATTCGATACGATCAGATCCGTCGAGTAGCCGTACAAATTCAAATACGTGAATGTGCGTTGCGCTTCCTTGATCACCATTTTTTCCGGGTTCAACACAATTCGCACGGACGATTTTTTCGGTTCGGCGAGGAGTTGATGCATCCGATCCAATTGCAAAATCAAATCCTTGATCGAATCGAAAACCTTGTCGTCGGGAATCGGCAAGTCGGTGATGCTCTTGAGAAGGGGACCTGCGATTTTCATCGCTTGGCGTTCAATCGGAAAAATGTGCGAGAGGTACCAGCGCGCAACTTCGGGGAGCGAGAGCAGGCGCAGTGTTTCGCCGGTCGGCGCGCAATCCACGATGATCACATCATACTGATTGCTATCGTGCAAAAAAACGATTTGCAGGAGCGACGCGAGTTCGTCCATTCCCGGCAGAACGCTCGCCTCGTCCGCGATCAATTCATCAATGCCGCGCCACGACAAAACCGACGTAACCCATTCTTGAACCGTGCCCCAGTATTTTCGCATTTGATGCAGAACATCAACTTCTTGACCCATCAAGCGCGGCGCGATTTCCATCGGTTCGTTGCCGATCGGTAAATCGAACGAGTCCGCGAGCGAGTGTGCGGCGTCCGTGCTGATGACGATGGTGCGATAACCCAGGTCGGCGCATCGCAACGCGGTCGCCGCGGCGACACTCGTTTTACCGACGCCGCCTTTGCCGGTGTATAACAAAATTCGCATTATTGCTCCGTGTCCCCCTCCCCAACCCTCCCCCGTCATTGACGGGGGAGGGCAGGGTGGGGGTTATTCTCTTGATCCAAACACGCGATAATCAATGTTCGCGAATGGATTGTCCAAGTCCATCACGTTCGTGAGAAAACGCCGATCCGCATCCGCGAGCACGCCGTCGCGATGCGCGATCGCGGCGAGATGATGAAAGCGCGCGAGGTGTTGTTGAAAGCGACCGCTGGCGTACTCTTTCGCTTGCCCGGTCGAAATCAAAAAGGGCCAATCGGATGATTGAAGTAAAACAAGTTCGCGCGCGGTTTGATTCAACACGGTCAACAAATCGCCGTCCGCGTTTGGATATTGCGCGACGAGCGCTTCCATCGCGCGTTCCGCGTTGTGAATCAAATGCCACATCCACTCGGTTTCGGAATTGAGCCACGTCCAATGCGTGCCGCCCGCGCCCCAGGATGATTCGGGAATCGAAAGCACTTGGTCTGGCGGATGCGCGTCCATATAATCGCGCGCGGTTGTCAATTCAATGTCCTGGTTTGTCGCGAGCCGGCGCAAAACTTGTTTGAGCCACGCGATTCCTTCAAACCACCAATGCCCGAACAATTCCGTGTCATACGCGGAAAGCACAATGCCGTGCTGTTTCGTTTGATAATAGTACGCGCGCACTTGTTGCGCGATAATGTCAACGAAATGATCCGCGTGCAACTCGACGTGAGCGAACGCCGCGTCCGGTTCGTACAATTCCTTGTCGCCCAAATCGGTGTTCGCCGCGGTGATGCGCCAGTATTGCAAACCGCTGTTTGAATCTTTGCGATGAAATTCGCGGTACACAAAATCGCCGGGATAACCGTGCGCCGCGCTCCACACTTGCAAGCCGGTGCGCTCATCGCGACCGAACACCGCGACGTTCGCGGCTTGCACATAGTACGGGCGCATCGTCGTGCGCGATTTGGCTTCGGGGCGGTCATCCGCGTGGACGACGATTTTGCGCGCGGGAATGTCGCCATACGGTCCCGCGACATCGCCCGCGACTTTGCCGACCATGCGTCCGCCGGTGATGACGTGCGTATCGGTGAAAAAGAATCCGAGATTCATCTCCGCGAAAAATTCTTCGATGCCAGGTTTGTAACGCGCGCCCGCCATATACGCGGGGCGATAACCGCACTCGGGCGCCCAGATGCCGCGCGGCGCGTGTCCCAGTAATCGCCGCGATGATTCGATCCCGGTTTTCAATTGTCCGTACACGGACGAATCGCGATCCAAGAGCGGCAAGTAGCCGTGCGTCGCCGCGCTTGTGAGAATGTCGAGATTGCCCGCGTCGCTCAACTGTTTGAACGCGCCGACCAGGTCGCGCGCGTACCGTTCGCGAAATGACGCGAGCACGTTCGCGTACCAATCGCGATACCACTGCGCGAGCCGGAGCAAACGTTCCGCGCGATTTGATTCGTGCCGCGTAATGTCCGCCTCCGCGAGCGCGAGCCGTTCTTCGAGATACAATTCGAAATGATCGCGCACGTCCGCGTCCGCGAGTTGTTCGAGCAAAATCGGCGTCAAGCCAATCGTGAGGCGCGGCTCGATGCCATCGCGTTTCAAATCGTTCAGCGCGTCGAGCAATGGCACGTACGTTTCCGCCATTACTTCGTGCAACATTTCTTCGCCGTGAGGCCAGCGTCCGGCTTTGCGAACGTACGGAATGTGCGAGTGCAAAACAAACGTGAATGATCCGAGTGGCATAGTGAACCTCTTGAATTGTGGCGCGATTCAAATTTCCAAAATTTGAAATTCTGGCGCGATTATAGCACAAAATGTTTAATGATGCTCTTTTTGCTTCGCGCCAAGATTACATGTAAACACAAGTCGTCCAGGTGTTTTTGAAAATGCTGACCGCCGCGTGAGAATAAAAAATCCAGGTTTCTGCAAGAAACCTGGATTTTCTTTTCGATTTATACTGCTCTCGGTCACTGATTGCGCTTTTGGAGTCGAGCGTTTACGCGGTAGTTTGTCTGACCGGTAACCCGCTAAAGCGTCGAATCCGGGTCTCGCGCAAAACCTCAGTTTGTGACTGTGCACGGTATATATTCTACTTGGCGTCTTGACAGACGCGCGGCGCGCCGAGTAAAATCCAATTTGGATTATTTACTCCAATTCTCAACCTTGACGCCGGCAAATGCGGCATAGTTCGATGAGTTGAGTGTAACGAGAATGAGATTGTTGGCGTGAGCAACGGCAATGATTTCGCCATCCACAAATGGCGGCGGTTTGCCGAGCGCGGTCAAGCGCGCGCGTTCGGTCGCGTGCCATTCGGCGGCGCGATGATCATACGGCAGAATTGGAATTGAGACCGCGACAACTTCGTTTAGATATTTTTCAATTGCGGCGCGTTTGGCGGATGTGGGAAGCCGGTGGCAACCAAACTGCAACTCACCTCGTTGTTGATCTCGCGCTTGACGCAGTGGGCATGCGCGTCGGCGCGTTGCTCGCGGCGGAACGCGCGACGATGCTGGTTGTTACGTTCGTCGGAAGCGCGGCGGCATCGCTCGCGGGCGGCGCGATGATGGGCTATGTGTTCGTTACGAAATTGTTCGTGAAGGAGCAACAATGAATGTAACTCAGACGGCTGACGTTGCCGCGAAACGCGGCGCGCAAGATGCCGGCAAATACTTTCGCTATATGGCGGATTTTGTCGAGTTCACCGCGGCGGACGCGGACGCGATCAAACACTCTGCGCCGATCATCGAAAAACATTTGCCGGAGATTGTTTCAAAATTTTACGCGCATCTGTTGCGCTATCCGCCGACGCGCAAATTCTTTTTGAAAAAAGACGGCGCGATTGATCAAGAGTACGTCGAATTGCGAATGCGTCATCTCACCAACTTTTGGATTCGCACCGCGCAAGCCGTGTACGATGACGATTACGCTCGCTATGTGGATTACGTCGGACGCGCGCACACTTCGCACGGCGCGGATCCGCGCATTTACATCGCCGAGCGGTATGTGATCGGGCAGGTCGGATTTATTCAACACGCGATCATGCAAGTCTTGATGCAAGACTTGCACACTGTTGATGAAGACCTGGGGCATCGCGCGATTGACGCGTGGGATAAATTGTTGATGGTGATTCTCGAAATGCTTTCGCGCGCGTACAACACCGAACGCGAAACCGAAACGTTCGAGGCATTGACCCAAGTGGATGTGAACCAGGTCGAACAACTCGCGGCGGAAGCGTTCGCGCTCGAACACGACAAGGCGAAACCGGTCGCGATGCGCGCGGTGATCGTCGCGCGCGCGGATGAAATCCCGGAGGGCGAACGCAAACTGGTGCAGATTGGCGATCTGTCCATCGGTGTTTTTTATCATCGCGGCAAATGGATCGCCATCCGAAATTGGTGTTTGCATCGCGGCGGTCCCGTCGCGACCGGGTGTCTCGAAGGCGACACGCTCACTTGTCCCTGGCATGGTTTCGAGTACGCGATTGACGACGGGCATTTGCTCGTTGACCCCAGCGCGAAATTGGATCTGTACGCGGTCGCGATTCGCGATGGGCAAATTGAAATTCAGGTTCCCGATGTGCAAGCCGCGCCAAAAGAAATTGGCGCAAACGAATTTCGTCCGCGCGATGTGCCGCCGGGCAAAATCAAACGCGTGCGCGTGAATGGCGCGAATGTCGCAGTCTATAATGTTGGCGGAACATTTTTCGCGACCCAGGATGAGTGCACGCACGCGGGCGGTCCGTTGAGCGAAAGTGATCTCGCCGAAAATGTTGTTACGTGCGCGCTTCACGGATCGCAGTTCGATGTAACGACCGGCGCGGTCGCGCGCGGACCCGCGCAAAAATCGCTCATGACCTATCGCGTCGTCGTAGCTGGGGATGTCGCGCGCGTGGAACAAAAAACGTCATCTTGACCACTCCCCGCGTTTCAAGTAAAATCCACTCGTGATTTTGAATGATGTAAAACGCGCGCTCGCGTTGCCACGCGCCGGGCGCGCCGCGCAAATACGAATGTCGCCGCGACCCAGACCAGGCGATGTATTTCCACTCCCGCCGGAGATTCAACCCAGAGAGGCGGGCGTTTTGATTTTGTTGTATCCGAACGAAAACGGTTTGCATTTTTTTCTAACGCGGCGCACCGACACGGTTGAAAATCACAAGGGACAAATTTCTTTGCCCGGTGGCGCGCAAGAGGATGGCGAATCATTGCGCGAGACCGCGCTCCGCGAAACGTGCGAAGAGATCGCGATTGATCCCGCGTGCGTGCAAATGATCGGCGATCCCTTGTCCCAGGTTTACATTCCGGTCAGTGGCTATCGCATCACGCCGTTTGTCGCGTTCACGCCCGCGCGACCGAGTGTGATCGCAGAGCCGGGTGAAGTCGTCGAAATTATTGACGCGCCGCTCGATTTGATCGTGGACGAAAAAAATGTCATCGAAGAAGAGTGGACGATTCGCGGCTACACCGGCATCGTCCCGTTTTTCAACTTTAACGGCAACAAGGTGTGGGGCGCAACCGCGATGGTGTTGGGCGAGTTCGCGGAAATGCTGAGGCAAGTTAAAAGTGAAAAGTAAAAAGGTGAAATAGATGGAACATCGCAAACTTGGCAAATCAGGATTAAAAGTTTCCGAGCTGTGTCTCGGCACAATGACGTTCGGTTGGACGACGGACGAAAAACATTCGTACGAAGTTCTCGATACCGCGTTCGATGCCGGGATCAATTTCATTGACACCGCCGATATTTATTCGCGCTGGTCGCCGGGAAATCCGGGCGGCGTCGCGGAAACGTTCATCGGCAAGTGGATGCGCGGCAAACCGCGCGAGCAAATCGTTCTCGCGACCAAGGTGCGCGGGCGAATGTGGGACGGCGCGAACGGCGAGGGCTTGTCGCGCGTGCACATTATCAAAGCGTGCCACGATTCTTTGCGGCGTTTGCAAACCGATCACATTGATCTCTATCAATTGCATTGGGCGGACGCGGACACGCCGCTCGAAGAAACATTGCGCGCGCTCGACGATCTCGTGCACGCGGGTAAGGTGCGCTACATCGGCGTCTCGAATTATCCGGCGTGGCAAATCGCGAAAGCATTGTGGCTCAGCGACAAGCACAATCTCGAATCGGTGATTTGCGCGCAACCGCATTACAACCTGGTGTGGCGCGCCGAGTACGAACGCGAATTGATGGCGTTGTGCGCGGAAGAAAAAATCGGCGTGATTCCATACTCGCCACTGCAAGGCGGATTTCTCACCGGCAAATATCGCAAAGGCGCACCGATGCCGAAAGGATCGCGCGGCGAAGGCAACGAACGAATGACGCGATTCGTCAACGATGATCGCAATATGGCTCTGCTCGACGCGATGGAAAAAATCGCGCTTGAGCACGGCAAGACGATTCCCCAGGTCGCGATTGCGTGGATGCTCGCGAATCACACGGTAACGAGCGCGATCATCGGCGCGAACACCGCCGCGCAATTGAACGATTTGCTCGGCGCGATCACATTTCACTTGAGCGCGGATCAGAAAAAATCGCTCGACGATTTGACCGCGTGGCAATTGGCGTGATATGACGATTCTACTTTTAATTCGACACGCGTCGAACGATTATCTCAAAGAAAATAAACTCGCCGGGTTGACGCCGGGCGTGCATCTCAACGCGCAAGGTCAGCGCGAGGCGGACGCGCTCGCGCGACGCGTCAATCACATCGGACTTTACGCGATCTATGCCAGCCCGCTCGAACGCGCGCTGGAAACCGCGCAAGCGATCGCGCAGTGCCAGCATCTCGAAATCAAAATTCGCGAAGAACTCGGCGAGACGCGGCTTGGCGAGTGGACCGGCAAAACGATCAAGGAACTCGAAGGCACGGACGCGTGGAAACAAATCCAAACCGCGCCGGCGGAATTTCGATTTCCCGGCGGCGAGAGTTTGCGTGAAACACAAGCGCGCATGGTCGGCGCGATTGACGCGATCATCGCGGCGCACGCGAACCAGGTCGTCGCGATTGTTTCGCATGCCGATCCGATCAAAGCCGCGCTCGCGCATTATCTCAAAATGGATTTGAATAATTTTCAACGCTTGGTGATTAGCCCAGCATCGGTAACGGTTTTATTTTTTAACGAGCACGGCGCGACCTTGTTTCGTTTGAACGACAGCGACAAGTTGCCGGAGTTCAAACCCGAACCGAAGAAAAAAGAAAACGCGAAAGGATAACGCAATGCCAGAGCCAAACATCATTTACGATTTGAACCCGGTAACGCACATCACGGCGGGCGTGATCGGCAAACCGGGCAAGCGCACATTTTATTTGCAAGGTCGCCAGGGCGCGACGTTGGTGACGTTGCTTTCCGAAAAAGAACAGATCAGCGCGCTCGCGCGCGGGATTGATGAATTGCTCGAACGTTTGGAATCGGGCACGCGTTCGATCCAGGTCAACGCGACGCAAATGGAATTGTCGCAACCGGTCGAACCGATTTTTCGGATCGGTCAATTGGGCATCGGTTATGACGCGGAACAAAGTTTGATCGTCCTGGTCGCGTACGAATTGCCCGAAGAAGAAAATCCGGATCAGATCAACGTCGTGCGTTTATGGGCGACGCGCGATCAAATGCGCGCGCTCGCGCGCCACGCCGCGGGCATCGTCGCGGGCGGGCGTCCGATTTGCGTGCTGTGCGGTCGCCCGATTGATCCCGAAGGACATTTTTGTCCCAAGCGCAACGGGCATGGTGATCACGCGCCGTTGACGTGAGAGAATGTTTTGAGATTTGTGGCGATGGCTTTGCTTGCGTGCCCGCATCGGCGGCTTGGAAAAGCCGCGCCACGGCAACGTGCAATTGAATGAGCAAACTAAATTTTCTGCCGGATGACGCGACGCGCGATTTGCTCGCGACCGGCAAAATGGAACTCGACGGGCTCGTGCCCTGGGGTTCGAATTATACTTTTCTCGCGACGATTCGCGATCGCGATCGCGAAATCAGCGCGGTCTACAAACCGTGCAAGGGCGAACGCCCGTTGTGGGATTTTCCAACCGGCTCGCTCGCGAATCGCGAAGTCGCCGCGTATCGCGCCAGCGTCGCGCTCGGCTTTCCAAATATCCCGCCGACGGTTTTGCGCGATGGTCCGCACGGATCGGGTTCGACGCAGTTGTTCATTCCGTTTGTGGATGGGCAACATTTTTTCACGCTTCGCAATTCGCATCGCGACGAAATGAAACGCATCGCCGCGTTCGACGCGGTGATCAACAACACGGATCGCAAAGGTGGGCACGTCCTGCTCGGCGAGGATGGAAAAATTTGGTGCATTGATCACGGCGTTACGTTTCACGAATATCCAAAATTGCGAACCGTGATCTGGGATTACACCGAAACGCCGGTTCCGCCGGATGTGCTCGACGCGTTGCGCGATCTGCAAACGCAACTCGCGCGCGGCAACCCACTCGCGGATTCATTGTCCGAATTACTTTCGATGCGCGAAATCAAAGCGATGCGAAAACGAATCGCGGATTTGCTCGATGCCGGAATTTTCCCGCGTCCGCCGGAAGATTGGCCCGCGGTGCCGTGGCCGCCGGTATAAATGGTAAATGGTTGATCATAACATCGCGAACGTCGAACGCTTTTCCGGTTTCGCGGACAAGTACGATCATTATCGTCCGCAACCGCCGCTGGTTCTGCTCGACATTCTCACGCAACTCGCGCAGATCGAACAGCCGCGCGTCGTCGTGGATTTGGGGAGCGGCACTGCCTTGTCAACGTTGATCTGGGCAGGACGTGCGGCTCAAGTGATCGGGATCGAGCCGAACGCGGATATGCGCGTGCAAGCCGAGGTGCGCGCGGGGCTGAATGGAAATCCAGCGAACGTGCGTTTTGCGAACGGTCTCTCGACGCAAACAAATTTGCCGGACGCGTGCGCGGATATTGTTACCTGTTCGCAATCGTTACATTGGATGGAACCCGAACCGACCTTCACTGAGATCGCGCGCGTGTTGCGCGCGGGCGGCGTCTTCGCGGCGATTGATTGCGATTGGCCCCCCACGGTGAATGTGGATGCGGAAATCGCGTACAACACGTTTGTAGATCGCGCCGAAGCGATCGGCAAAGCGCGCGAATGGTACGCGGGCGTGCAAAAGTTGAAGAAAGAAGATCATTTGAAGCGGATCCGCGCGAGTCAGAAATTTCGCTATGTGAACGAGTTGGTGATTCATAATGTCGAACAAGGCGATGCAGAACGTTTGGTGCAACTTGCGTTGAGTCAGGGCGGTGTCGCGACGTTATTCAAACGCGGAATGAGCGAAGCAGATGCAGGCGTCCCGGAATTTCGCGATGCAGTGCGCCGCGCGTTTGGGGATCGCGCGACCAATTTTTATTTCAGTTATCGCGTGCGAATCGGAATCAAATAAGTGGCGTGGACTTTTAGTCCGCCGATGCCCGCGCCACAACGATTTGACATTTCCCGCGCATTAGGTAAAATGCGCCACGTAGTAATAAACGCCCCCATCGTCTAGGGGACTAGGACGTGGCCCTTTCAAGGCCAAGACTGGGATTCGAATTCCCATGGGGGCACCATTAGCAACTTGATCGTCGTCATTCCTCTGCCGGAGAAAAAGATCGGAGAGGGATGGCGATGTTTTATTGGGGAACACGCGCCCTGTTCGTGGATGGCGCACAAAAAAAATCGGGGGAGCAAGTCGCTCCCCCGATTCAATCCCGCCGACACGAGAACGGCAGGACAGTTCAAACTGTGTGTCACCGCATAGCCAGCGCGCCCGGAGGGATTCGAACCCCCAACACTCAGTTCCGAAGTTTGAAATTGGATAAAGGACTATGCCGCGCATGTTTTTCCCTCAACTCTGCGGTTAAAAACATCGAATAGATCATCGTTGTTTGTATGTCAGTATGCCCCAATTGAAGTGATAACGATGCAAGATCGCCTCCATTCATCAGATAGTCGCGCGCAAATGCATGCCTGAAACTGTGTGGATTGCACCGCCCGCGAATCCCCGCGCGTTTGCCCAGTCGGCGCAAAATTTGTGTAACCGTATTGGGACAAAATCTGTTTCCCTGTTCACTCACGAAAAGGTAAGGACTATTCGATGTGCGAACCGCTACCCATTGTTCAATTGCTTTGCATGTAATGGGGGATAGAAATACGAAACGTTCTCGATCGCCTTTGCCGATCACGCTGATGGTTTTCCCTGGTAGATCCAGTTCACTAATTTTCATTCCGCAGAGTTCACCCACGCGCACGCCGCAATCTGCCAGCACAAGCAAGATTGCGCGATCGCGTTCGTTCGCGACAGCAAGAAGTCCACGCAAATCTTCTTGGAGAATACCGCGGGGAACGCGTTTTGGCGTTTTTGGAATCTTGAGACTGTCCGTAGGATTTGTTTCGATCAATCCTTCGGCAACACACCAACGAAAAAATACCTTGAGCACACGCACGGTGTTACGAATTGTATAGGCGGATAATCCCCGCTCTTGCATATTAGCAATAAATGTGCGGCATAATTCGCGAGTTGGTGTGTTTCCATTGACGTACTTGGAAAATTGTCCAAGTGTCCATGCGTACCATTCCACGGTACGTGGCGCTAGCCCATTAGCGCGACGGGTGACGATGAATGTATCAATCTGGTCAGCGAGTTTTGCATTATTCATATCGTATTCCAATGTCGAAAAAAGGGAGTAGCGGTGTAAGGTGTTATCATCAAGTGAAATCTGAGGCGTCTCGTGGATACGCGGCAATTGGTGTTTCCCGGTTTACCAGAATCAATCTGGTTTTTACTTTCTTTTCGCTTAAATTTTTGAGACATTCGAAGATTTGGCCCGATGTTCAGAAAACGCCGCAAAAATAGACCTCTTTTGAAACGGAAAAACAGCGTGGATTTGCATAAAGTTGAGCGAATCTCGGATTGTGCCAAAAATTTAAGCGAAAAGAAAGTTTTTACGTAACGCAATTCGAGATTGAACAACTGGGTTGTGACGGGTTGCTTCTGTTCTGCGTGTTTGCGCGCACTGTATCTGCGCGCAGTTGACAAAGTGATACAATTAGGTTTATTATAGTATCAAAACAAACCATATTCAAGAAGAAGAAAAAATGAACAACCCGAACACGACTCTATCAATCCGAATTCCGCGACGACTCCTGGGACAAATCAAACGACGCTTGCCCAAGCATCAGCGCAGTCTTAACGGGATGATTGTCGTTTTGCTTGGTCTTGTTCTTGAGCAACGAGTTCCAACGCGCGCTCAAGGAGCCAGACGATCTCCTGATTCAAGGAACGCCGATTCTTTTTCGCGCGAATCTGGATGATGCGTTTGACTGATCCCGGCATCCTAACGCTCAATGCAATTGTTTCTTCGCCGCGGCTTGCGTAAAGTTTTTCGCGTGGCATAGGTTTATTCTAAACCATTTTGATTAAATCTCAAAATACGCGCAATAATCAACACCTCACTTCTGTTGGATTGATTTGGATGCGGCGAATTCAAAGAGCGGACCGAACGCCATAGGCGCGATCGGAGTGACCAGGCGCGCGCGGGGCTGTCCATTTGGGTGTTCGCACGCGAGCGCGGCGCGCAATGCCGGCGCATCCAGCCCCAACGGTTGCGTGATCGTCTCGACGGCGCGCACAAGCAATTCTGTGTACCGCGCCACATCATAACCCCACGCACCGTCCCAGAACTCGGCCGCGCGCGCGCGATCACTCGATACGCGCGCGGCATTGTCCGTGATAATGTAACGAATGGCTTCACCGGGTTGCAGATTCACGCCGCGCCCCGCGAGTTCGCGCGCCACAATCGCGTTCAGTGTGTTCATTTGATACGCACTCGGCTCGCGTGAGAGACAGTACGTCATCGCCAAGTCGCGCAGAGCCACTTGCCCCACGCGTAAGCGATCCACATACTCTGCCGCAATTTGCAGAACGCGCGGCAGAGCCGCGATCAATTCCACACGCGTGTTCGCGCGCGCGAGTTCGTCTAGGATTGCTTGCTGGGCTTGTTTGATAAATTCCGGCGTGTCGCGTCGCCGCAGTTCAATCCCGCGAATTTTCAACTCGCCATCGCGCGTCGCGCCGAAATAACGATGCGGCACCGCGTTGTGCGCATCCACGCGCGACGCGAGAAACGCGACCCACTTGTAAATCCCCTCCAACTCAATCGGCAGATTCGTCGCGCGCTCAATCGCGGCGACGAGTTCGGTATATTCCACGTCCTGGGTTTTGCGCTTGTGAATCCACAACGAATCGGTGAGCGCGTGCAAAACGCGAAAGCCGCGTTGTTCGACAATGTCCTTCGCGCGCAGTAACGCCTCGCGCCCGTACGCGGTCACCGCTTCGTGCGCTTCGATTTTGCCAAAACGCGCGTTTTTGTATCCCAGGTATCCAAAGCAGGTTACCAGCAACCACTTGTGCGCCGACGCGAGCCGCCGATACCATTCTTTCCGTTCCGCGTCGGGTGCGTCTTTTTTTGCGCGCTTGTACGCGAAACGTTTTTCGATCAACGGCGCGAGTGTGTCGGGCACGACGCCGCGTTGCTTGCGGCAAATCGAATAGCCCAGTTCCGGCGCGCGTGAATCGAGACAACATTCGCAATGAATCGTTTCCGGCGACACATTGAAACGCGCCATAATCGTGGGATACATCGAACCGAAATCGAGTTCAGCGACATCGTGATGGATGCCGGCAATCGGTTGATACGTCAGACCGCCTTTGTCGGCAATCATCAATGCGCGCGCGGATTTAAATTCTTCCGGTTCGCGTTTGCGATACGGAATCAAATAGCCGTGCGCGTACGCGGTCGCGAGTTCCATCGCATTGATGCCGGTGCCGGTCGAAGTCCGCACGGTTTGTTGCACCGGTTGTTGCGTGAGGCGCGCGAGTTCGAACGCGCCATCGAGTCCGTAATCGAGGAGGGACGCGTTTTCGAGATCAATGTGCCAGCGTCCGCAAAGCGTGTGCGTCATCGTTTTGAAAATGATCCGTCCATACGAAAAATACGAACGCGCCGGACGCGGACGCGGCGCGATGCGCGCATCGCGATTGAATGGCAGAGCCAACCCATATCGCCGCGCGAGTTGCAAAAGTTGCGGCAGAATGAATGAATCGCCCCAGCGCGTAATGATCAAATCAGGATCGCCGCGTTCGAGATACGCGCGCACGCGCGCGATGATTTCGCGCGGATCGTCCGCGCTGATGCCATACGTGCGATCCTCGTACGTAATTTCGAGCGCGCCGCGATGACCGTGATTCGGATTCAAGTGTTCACCTTCCATTTGGAGCACCATCACGCGCAAAGGTGGTAAACGATATTCCAGCGCCCAACGCGAATCGTTTGTGTTCATCGCGACGATTAGATTCGCGTCATTCACGATCGCTTCGCAGAACGCGAGCGGAAAGACACCGCGCTCGAAGAAATAGACTTGCGCGATTGAAAGATCCGCCGTGAAGAGATCGAGCATGGGAAAAGTTGTTGCGACGCGATGAACCAGGGTTGCAAAAAGCGTTGGGATTTGCACCGCGACTTGAAGCACGACCATCTGCCGCCGCGCGAAAACATCGTAGCGTTCCACGCGCGCGAGTCGCACCGGCAGGCGCGCACGAGTGAGCCACTCGCACACGCGGCGCAAATCGGCGGGCGCGCCATGCACGAAAAATGTCGGATGCAAGGTGTCGTGTAAATGATGCGCCGCGCCTTCCGCGTCAATCAACCACACACTCACGCCATCGCCAAACGCGTACACATCGAATAGCCAGCCGGTTATGCGTCGCATTCGTCTTGTCCCGCGTTCAGCGTGCGCTCGATTTGCACGAGCCGTTTCAAAATTCCGCCAAGCATCGCGAGCGTGAACACTTGAAACGGATCGGGATGCGATGCGAATGCAATCGGCGCGGATTGATGGCGCACCATCGCAAACAGTTCGAGTAACACATCGCGATCTTCTTTTCGCAACGCGCGCGCGTACGGTTGCCAGGTCTGTTCAAATTCGTGAATGAGTTGCGTCGAGGTCGGGAGCGTTCGTCCCATGAGCAGTTCCTTTCAAACGCGCGAAGGTCATTTCAGTTTGAGTGGCGATGGGTGGCGATTCGATGCGCCAATATGCTTCAACGTTTTGCGCGGCGAGTTGTGCCAAGCCCGCGCGCGTTTTGAGTTTCGATGGCGAGAGTGTAACGAGAACTGGGACACCCCGCGCCGCGATGTGTTTCAAGCGCGCGAGTGTTTCTTGTAACAAGTGCGCGGCTTCGGCGTACTCGACGGATTCATCGTAAAACGGATCAAGCAAGCCGGTAACGTAGAGCGCGCGCCAGCGATTCAAGTGAGTGTCATTCAACGTAGCAATGCGATGATGCAGTTGATAGCAGGTGAACGCGCGCGATAATTCGATGCGCGCGAGTATGGTCGCGGGATCGCGTTGCGCGGCGCGCGCGACACGCGCGAGCGCGTACGCGTCGAAATAATTGTCGCCCAGAATGACGCCGACAGACGCGCCGCGCAAGCCGGACTGCGCGAGCGCACGCGTCGCGAAGGCGCGCGCGATCGGCGCGGGGGCATCGAGCGCGAGAACCCGCGCGGGGATTTGCATGGCGACAGAAAAATTTTCTGGAGTTGGGAATGTGTTGAACATACCCTCTCCATATCACACGACTTGTGGGTTGTCTATCGGGAGAATCACGTACTCGAGAGGTTTTCGGAATTCCGAAAATGCTGTACGTAGGAATTAGAGGAAATTGCGTACCAAGCTGTTGGGGCGGCAGACGCACTAATCCACTAGATCGCGGATGAGGTAGGCGAGTTCGGTGCGCGAGTGGACGTCGAGTTTGCTGTAAATCTTTTGGATGTGGGCATCCACCGTGCGCGGCTTGATGCCCAACGCGCGCGCGATCTCGGCGTTCGAGTTGCCGCGCGCGATGAGCCGTGCGACCTGCATCTCGCGTTCGGTGAGCGAATCCCAACGCCAATCGCGCGCGGTTGGTTCGCGCGTTGACACGTCGCCGACGAGGTGCACATCAAACGATTTTGGATTCTGCGCGCGCGTGCGGGCGCGCTGTGCCCAATGGTGAAGTTGGAAGAGAATGAAGACGATGAGCGCGCCGAGCAGAATATATAGAAACGGAGCAAACTGATCCGGAGTAGGCATAACTCTTCACGAACCTGTGTGGTCGTCTAACATTGAGAGTTGCAGGATGGCCACTCCCAAGATGCTTGTATTTTATCAGAACTTGTGTTCTAAGTCAAAATTGAAATCTTTGCGACAATCGCGCCGAACGCGTATTGAATATATGCGTGTGGCACTCGACGGGTGATCGCATAAAACATTGACATTTTTTATCACAATGAATATACTCGAATTGTAAGTTAGCTTTGTCCCCGGTTGTTCGAGTTCGCCGTCCGACCTGTTTCACAGGAGTAGCACACCGTGCTTCAGATGTACCGCGCTCGCGCGATTTTTCCGGGAACGTTGATTAATTCTGTCCAAAGTTTGTACGCGTCACTTGATTCGCGTGTGCGTTGCATTGCGCGCGCCGGTCGAGTGGCGCGTGTTTGTTTCCCGAACCAAACGATTGAGGTGGATGAATGGCATCAAATGTAGCCCCCGATGATCTTGAACAATGGAAAACCGATCATCTCTTTTTGCTGGTCGGTGCGAATCCGCTCCCCAATTACGTTGCCGGTTGTTTGCTAACGCGATCTGGCTCACGCATCCATCTACTTCACACGGATAGTAGCGGCATGATTGCCGCCGCGATCAAGAGCGCGCTCGACGAGGATGCGCGCGAGCGCACGATTATCTTGCGCGAGATTGATGAGGCGAACGAAGGACGCATCGTCCAACAAATGGGCACGATTTTAAGAGAGGTTAGTGGTTCAGTTGGCTTGAATTACACCGGCGGTACCAAGCCGATGGCGACGCACGTCTATCGCACGATTCAACAACAATTTCCTAATGCCATCTTTTCGTACTTGAATGCGCGCACACTTGCGTTGCTGGTAGATCAACATGGCGACAAACCGGCGCAGACAATTCCGGTCGCTACGCGCGTTCAAGTGACTCTCGAACGCTTGGTGGGAATGCACGGCTATTATATCACCCGGCAAAATCGCGAGCTAAAATGTTTGTCGCTGGCGAACGCGCTTGCCATTGTCCACGCGACGCCGGAGGGGTTTGCCGAATGGCGCAAATATCTCCGCGAGGATTTGACCGGAATGCCTGCGCTGGAAAAATATCCCTTGCTCAAACCGGTCGCGGACACATTCATTCAGCTGTGCGGCAACCCAAATCCCACTGTCGCACAAATGGCGCAGTTACTTGGTTTTGACACGCTCACTTCTTGCAGAACCTGGTTGATGGGGACGTGGCTCGAAGAGTACACCTACGATCAATTGCATCAAGCATCCCAGAATTTTTCTCTTACCGATACCGGACTCGGCGTAACATTGAAGAAAAATAAATCTACCACAACCATAGATATTGACCTCGCCGCCATGTTCAACTATCAATTATTCGCATTGTCGTGCCAGGTCTCTGAATCTAGCCAACTAAACAAAGATCATCTCTTTGAGGTGTACGCGCGCGCACAACAACTCGGCGGCGAGGAAGCGCGTTCGGCATTGATTTGTTGTGAAAACAATCCGTTGCGACTTCAAAATGAAATCGAAGAATTGTGGTATACCAGCGGACACGCGCGAGTGTTCGGTCGAATCCATCTTCCGAACCTCAAGGGGCATTTGGCGGATTGGTTCAAGACCGCCAACCGACAAGTGTAGGAGAAAATGCGAATGAGTGATTACACTTTGCTTTTACTCGAAGCGACCGGCATTCAAGATTACGTTTTTGGAAGCAACGACCTGGGACAAAACATCGGCGCATCCGAACTGGTGATGCAAGCCACCGGTAATTGGATCGGCATTGCGCTGGATGATCTCAAGATTCCCCACAATCTCAAAACGAATGGCAAGCCCAATCGCGATCAGCCGGGATTTTTCACGGGCGCGCGCGCGCAGGTGATTTATTGTGGCACAGGCAACGCGCTGATTTTGTTCGCGAATGAAAATGACGCGTGCGCGTTGATTCAACTTCTGACCCAACGTGCGCTGATGTACGCGCCGGGTTTGACACTAGCGCGCGCGCTTCACACCGGCAAAACCGAACAGGATGTTTTTCCACGCGTGCTCGCCGATCTGCATATTGAGTTGGCGAAACGCAAAGCGAACCGCGCTCCCAGTGCGGCATTTACCGGCTTGGGCGTAACCGCGGCATGCGCTTACACCGGCTTGCCCGCGATCAACCAGGATCGCGAAGGACGTTTGATTTCTGCGCTAGTCGCCGGCAAACTGGACGCGCGGAATGAGGGTGAGAACCGGTTACACACGCTCTTTCCGGATTTGAAAAAAACCGGGTTTGACGATTTCTTGTACGACTTTGATGATCTCGGCGAAGAGGATGTGTCGAGTTATCTCGCGGTGGTTCACACTGACGGTAATCGAATGGGCGAACGGATCGAAAACCTCGGCAAACAATTTACGCGTCCCGATCAAAATGAAAAATTTATTCAAGCCTTGGGCGAATGGTCGGACAAGGTGACCGAATGCACCACCAACGCGCTTCGCTCGACCGTCAACCAACTGATCGCGAGTTTCGACGGTGAAAAATTCGGCGGCAAGGTGCCGCTACCCAAATCGCGCGATGGCAAAAAACGTTTGCCTTTTCGCCCGATCGTTTTCGGCGGTGACGACGTGACGTTTGTATGCGATGGACGCTTGGGGCTAACGCTTGCCGCGCATTATCTGGATACGCTCACGCATGAAACATTGACCGACCAGATTCCCTTTTTCGCGCGCGCGGGCATCGCGGTCGTCAAAGCGCATTTCCCATTTTCGCGCGCGTATGAACTGGCGGATGATCTAGCAAAATCAGCCAGAGATTACATTCGCGCACAACGGAACGCCTCAAACCAGGAAGATACTTTGAGCGCGCTCGATTGGCATTTTGCGGTCGGTGGTCTCGTGCGCGAGCTGGATGAGATTCGCAAGCGCGAGTACACCACATCAGAGGGAAAATTGTTTTTGCGTCCGCTCCGCATCACACAACCGGAAAAAGATCGCGTGCATAGTTGGGAAGCTTTCGCCCGCGTCGTGAATGAATTTCAGACCGATGAAAAAAACTGGGTCGGGCGACACAATCAAATCAAGGCATTACGCGATGCGTTACGCGAGGGAACCCTCGCGGTCGAACAATTTCGCAAGGCGCACGATTTGGCGCAACTGCCGGAATTAGATGAGACGCAACCGGATTTTCGACTGCGCGGTTGGCAAGGCAAGGTGTGCGGTTACTGGGACGCGATCGAAGCGCTCGATTTCTTTGTGCCGTTGAAAGGAGCATAACCGTGGAAACTTTTTGGCTCGGCTTTACCTTGGAGAGCGACGCGACATTCGGTCGTGGCGATGGTGTTGCCGGATTAGTAGACGCCGAAGTACAACACGACGAATACGGTTTGCCGATGTTGAACGGGCGCACTCTCAAAGGTCTGCTCGCCGCCGAATGTGCCGAGATTCTTTTTTCGATTGAACGCGCGTTGCCGGCGGAGCGTGTGCAACGCTGGACAACGGCGGCGCAAGGATTGTTCGGCAATCACGGCAGTCGCGCGGACGCGGTCGCGCGGATGCGCGTGAGCGATGCGTGCTTGCCCCAGGATTTGCGCGAGGCGATCGCGGAGGACGCGCGGTTGGGCGGTACGAAACGACTCAGCACGCTCGATTCACTCACCGCGATTCGTCGCCAAACCGCGATGGACGCGGCAATCGGCGCGCCGCAAGAAAACACGTTGCGCGCGTCGCGCGTGATTTTGCGCGAGACACCGTTTGAAGCGCGGCTCGATTTTGCCGATCAGCCGACCCAGGATGAGCTCGCGTTGCTTGCCGCCTGTGTCAAGGCATTTCGGCGCGCGGGCACCGGCAAAACGCGCGGACATGGTCGGTTGGTGGCGACGTTGTACGACGGCGCGAATGGACGCGCCATCACCGATGAACATTTCGCGCGGTTCGCGCAAGGAGCGCAAGGATGAACGCGTTGACTTTCAACCTCCGTTTGTGTGAACCGATTCTCGCGACCCAGCCGGAGAGCGGCGAAGAAAATAGCGCGCGCGCGTACGGATTTATTCCTGGTTCGCTCCTGCGCGGCGCATTGATCGCGCGGTATCGCCGTGTGCATCCGCAAATCGAACTGACGAGCGATGGCAATACACGACGCTTGTTCCTGGATGGCACAGTGCGGTATTTGAACGCCTATCCCTGGTTGCCATCACGGGAAAGCCGAATGTTGCCGACGCCGCTTTCTTGGTTCACAGAAAAAAATGAGGCGCATCCCAAAACCGCCAAGCATTATGATTTTGCAGTGGCTGAAGCGAAGCTTGAGAACGCCAAAGATGCTAAAGTGGAATTTTGCCCACGCGAAGCGGACGTCGCGCAACTGTATGCGGCGGTGCGCCAATTGAATGTGCATAACCAAAGCGAGGATCGCGTTCGCAAACAAGCCGGGCAAAGTACAGTGTACCGGTACGAAGCGATTGCGGCAGGACAGGTTTTTAGCGCGGCGATTTTGGTGGAGACGAAATCCGATGCGGATACGCTCGCCGCATTACTGGGCGATGCGCTGATCCTGGGTGGCTCGCATACGGCAGGTTATGGGCGCGTGGATGTGCAAGCAATCGAGTACAAGGAGAATTGGCGCGAGTACGCGGAGAATACCTGGGATGACCGCGACAAGGATAAATATAAGGACGAAGACGAAGATGAAGACGACGCGCGAGAAAAACCATTTCGCCTTCCACCGAATCGCATCAGCGTTACGCTCTTGAGTGACACGCTTGTGCGCGATGAAAACGGCACGCCGGGTGATTTTACCGCGGCGCTCGCGCGGCGCGTTGGCGTGTCAAAACTCGATCGGCTTGCCGCATTTCAACGCGCGCGTCTGGTCGGCGGATTCAAGCGCACCGCCGATCTTCCACTCAATCAGGCGTGGGCGATTCAAGCCGGCAGTGTGTTCGTCTACTTGACCGAGCAAGTTACCATCGCGCAATTGCGCGCCCTTGAAACCCAGGGCTTGGGCGAACGGCGCGTCGAGGGATTCGGACGTATCGCGGTCAACTGGCACACACGCGCGACCTTTGCGCGTGAAGATTTTGTGCCGGTGTTCCAAACTGAGCGTAAGATTACCTTGCGCCCGGCAAGTATCCGCGTCGCGCAAGCGATGGCGAATCGCCAACTGCGTGCTCTGCTCAATACTCAACTTTTGGATGTGATTACCGAAACGATCATCAAGGACGCGCCGGAGAACGCGCAACTCGCGCGCGTGCGCGCGGCGGCGCAACAGTCCGTCGTCAAAACGAATCTTGAAGATGTCACGACCTTGATGAAAAATATCGCCAAGATCAAAAACGCCAAAGAGCAATGGGAGCGCGCGCACATCGACGGCGTGTCGTTGTTCGATTGGGTTGTGGCGCGCGCGAAAAAACTCGATCTCGAAGCGCAATTGAAATTTACGAATGCCGATTTGCCGCGCGTGGCGGGGCAAACAGCGCAATTGGATCAAGCGATGCGCGTTGAATACCTCGCGCGCTTGATGGATGGGCTGATGCAAAAGATCAGTCGCGAACGTCAGCAAGCTGCGCGTATCCAGGAGGCGCAATGAACGAGCAATGGCAAAACAGTCGCGCGATCATCGAGCGCGTGATCGTGCGCGGTACTCTCGTCCTTACCACGCCCGCGCAAATCGGCAACGGCGATGCGGCGGGCTTGACCGATGTGCCGCTCCTGCGCGATCCGCTCGCAAACAAACCGCTCCTCACCGGCACTGCAATCGCCGGCGCGTTACGCAACTATTTGCGCGAGCGCGAGCGCGGTTATCGCAAGCCCGAAAACCAGGATGGCGCGACGCGCGCGGAAAAATTATTCGGGCACTTGGTTCGTCACACAGCCACCATTGCAAGTTGGTTGATCGTCGAGGATGCGTTGGGCGAGCAGAGCGGCGTGGAATTGCGCGACGGCGTCGCGCTCGATCCTAAATCGCGCACGGCACGCGACAAGACCAAATTCGATCACACCTTGTTCGCGGCGGGCACGACATTCGAACTTGAGTTTGAACTTTTGCTGACCGCGAAGAATGCGGACCTGCTCGAATCGTTCGTCCTCGCGCTCGGTGGATTTGAACAAGGCGAAATCAGTTTGGGCAGTCGCAAACGCCGCGGCTTGGGCGCGTGTCGCGTAAACGCGTGGCGCGTGTGGCGTTACAAAATGACGACGCCGCAGGGTCGCCTGGGTTGGTTGGCGCACGATCCTCAGGTCGGCGGACAAACCGCTTCCAAGTTAAGCGAAATTTTTGGCGACATTGCGCCTCAACTTGACGCGCGCAACGCGATGACGATGCGCGTAACATGCGCGCTCGATGCGCCGATGCTCATTCGCGCGGGCGCGGACGAAACGACCACTGCCGATTTACAACATCTCCATTCAGCGCGCAATGGCAAGTCGGTGCCAATTCTTTCTGGGACGAGCATCGCGGGCGCGATCCGCGCGCGCGCGTTTCGCATCACGAATACGTTGTTGGATTCAACGCGCGCGCAAAATTTGGTGGATGGCTTGTTCGGCAAACAAATCGCCAGGCATAACGATAAACCGACCGGCAGTCGCGTAATCGTACGCGAAGTTGAGATCGCAAACGCGCTGACGCCGGAACGGATCCAGAGTCGCGTTAAAATTGATCGCTTTACCGGCGGCGCGTACCCGGGCGCGCTCTTTAGCGAGCAACCCGCGCTCGGCGCGGCGACAACGCGCGTTACGCTCGATCTCGCGGTGCAGAATCCACAACCGGCGGAGATCGGTTTGTTTCTGTTGTTGCTCAAGGATATTTGGAGCGGCGATCTCACCTTCGGCGGCGAGCGGGGTGTGGGGCGCGGCAGTTTAGCCGGTGAATCGGCAATTCTCCAATATGCCGGCGTAACCTGGACGTTGACGCGCGCCGGCGACGCGATCAAAACCGAACGCGACCCGGCAAGCACGACGAATGGGTACGTGGAACTGGAATCGTATGTGAATGTGCTCAAGGAGGCGCGATGAAAGACAAACTACTCAACCGCGCGCTGGCGCAAATCGCGACCAGGACATTTTCACTCGCGCTCGACGATGACGATCTGGAAAAATGGATGGGGGCGCGCGCTCAAGAATTTGGGCTGACCTATTTGCTCGCGTACGCGGAAGATGGGGTGATCTGGGGCAAGTTCGCTGGCAACCGGTTCACACTCGCGGGACAAGTGTTTTCCGAGGTCGCGGTCGCGCTGAACAAACAAACGCTCGACCAGGCGCGCTTGTTCGGCGAACACGCGGAAATTTTTCTGTGGCGCGATGACGCGGGCTGGCACGCGCGCGCGATTGTGGACGGCGCGGGCGAGTCGTGCGATTATTTCGACGAAGCGAATTTGTTGTGGGGCACGCGCGGCAACCTGGGACGCGAGCAAGGCGGCTTTACATTGGTGTTTGAAGGACGCCAGGACATGCGCCACGCGCCGCCAATCGTGAACGTGCCGTACCAAGAGCGCATCAAGTTGATTGTGCGAAATTATTTGGCGCAGATCGAAAATGAAACGCGCATCGTGAACACACGGCTGATCGGTTTGGAATAACGGAGGACAGAATGGCACTCGGACATACCAATCCACAAGCAGATCGCATGGCGTGGGCGCCGTACAATTTCGTCGCGCTCCCGGAAAAAATCGTGACCGCACCCGCGTCGCTCCCGGATCATGATGCGTACCAACCCGACACGTTCACCGGTTGGTTCGATGTGGACATTGAAACGTGCGCGCCGGTGTTTATTCGCCAAGCCGCCGGCAAAGCCGCGTTCTTTTCGACCGAAGCAAATGAGATCGAAGGTCGCCCGCGTCCGACGATTCCCGGCAGTTCTTTGCGCGGGATGATTCGCGCGCTCGTTGAAATTGCCGGGTACGGGCGGATGCGTTGGGTGGGCAAAGCGCCGACGTTTACGTTTCGCGCGGTGGCGGCATCGCGTGATGATCCACTGCGCGATCCGTACAGCGAAATCATTGGACGATTCAGCGCAAATGTGCGCGCCGGTTATTTGCAACAAACTGGCGATCAGTGGTTTATTCAACCGGCGATTTCGCCGGCGGCGATCAATTTGCCCGAACGCGGCGCGTTTCTCAAAATCAAGGAACACCGCATTGACCGTAAAGATGTGCCAGGATTTGTTCGCTTGAATGATCCCGACTATCGTCCGCAGTGGTACCCGGTTGGATTCGATACTGAAATCGCGAGCGGGCAACGCGGACGCTATGTGCGCGTCACGCGCATCGCCCAGATTGATCCGCGTAAACCGGATGCTCAATTCCGATTCACGGGCGCGCTGGTATGTTCAGGGAATATGAAGGAAAATAATCCGGCAAAAGATTCACCGCGCAAAAATCACGCGCTTGTCTTGCCGCGTGATACAAGAGAAGAGCGTAAAAAATTGAATTTGCCAGAAGATAAAGCGGCGGAGCCATTGCCGATCACCAAAGAGGCGATCCGCGATTATCTTGCCGGGTTGTCTCCATTTCAGACCGAAAAACTTACGGCGTGGGATAATAAAGATGGGCAGAGTGCAAAAGGGTGCTTGAAAAACGGTGCGCCGGTGTTTTACGTTGCCGATAAAAATCGCGTGGTGTGTTTCGGGCATAGCCCGAATTTTCGCGTGCCCGCGCGCATTACCGGCGCAGATCACGCGGCGACGCCGTTCGATTTTGTGCCGCCGACGATGCGCGAGGATCCGCAACCTGATTTCGCGGACGCGATTTTTGGCTGGGTTGAAGAAGCCGATGCTGGAATCAAAAAGCAACGCGCGGGACGTGTCGCGTTTGGCGATGCGCGTTATGTCGGAAATAAAAAAGGCGTTTGGTTCGCGCCCGAGGCGGTGTTTTTGCGAACGCTCGCGACGCCCAAGCCGACCACGTTCCAACATTATCTCGTGCAAAATGCAAAAGCCGGACATAACCCAGACGACAAGGCAACGCTCGCGCATTTCGGATCGTCGCCCAGCACGACCGAAATTCGCGGACACAAATTATATTGGCATCGCGGCGATGCGCCGGACATTCAAGCCACCCAGAAAGAACTGGAGCATCGCAAAAAATTGAGCGACGATGATCTGGAGCAAAAAGACCAATTACCTAAAGTTGTGCCGCTCAAGCCGGGTGTGCAATTTACGTTTCGTTTGTGTTTCGAAAATTTGCGCGCTGAAGAGTTGGGCGCGTTGGGGTGGGCGTTGATGCTTCC
The DNA here is from genome assembly GCA_016223105.1 of Chloroflexota bacterium. GTDB lineage: Bacteria > Chloroflexota > Anaerolineae > UBA4142 > UBA4142 > JACRPR01. The sequence goes on along the minus strand of JACRPR010000060.1, from coordinate 10,651 downwards.
CGGCGAAGTGGGCAAAATTTATCGCCACAAAATTGGAATGGGCAAGCCGTTGGGAATGGGCGCGATTGCAATGACGCCGCGCTTGACCTTGACCGCGCGTGCGGATCGCTATGCGCGTTTGTTCGACGGCGAAAAATTCGATCTCGCAACAAAAAGCGCGGACGCCGGAGAATTTGTTCGCACATTTGAAGCGTACGTATGCGCGCGCGTCGCGCCGGGCAAAACGCGGCTTGCCCAGATCGAACGGATTCAGCAATTGCTCACGATGCTCGAATGGCACGCCAGTGCCAGTGATTGGCTCGACCGCACGCGGTATATGGAGATCGAACGCGGCAGTGATAAAATCAATGAATACAAAGAACGCCCGGTGTTGCCGGATCCGCAAACCGTTGTCAGAACCGCGCCAACTCGCTCAATCCGAATGGGGCGCCGATCGGTTTCTCCCGCGATAGAAAAAATAGAAGAGACCGATTACCGATACGGCAAAGTGAAAAATTTTGGATTGGGGCAAAAACAATCGTTTGGATTTATCACCCCTGACGGTGGTGGCGATGAGGTCTTCGTTCATCGGAATCAACTCCACGGTGGATTGAAGACACTTGACGCGGGACAGCGCGTCCGCTTCAAGGTTCGCAAGGGGATGCAAGGACTGGAAGCATTTGACGTGCAACCAGAGTGATCGCGGTATTTGTGAATCGGCTGAAAGGACAATGGTATGAGCATCCACGCCATCCAACTGAAAAATTTTATGGCATTTGAAGATACGGGTCCAATCGAACTAAAACCAATCTGTCTTCTCTTTGGGAAAAATTCGAGTGGCAAGAGTGCGATTATCCGCGCGCTCCGTCTTTTGAAACAAAGCACGCGCCTTGCCCCCGATCAATATCTCAATTTTGTGACGGTGGATGGTGTGGATCTCGGTTCGTATCAAGAAGCCGTGCATGGTCAAGACATCCGGCGCGTTATGACGTTCGAATTCACCTGCGAATTGATTGATACGCTTGAAGATTTGCACGGTAGCATAGACCATTATGCCGCGATGTTAGAAGACTTGCAGATTTGGCAAGCCGATAATCCGCCTAATCAAGTAGAGTTGCAGTTGGATTTTGCCTTCGATTCGGAGCGGAAGATTACAGATCTGATTGGGATACGGATTGTGCCACACAGCGACACGGGCAAATTCAAAGAGGCATATATCTTTGAGGCGTGGAAAGACTTTGATTTTACCGAAGAAAAAAAAGATGATGATACGATCGAGGTTCGCACACGAATTAGCGCGTATTGGCGGTATCGTAGCGATCTTCTGCGTGGCGCGGAAATTAGCGACAGCCAATTCGGTGAACCGCTCCTAATAGTTGGTGGCGGCAGTTTTTTGCCGCGCCTGATGCGGTGGGAAAACTTGCCACCGACGCGGGAACCCATGGGTGATGATCTGCGCCTAATTACGAAAGTCATCAATGAGTTGAGCCAAGCCGTTGAAAAATTTTTGGACAATATTGAATATCTCGGACCGATTCGCCCATCACCGCAACGGGTCTTTGCGATAGACAATCTCCAGTCAATTGAATGGGAAAGTCGTGGGTGGGAAGGATATAGAGATTATCTCGCGAAGATAATTGAACCACCGGAACTAAATAGATGGATTCAATCCTTACATCTTGGGTACTCAGTGGAACGGGTAACCCAAAAAATTGATGATCGTTCTTTCGTCGCGAAGGTAGGAATCCGGGAGAAATCTCTATCAGTACCAACAAGTATGATGGATGTCGGTTTTGGAGTCTCCCAGGTTTTGCCTGTGATCATTCAATGCCTTGCCGCGCGCGGGGGTTCGTTAGTGATCGTAGAGCAACCCGAGTTACATTTGCATTCTGAAGCACAAGCACAATTAAGCGATCTCTTTGTTCAAACTGCAAGGCGTGGAGTGTACCTCTTAATAGAAACACACAGCGAGCATCTGCTTCTAAGATTACGTCGTTGGACGACTGAACGCGAAGTAGGTCATAAAACCTTAAGTAGGGAGATGGAATATCTGGGATTAGATGAATTGGTTACGTATTTTTTGTATCGAGACCTAGAAGTTAGTTCAGCGAGTTCAATCACAGAATTGCAATTCGATCAATACGGCGATTTCGCGAACATGCCCAAAGGATTTGAAAATTTCTTCTCGGCTGACCTTATCGAATCTCTCGAATTAGCCCGATTAAGACTCCAATCAAATGAACAGACTGCTCCAGAGGTAGACGATGAATCCAACTCCCAAAGTGTACCTGACAATTGATCCTGATATTTTTATTGCCGCGCAAGAACATGATGATCGCTCATGCGAGCAACGGTTGTTGGAGTTGCGAGACAATCGCGCTTTGTATTGGTTTGTCACCGATGGCAAAACACTCCATCAACAATATTTGGATTTTGCTACGAAGCATTCCCACAGAAAACCATGGGTTATTCTGTTCTTAGATGAGCTTTTGCATGGGCCCAAGTTCAACCTTCCGCCTGGTCGCCTGCCAATTGACATTGAACCGGCCATAATAAGCAAATGTTCAAACACGCCGGAGCCGCAGATGCTAAGTATGGCTGTAGGCGCACAAGGATTTGGGTTGACTTTACTCCTGCCTAGTCCTGGGGGCAGATTTTCTCGCTGTCTTCATGAGAAGGCATTTAAATCTTGTGCAGAGGGAAAGATCAAGGGACTTCAAGTGAGGTTTGTCAACGATCCCAAGCCGGTGAAAAAGTGGTTGAAGGCGATTCTTAATGAACGACAACATGTCTCGTTGTTCGAATCCCAAACGGGGAGTTGGCTTGCCAGAAAAAATCAGTGTCCCAAGAAATATCCGTATGAAAAGGCGAATGGTCAACAAGTTGATGCATACTACTATCAAATTGAGGGAACTCGGCAGCGATTAGTGTGCATAGGAGAATGTAAATTGCGTTTTGAAGACGAATCTAAACCCATTGAACCAGATGATATTAAACAACTTGGGCGCAAAATTTTGGCTGTGATGGAAATCGAACGCAAACGTTCGACCTCGTTTGTTATCAAAGCTTGTGTTCTTAGCAATGCAAAGGAGATGAACTCGAGTGCTTGGTTGCTTGTGAAGGACGTAGTGACCAGGATACAAAAAGAAGAAGGACTTCAAGTAGTCTTTTCGTTTGTACGTGTCCAAATGCCCACAGGATGGAAAAACAAGCCGGACTGGAATTTGGCGGATGAGGTGATTCAGGAATTCTTTGAAGAGGGAGATAAAGAAAATATCTGCGAACTTGGATCCCAGTCCAGGTGAATACGTATTATGCCCTCCTCCCTCACCTTCACCCTCGCCGCGCGCGATCAAAACTTGCCGGACAACTGCATCCCCGCGCTCCACGCCACGTTCTTCCAATGGCTGGAGCGCGGCGACGTGGAGATCGCGCGGCGCGTCCACGATGAACACGATCCGAAACCGTACACCGCCTCGCCGCTGACGCGTGATGGAGACATCGCGCACTTTCGCATCACGTTGCTCGACGATGCGTTGTTACCGGCATTGCAAACCGGGATCGATCAACAATCCCAGGTTCGCATTGTGTGGGCGACGCTGGCGTTTGCCGATGCGCCGCGCGTCGCGCAAAAATCGTACGCGCAGATCGCGAATGAAGCGGACGAGACGCCGAACATCACTTTGCGCTTTGAATCGCCGACGAGTTTTCGTTCGCATGACATGCACTATCCCTTGCCCGATCCGGTGATGGTGTTCGCGAGCTATCACGCGCGCTGGAACGCGTTCGCCCCCGAGCCATTGCGAATTTCTGAAGCCTGGTTGGAATGGTTGCAACATTCGGTTGCGGTTACGCGGTTCGATCTGGAATCGCGCGCGGTCAAGTTTAAAGATTTTGTGCAGATTGGGTGTGTCGGCACAGTGCAGTACAGCGTGATGCAACATCAAACGGATCGCGGCGGCGTCGCGCCGCTGAATGCGCTGGCGACGTATGCCGAGTTCTGCGGGACGGGGCACAAGACGACGCAGGGAATGGGGCAGACGCGGCGACTCGATTGATGGTCACAAAATTTGAATGGGAAAAAGTTGATCAATGCGGACGACTTGAGCGCCAAGTCGTCCGCATTGTTTCAAGCCAACACCGCAAATCTGTTACGTTTCTGTTACACCAGACGTATGGAAAAATTATGCAAGCCCGTCTAGAATCATTGTATCGCTGAATGATTTCCGTTGTGATGAAGCGCCGGAAGGAGGCATGATGCAAGAAGCCCAACCTCATGTTCTCGACATTGAAAGCGACGCCGATGCGTTGGATCAAACCAATATCCTCAAGCAAATGAAACGACTTGGCGATCTGACCCGCGCGGTCATCTCGACGCTGGATCTTGAAAACGTGTTCCAGCAAATGTGCCGCATGGTCGTTCGACTGATCAATGTTGATCATAGCGGATTGGTCTTGTTCGACCAAAATCACGAACAAGGTTGGGTGCAAGCGGAATTTCCAGAACTCGGCGTTTTACACCGGCAAATTCCGGTGCGCGGCATTTCCGCCGAAGAACGATTGATCCTCACTCAAGCGCCGCTCCAATTCGACGATGTTTCAAAAGCCGAAGGACTCGGCGCAGTTGCAGAGATTTGGAATGAACTCGGTATTCGCTCGATCCTGATCATTCCCATTGTCATCAAAGGGCGCGTGATCGGATCACTCAGTCTCGACTCAACTCAAACCTTGCATACCTTTACACGCGACGAGGTTGAACTGTGCCAATTGTTTCTCGCGCAAATTACACCCGCGATTGAGAACGCGCAACTGTACGCGGAAACGCAAGAATGGGAGAGGCGCACGCGCGAACAAAAAGATCAGCTTGCGCGAACGATGACCGCCGCGCGGCATCTCGCGCGTTTGATGGTCGCGGGCGACTTGAACGCAACGCTCGAAGCGATCGCCGAAAGCGCGAAGGAGGCGTTGGGATGCGACATCGTCGTTTTGTATCGCTATGATCCAGTCGCGCACCAATTCGATTACCCACCGGTCGTAACCGATGGCTTGCGATATCCCGACGCGATCGTGCGCGAGAGTCGCGTGTTGCCGGACTCGATTGTGTTCAAACTGTTGCGACGGACTGGTCCGAAAACCGTGCCCGATGTTTCGAGCGATCCTGATTTTAGCGAACGGCGTTTTGCGCGTGACGAAAAGATCGCGTCGGTAATAGTCTTGCCACTCGAATGTTCGCATCGCAAAGTCGGCGTTCTGTTTGCCAATTATCATCAGCCGCGCGAATTTTCGCCGGAGCAGGTGGAGCTGGCTCAATTTTTTGCCGATCAAGCCGCGATCGCGATTGACAATGCCGCATTCGAACAAACGCTGACCAAACTCTACGAATCCGCCAAATCGGTGAGCGGCAAGTCCACGTTAAATCAAACCCTCCAGCAAATCGCGGAACGCGCGGGCAATCTGATCGATCGGCATCAACCCGGCGATCACTGGGCGAGTTACATTGCACTTTTGGAAAATAATCAGATTAATTTTTTGGCGGCTTATCCTTCAACCTGGTTGCCTATCCTGAACAACCAACATCAGATTCACCGCACTTCGTCCCGGCGCGGCATTATCGGACGCGCGATCTGGGAACGGCGACGTTATCAAAAGGTGGGCAACGTTCACACCGACCCGGATTATATCGAAGTGGATCCGCAAATCAATTCACAACTGGTTGTGGTGATCAAGAGCGGCGACGAAATCATCGGCGCGCTGGGCATTGAGCATTGCGCCCCAGACGCCTTCACCGCGGCGGATGTCAAAAAAATTAAAATGCTCGGCGCGCAAGCCGCGATCGCGATTGAGAAAGCGCGCGCGCTCGATGAAACCGCGTGGCGCGCCAGTCAATTACAAGCCGTGCTGGATCTCTCGCGCCAGGTCGGGAGTTCCACCGATCTCAACCAGACGCTCGTCGCGGCATGCCGCGCGGCGGTCGAGTTGTTGAAGGTCGATCACAGTGGATTGGTGTTGTTCGATGATCATGAAGTTGAAGCCACCGTGCGCGCGGAATATCCACCGACCGAGATTAGTGGAACCACAATTCCCTTACGCGGCATCCCGATTGAAGAAGAATTGATTGAAAAACGCGCGACGATTTTCGTCCCCGACGCGATGAATGAGCCGCGTTTAGGATCATTGCAAGATGTCTTTCGAAAACTGGGCACGCGTGCGCTCTTGCTCGTGCCGATCCTGGCAAACGGCAAATTGATCGGCTCATTCGGTTTGGATGTCATTGGCAAAGATCGCGCGTTTCGCCCCGAAGAACAACAATTGTGCGAAACTTTTGCCGCGCAAATGGGTGTGGCGATTGAACGCGCGCGCTTGTATGAACGCGCCAAGCAGGACGCGGAAGATTTGGCGCGACTGACGCGCGCGAACCAGGAGCGCGCCCACTTTATTGATCTTTTGGAACACCAACATTTCAATGTCCCTGGGTTCGCGTTGTCTACACTGGATCTGTTGTTTCAAGGCGACCTGGGCGAAGTACGATTGGATGAGCGGCAACGCGCAAAACTAGAAAGGGTGCAGGACGAATTGCGCCGGTATAAACGCTTTCAAGAATCGCTTCGGCAAAGCGGACATCCGTATGGCGGCGAGCGCGCGCTTGAGCGCGAATCATTTTCAATGCAGGAGATTGTTGACGAGGTCGTCCAAGTTCTGCGCGCCGACGCCGAAGCCAAAGCCATGACCATTCAAGTCGAATGTTCGGACGCAGGCTGTGTCCGCGCGAATTTTGATATGCTCCTCGTCGCGCTGACGCACATTGTGGAAAACGCGATCAAATTCAGTCCGTCGAATCGGCTGATCACGATTCGACTTACTATGCACGATAATTGGGTGCAGGTCCAAGTAGACGATCAAGGTTGCGGGGTGAACATCGAAATGCGCGAGCATCTGGGACAACCCGGTTTTCGGGGCAATCCCCAGATTCCGGGAATGGGGCTGGGGCTTGCATTCGCCACCAAATTTGTCGCGCTCAACGGCGGTCAAGTTACGTTTCCCATCAAAGACGAACCCGGTTTTCGAGTGATGGTGAGTTTACCGGCGGAACCCGTGTGACATTTTGATTGTGTGGAAAGGAGCGGCGATGCACACGTTGCTTGTAATTGACGACGATCCTTTGTGGGTAGCGAACATTCGCGACAAGTTAGAGCATCAAGGTTTTCGAATTGTCCATACGACCAATCCGCGTGAAGGTTTGGAGTTGGCGCGCGCCAACCCGCCGGACATTATCATTCTCGATCTATTGTTTCCGCACCAACCCCACCAGGGCGAAGACATTCTCATGGAGTTGAAACACGATCCACGCACGCGCAATATCCCGATCGTCGTCTACTCGATCAAAGGTCGCGACCGCGCCACGCGCGAGTTAATCTCCCGCTATAGTCCCGCGCCGATTGTGCTCCGTGAGCAAGCGCAACCAGGCGCAATTGTCATTGGCAACAAATGGGAGATGCTCGAGTTGCAAAATGTGGTGTTCAATTTGGTCGGCGAATCGAATCAATCGCGCGTGATCCGAGTCGGTGAGTGTACGCTCGAACTCGGCGACGGGTATCGCTCCGTGCGCGTGAACGGACGTGAAATAAAATTGACCCGCCGCGATTCTGAATTATTGGCGGCGCTGGACAAACATCGCGGCACACCGCTCAACGCGCGCGCGTTGAAAAAAGAATTGAGTAGCGATTTGGCATCGGACGATGAGCCAATCCGGGAAGGCATCCACGCCATGCGAAAAAAAATCGAGCCCGATCCCAATCATCCGATCTTCATTTTGACCGAACGCAACTTTGGCTATTTACTCACGAAAGGCACATCGGCATGAAATTATCGGCGGGCTAACCGGCGGATCATTCTACGCAGTTAATCATCTGTCAGATTGAGCCAACACATTTAGGCACATTCCATTATCGGGATGTGCTTTTTTTGTTACGCGTGATCGGCTACAGTAATCCCAGGTTGCTTGCACATTCGAGGGCGAATGAAAATTACACTGGGGCGCGCCCCTCCATTGGTTTTTACAAATGGACAGGTGTGATATGGCACAATCGCGTAAAACTTATGTGTCCGAATCTTCCGCGCGTTTTTCATCCCAACCCGCTAATTCAGATTCACCGCGTTCATTCACGCCGGACGAAACACAGTTGGCGATGAATCGCGAAGAGATTGAGCAATTGATGGATGAGGCAAAACAACGCGCGGTGGCGTCCGGTCAAATCGGCACGACGCATTGGCGCACCGGCGAGTCCGCCGTGCAGATTATTTGGATCATCAGTCAACGGATCACCGCGCAAACCGGCGCGAAAATTCTCCCCGCTCAAATTTTGGAATGTATCGAAGACGCACTGAAAGATTACCACTATATTCCGCGCTTGCAAACCAACCCCCTGACCCAACTCCTCGATTTACGAAAATATCATCGGCAGAACGATCCGCCGCATTTCAGTTACGGGTGGGCACTCCGCCACGCGCTGGATGATGCGATCGCGATTATCGAAGGTTCGGTCACGCTGGGCGAACCCAACACCGGCACGCTCCGCGTCGAACGCTATTTGAGTCACCGTTATCGCGAGCGGATCAAGCATTTTCGAATCGCGATGGAAACCGGCTGGAGCGAGCGCCAACTCGATCGCTTGCGGCGCGAATTGCTTGGACGCATCGCGGAAATTTTGTTTGCGCCCCAATAACGTGTCCGCCTTTGGCAGATTTTGGCAGAGCCGCAAACTCAGCGTGCCGTATAGTGATAGTTGCAAAAACAATTTTTGATGCACATCAGATTGTGCTTGAGCGGAGGCGCGAATGAGCAATGGATCAGTTATGCGTTGGGAATTGAAACGACGCGGGGTCAAACCTGAAACAGCGAAACCGGCGGAGCGCATCAAACATCTACCGGCGCGCCGCGGAGTGTTTTTGATCGCGATCGGAAATTCGGCGGAAGAAGTCGCGCTGCGCTTGCGCGCGCTCGCGTGGAAAGACGGCTACGATGTGCCGATCCTGTTCCTGAACAATGACATCGCCGCGCCGAATGTTATTTCCGTGCGGTTGTCGAACGGACAATTCGCGCAGTTGATCGCGGAAGATCGTTTTGTTATTGGCGGTGAAGGCAACGCGCGCGATCAAATCAAAGACCATCCTTTGCTCGCCGAGCGTTATTTGCGGCAGGGCTTACTGCGCGGTATTTCGGTTTTTGAAACCTATCCACGCGGCGGGCATGGCGGGCACAGTTTGCCGATCATCAGCGCGCTGGATCTTGACCTGCATTGCGCCGAGGTGTATGCGTTTTTACGCAAGGGTTTGGCGTGGCTTCGCGATGGGAATAGCTCTGACCTGGTTGATGCGCGCAGTGACATCGAACGCCTGATTAAACAACGCACCCAAATGCAACGCGTCGCCGCGGAAGCGTGGAACGTCGTGATCATCGGCGGCGGTTCAGGGTCGTGCGGCAATGCCGGGCATCAACTTTTGCCGTATCAAGTGCGCGAAATTTTGCGCGAACTCGGCGTGGGCAATTATGAATTGACCGGCGTCGTCTTGGGTCCGCGCGCATTTACCGGCTTGACGCCGAATGTTACCCTGAACTATTACGCGCTGTTGCAAGCGCTCGATTTTTTGGCGCAACACGGACAACGCCGCCGCTACATCAATGGGTTGACGATTGACGCCGCGACGCCGCCATACAACCAAGTCATCTTGTTCGACGATCCCTGGTTGCCGCGCGAAGGCGCGACGGTGAGCGAGCGTGAATTGAATGTCTTCTTTGCGCGCGCCGCGCTCAGTCTGCACCTCTGGCTCAACACGCAAGCGAATCAAGTGATCGCAAGCCGCACCGCCAATCCGCGCGCCGATCGCGCGGACGAGAACACGGATGAGCGCGTGCGAATGTTCGCAACGTTGAACGGCGCGGTTGCCGGCGCGGACAAGGATGGCTTGATCGAAATCGTCGCGTTGAAAAAGCAGGCGCAATTGTTCCACGCATTGCTCGCGCGACTCGAAGCGTGATGCAGAAAGGAAGATCGCACATATGTTTCAGCGAAAACAAAACCAAGCCACGCCACCCGCGCGGACACTCACCGCCGGGCAACGTTTTCTCGAATCGTCCGGCTTGACCGCGCATTTGCCCAAAGCGCTGTTGACGAAACCGAATGGACAGTTGACCCAGGAAATTCAAATCGGCGCGCCGACCGCCGGCGCGAGCCGCCCGAATATGCTCCAGCAAATGGAATTGCTTCAACGCGCCGAGCCGGTTGGCGGCTGGGAACCGCTCATCAATGAAAACAACGAGCTGATCTTTGAACGCGCGTTGAGCGCATTGGAAAAACGCCTGGCTGAACCGGGACGCGCTGAATCGGTCAAGCCCTTGCTCAACGAGATCACGGACGCGACCGAAAAGTTGAAACGCGAATTTGACGAACAACGAAAACAAACCGAAACGCGTTACGAGCAAACTCACGCGGCGTTGCGCCGCTGGCAAGAAGACTCGGCGCGCGAACCGGATTTGATCAACCGCATGCTCGCGTTCGCGCAAACAATTCTTGGTGGACAACTCTCCATGTCCGAGGTCGTCAAGTTGTGGAACAAGCGCGAAGCGTTGGCAAAAGCGCGCGACGCGTTACGCGCGGCGGCGGAGTTGCTCGCG
>JACRPR010000219.1 GCA_016223105.1 Chloroflexota bacterium | reverse complement strand
ATCTCATTGCAAAATCCAAAGCAGGCATTGGTGCGCGGCTTTCGGATCGTGGACGGGCAAGTGCGTGAGATCACATTGGAGGTTGAAGATGAATCATCGCGAACGGATGAACGCGCTCCTGCGCGGCGCGCCAACCGACCGCGTGCCGGTCGCGCTGTGGCGACACTTTCCAAACGACGACCTCCACGCGGCAACGCACGCGGCGCGCGCCGTCGAATTTCAAAATCAATTTGATTTCGATTTCGTCAAGGTAACACCGGCGGCGGGTTATCCCGCCGAAATGTACGGCGCGCAACTCGCCAGCAAAAATAATCGCGAAGGCACGCGCGCGTATCTATCGCGCCCGGTGAACGCGCCCGCGGATTGGGATAAAATCGCGCCGCTCGACGAATCGAATTTTGTTTTTCAACGCGAGACCGCGACGCTCAAATTGATCCGCGCGCAACTCGGCAATGACGTTCACATTTTGCAAACGATTTTTTCGCCGCTCTATTCCGCCGGCAATCTCGCCGGCGAGCGCATGTTGAACGATTTACGCGCGCAACCGGACGCGTTGCATCGCGCGCTCAACGCGATCACCGCGACGACGATCCAATTCGCGCGCGCATGTTTGCGCGCGGGCGCGGACGCGATTTTTTTCGCGACGCAAATGGCATCGCGCCAAGTCGTGAATGAAACCGAGTTCGCGGAATTTGGCGAGCGGTACGATCGGCAAGTGATCGAAGCAGTCCGCGGGGCGAAACCGGCTTTTATTCTTTTGCACATTCACGGATTCGATATTTATTTTGAGCGGCTCGCGCGTTGGGACGTGGACATTTTGAATTGGCACGACCGGCGCACCGCGCCATCATTGCGCGACGCGGCGGAGATTCTTCGCTCCGCTCAGAATAACAAGATATTGCTCGGTGGGATCAACGAATGGGACACGCTCGCGAATGAAACGCCGCAGGCGATTCGCGCGGAAGCGCGCGACGCGATCGCGCAGATCGGCGGACGCGGATTCGTACTCGGTGCGGGCTGTGTGATCCCGATTGACGCGCCGATGGAAAATGTCCAAGCCGCGCGCGATGCCATCGCGAATTGAAAATGATTTGGAAACCGCGTCAACAAAGATCTAAAGCATAAACGAAAGAGCCACACAATTCGTTTACGCGTTCCCCATTCGTTGACGCGATTATTTTCGCAAATCCCATTTTTCGCGCAACTGTGGTATAATAGCCCCCGCCTGGAAAGATTTTGTGCGTGGCATTGCCGCCAAATTCTTTTATGGGACGGCGGCTTTTTTTTCGGAATGGAGTGGGTATGCAATTTCAAGTTGGCGATTCCGTATTTCACCCGGTGCATGGCGTAGGGCATATTGTTTCGGTCGCAGAAAAACGATTTGTCGAAAACCAGGCGCGGCTGTATTATCATATCACCGTGGGCAAGGGCACACTTTGGGTGCCGGTGGACGCGCAAGAAACCATCGGCTTGCGCGCGATCATCTCCAAGCGCGATCTCGAACGGTATCGGCACGTATTGAAAAGCCGTCCGGTCGCGCTGAACGAAAAGCACAGCCGCTACCGGCTCGAACTTGCGGAACGCTTGAAACGCGGCGAGTTCCTGGCATTGTGCGAAATCGTGCGCGATCTCAACGCGCTCGCCGGGCGCAAACCGCTCGGCGCGGCAGACCAGGCATCGCTCCGCAAAGCTCGCGAAGGATTGGATCAAGAATGGGCGGCGGCGGGCGGCGTCTCCATCGCCGAAGCGACGCGCGAAATCGAAGCACTACTCATCAACTCGCGCGCCAGCGTAGGACGCGGCTAACAAGACCTGACAAGTTTGATCAACTTGTCAGGTCTTTTTGTTCCATCGCTTTTTTCAACTTTTCGATCGCTTCTTCCAATTCATCCATCCGCGCGAGCGTCGCAGGTTTGATCGAATGGCGCGGGAGTTGCGCCTGCAATTGCGCGAGTTCGCGTTCCAATTCTTCAAGTGTTTGTGGCATTGAATTTTTCTCCATCAGTACAGGCAAAAACCAATCGCGCAAAAAACCAGGTTTCCGCGAAGCGAGAAACCTGGTTTTTTGTTTTATCGCGTGCCCCACATTCCGCCGCGCGGTCCGCCCATCGGGTATCCTGGGTTTGCCGGCGTTGCGCCGTTCCACCCGCGCATCGGCATCTGCCCTTGCGGATAATTGCCCGACCACATCGGCGGGATGCCGCCGTTCGCGTCCCAGTACTTGTTCATCGCGTCCTGGTGCGCGATCATTGCATCGGCTTGCGCTTGCGTCAGTTTGCCGTCTTTCACCGCTTGCTGAATGATCGCCTTGTGCGCGACCTGGATCGCGTCATACACTTTGGCGGGATCCAATTTTTTCGCTTGCGCGATTTGCGCGAGTGTTTTGCCCGCGCGCAATTCCGCGTTCAACTGATCGAGCGAGAGTCCCAATGCCTTCGCGGTGGCTTCTTGCATTTTGATTTGCCAGTCCGCGTTGTAACCCAGTCCGCCCATCATTCCGCCGCGTCCGCCCCAGGGGTACGGTTGCGTCGGTCCTTGTGCGAACGCGTACGTCGCGCCGAACGCGAACGTTGCCAACACGCCCAACACCACTGCCGTCAATACGATCTTTTTCATCTCAAACCTCCGTTTGAATTTACGCGATCCAGATTGATTGTCCTGAATCGCTATTTCGATTTTACACTTGCAATATACCAATCGGCGGTGAAGAAGTTGTGAAGACGGTATGGAGTTGGTGTATAAAAAATCAGACGACTTAATCGTCTGATTCGTTCAATTGCTCAATCGCTCAATCGCTCACGCGGTTGCAACGATGACCAAATCGCCGGACTGCGCGACATCGAACGGCTCGCCTTTGAGATTGCCGTAAAACGCGATTTCGCGAAAACCGGCTCGGCGCAATAAATTTTCCAATTCCGATTTTTGATACGGACGTTGCAGGGTGCTTTGCACATTCACCGACCATGCATTTTCATTTTTCGTGAACAGCGCGATGTTGAACGTGATGCGCGCTTCACCGTAATCCGCGAATCGCCACACGAGCGTCTCGCGCTGATCGAGCGTCCCCGTGTTCACCGCAAACCAACGCGGTTTTTCGATCATGCGTTTGTCGTAGTTGAGATTGTGCAAAATCAGCGCGCCGCCCGCGCGCAGAGACGCGCGCATCGCCGCGAAACTTGCTTCGGCAGACGCGTCGTCGAGAACGTGGACAAACGAATTACCGAGGCACAACACCGCGTCGAATCGCGCATCGAACATCTTGGGTAACTCATCGAAACGCGCGACCGCGAACGGAATCGTCGCGCGTTCGCGTTCCGCGTTGATCCGCGCGCGCGCGATCATTTGCGCGCTCGCATCACTCGCCACGACGCGATAGCCGCGTTGTGTGAGCGCGATTGCGTGCCAACCCGTGCCGCACGCGCAATCCAAAATCGCGCGCGCGTTGTGCTGTGCGAGAATCGTTTCGATGAACGGCAATTCAATCGCGAGCCGGCTTTGCCAATCGGTCATCACGTCGAAAAATTCCGCGAGCCGGTCGTAAAATTCGCGTTCAGTTAAAGTGTTCATTTCACATCCACAAAAAAGTTTTCCGCGCAACCCGCGAAAAAATTCGCGGGTTGCGCGGAAAAACAAAAGCGACAGTTTTGTTATCGGCTGTGCTTGCGTTTTTGCAACCAGCGTTCCAACGACGCCGGACTTTCCGCAGATTTTTTGCCGAGCAAAATTCCTTCGATGCCAATGTCCTCATCCAAGTCGGGCCAATGAATGCCATAGCCCGCGCCACTGATTTGAAAATTGGCGCGTTCGGCAGGCGTGCCAAAAGCGAGGCGCGGATACCATCCAATCGGAATGGAAACCGTTCGCCCATCTTCCAAATCCACAGACAAGGTATCCTCGTCAACGGTAACTTGTGTAGCCCTAGGCAACGCGAGTGTTTCCACCGCAAAAGTTGTCCCATTCATTTCTCAACCTCTCCACATTTTCTCTGGCGATTCGTTCGATTCGGCGTAGTTCTTGACGACTATACCCGTGATTTTCAGCGAGGGCGATATCGGGGTCAAGCCAGAATTTCGCGCTCATCTTCTCGCGATCACCATGCATATGTCGCGGTTCACCGCAATCATAGGAATAAAAGTAAAAGCGATACGGTCCGATTGGCAAAGCAGTTGGCATGGTATCCTTCGTTTTTTTCGGAATTTTGCGATCAATAATTATTGCTCGAACAATAAATTAAATTCGCTTCCGCGTCAACACAAAATTTTGCATGTTGCCTTCAGCGGCTTGCACCGCCCGGCGGCAAATTCGCGCTCGGCTTGTTGAATCAGCGCGTCCAGCCGCCCCGCGCGAACATCCGCTTCAATTTGCTTGTCCCACTTTTCCGCCCAGAATTCCTCGAACCACGCGGCGAATTCAGATAGTTCGGCTGTTGGAAGCTGACCGATTGCCAATTCAATTTCTTTAACGCGCATATCTCATCCTTTCGTTCCGAATATAAACCAGATTCCTTTTCGCGTCAACACAAAATTTCGGATGCGCGCATTTCTGTTTGATGCGGGATGAAAAAACACGGATGAATTTTTATTATCCGTGTTCCTTTGCATCAGAGGGAAGATTTTTGTAAAGCTACTGTATTCAATCGCCGCTGATCGAGATCGTACAATCCATACGCCGCCGCGAGAATTTCGATAGGCGCGCGTCCCAGCTTTTGCGTACCGTGTTGCAATTGCCAGCGACAAATTTCGGAATCAGACGTAACCATTCGTGCGTCATCGCCCTGCGCGCGCACAAATCGAAACGCGTCCGCGCCAACCTTCATCGCGATTTCATATTTTTCAGATTTGTACCCGTACGTCCCGGCAAGTCCGCAACATTTTGCATTGCCCTCGCGCACATCCAAACCCGGAATCAGCGTCATCACATCGAGCGACGGTCTGCCCATGCGATGGGCGCGCGCCTGGCACGAAACGTGGTACGGCAAAATCATTTTCAATTCGCGAAAGTTCGTGTCAAGTTTGCCCTGCTCGTGCAAATCGCGCAACCACTCGGACAGATCCCACAACGCGTTTTTGAATCGCCGCGTTTGATCATTTTCAATGTCGAGCATCTCGGACGCTTCTTCGCGCAAAACTAAAACGCAACTGACACTCGTGCCGACAATCGGATAACCGCGATCCGCGTAGGGCAACAATTTCGCGAGATTACTGCGATACAATTTTTCGGCGGCGGGAAATTCGCCATTGTTCAACATTGGCAAGCCACAGCAATTTTGCGGCGGCACGATCGCCTCGTAGCCGAGATGTTCCAACACCGCGACCGCGGCTTGACCGACTTCGGGTTCATAATAATTCGTCGAGCAACCGTGAAAGTACACGACCTTGTTTTCCGATTTCAGTCGCGGCGTGCGGTTAAACCAGGACGCGAAACTGCCGCGCGTGCTCCAATGCGGAATCGGCGCGTGGCGCGCGACGCCCAAAATTTTTTCCGCCATTAAACGACTGAACGGATTATGAAATCCCAGGTTCGCAATCTGCGGTGCGAGGTTGCCGATCATTCCCAGGATTTCGTTGCGCCCGAAAAACCAATTCCGCAGTGGAATCCCGCGCTCGGCGACAATTTGCGCTTTAGCGCGCGCGTTAATCTCCGCAATCTTGACACCGCTCGGACACACCTCGTTGCAGACACGACACGCGGAACAATAGTCCACCGAAAGATCCGGCGATTTGAGTTGACCCGATTCGCGAAAACGTTGCGCTTGCGGTCCCGCGTATTTCGGTCCGGGAAATTTTTCCGTTACCGCCGCGACCGGGCAGTACGCCGTGCAGATATTACATTTGATACATTCGTCGAGCGTCATTCCGACGGAATGCCAGGATGCTGTGTGCATGAAAACCTCGATTTATTTTTGACCGGCGAAACACGCGGCGGCACTGCCGGTGGTGATCGCGATGCCTTCGAGCGCGCGTTCGAGAATCGGATCGCAATGCGCGAGCGTACTGCCCGCCGCCCACACATTCGCGAATACGCGCGCGCCGTTCGCATCCACCGGTTGAAATTCGCGATTGACCGGAATGCCCGCGCGAAAAATCGGATGACCCGCCGGATCGAAAAAGCGTGCGCGAAACCATTGCCCGCGATCACGCGGCGCGACGAGCGGCATATCGAAAATCGTTTCCCGAATTTTGCCGGTGTGATCGGTGTTGATCCCGCCGCCGAGAATTCCGCCGGTCGCGAGCAAAAATTTTTCCGCGCGATGTTTCAACGGACGACCGCTCGCTTCGCTTTCGATCCACAGCACGCGATCCCCTTCCGCGCGAAAAGCGATCACATCCATATTCACATCTACGCGCGCGCCGAGTTGCCGCAAATGATTGCAAAGCGCGTTCGTCAAACGAATTCCCGGCACGCTGTTGGGGCCGATCACGCCGATCCGTTCGCCCGCCTGCGCGAGTTTTTTCAACTCGGACGCGAGGCGCGCGCGCCGCGCCGGGTCGTCGAGCGCGTACGCGAGTTGCACAGTCGTAATGTCGCGGCGATCCGTGATCAGATCGAGTGGCAGAAACGCGGCGCGCGCGGGATGCCCCTGCTTGCCCAAATTTTCCGCGATCAATTCGGGATAGAAATCGCGCATGCCGCGCAAGCCAACGATCAACATCGGCTCGGCGCGAGTGAGATCGCCGGCGCGTTGCGCGTGCGGCGCGAGAAACGTCGGTCGCGCCGCGCCGACCGGCGAAGGCAACCACAAATTATCGCCGTCCTGGATCGCGCCCACATACGGCAAACCAATTTCGCGCGTCAATGCTAAAAAATTTTTCAGCGCGTCGGTGATTTGCGCGTCGCTCAACAACGCGTACGGATGTTGCGGCTGAACGCGCGCGACATCGCGCATCGCGTCGAGCGGTCGCTGGATCGCAATCGTTTCATTTGGAAAATATCCGAGCAGATCAATACTGCCCGCGTGCCAATGCGTCGCGCCAAAACCTTTCGCGACAATCTTGACCTGGTGTCCGGCTTGCGCCGCGCGCGTCGCCGCAATCAATCCCGCGAGTCCCGCGCCGATCACGACAAGTTCCGTCATTGCGCGCCTCCCGCGTCATCATCCGCCGTCGCGGCAATCCCAGGTCGCGCGTAGAATTCGCTCATCGGACTCGCCGCTTGCGCGTCCGGCAAATGTGCCGCGTTCATCAAACACAAATAAATTAATTCGTCGAGTCGTTCTTGTTTCAATTGCCGTCCCCACAAAATCGGCAAGAGACCTTTCCAACGTTCTTGCAGGAAATCGCGTAACAGCAAATTGGGAAATTGGAAGTTGGATGTTGGATGTTGGATGTTAGATGTTGACGGTTGGATGTTGTGCGCGGGTGATTGCAAATGCGCGACATTCCAATCTTCAATGCCCTCACTGTTCACTGTTGACTGGTCACTGTTGACTAACGACTGAAGAATTCCCACCGCGCGATACGTGCAAAATCCGCCCTGGCATGGTCCCATTCCCAGTCGCACATCGCGACGCAAATCGTCGAGCGAAAAGGTTGGATGATGGCGCGCGGCATTTTCCAACATCGCGCGCGTAGCGCGTAACGAGTTCACATTCGCAAATCAATTCGCTTTGCAAATAATTTTCTTCGACCTCGTGAAGCCGATGCCCCAACCAATAAGGTCCGTGTTCGACACCAGGGACAACCGTCTGCGCGGTGATGCATGGTTTTTGCGCGCCGAGATATTCGCATGCTTTGTTCAACGTGATCTCCGCCATCAATCGAAACGTCGTCCACTTGCCGCCGAGGATCGTGAGTAAACCCGCCACGCCATCGCGCGCTTGATGATCAAGCAAAGTTAAATCGCGCGTTGCGTCGCGACTCGCGCCGTTGTAATGTTCCTGGTAAAGCGGACGCACGCCCGCCCACGCGCGCACAAAGCGCGCGCGACTGACCCCCGGCACAAGTTGATCGCCTTCACGCAAAAGCAATTCGATCTCCCAGGGTTCGATGGTGAGATGTTCCGGATCGGCGACGCGTTCGTCCGTCGTGCCAAGCACCGCGACCGTATGAATCGGCACAATGATGTCG
>JACRPR010000039.1 GCA_016223105.1 Chloroflexota bacterium | reverse complement strand
TTTTAAGAGTAATGCGCGTCTGCAAACACCTGCCCGCCGATTCCGCCACGGTCGCGCATTTTTGGCGTGTGGGGTTTGCGCGGGCAAACGTACTTGCATTTCGCGGTACACTTTGCGGCGGAATCGGCGGGCGGTAGCGTTCCCCGCCATTAACTTACAGGAGCCATTTGCGTGGCTATTTGGAACGTTCGCTACTACACTGATCCAGAAACGAGCTTGCCGCACATCTACAATCACGACGTCAACGAGGATGAAGTCGAGCAAGTATTAGCAAGACCAGGTGAGGATCGTCACGGCGCAGACGCAGGAGGCAGAAATGAAGCGTAAACATTTTCCACCAGGATGGGATGAAGAACGAGTACGACGAGTTCTATCTCACTACGAAAGGCAAACCGATGAAAAAGCCACCGCTGAAGACGAAACCGCCTTCAAGAGCAAAAAACGCGCAGTCATTGAAGTTCCGATCGAGCTCATCCCAGTCATTCGCGAGATGATCGCTCAATACCAAGTGGCGGCAAGAGCATGAGGGAACGGCGGAGCACACGCGCCCCACGACTGCGAATTTTGTGTATCAGCAAATCGCTCCGCCGGTACCGGCGTAATGTCACTACAATTATGAAACCAATCAAACCTGATAGTCGCTTTGCGATCTGTATAAACAATTTCGGATATCCAGCGTCGCTCGAACTACACAAAATCTATCGCGTGGTGCCGGACGCAAATGCGGCGAAGGATGGCGATGTTCGCGTGATTGATGAAAGCGGCGAAGATTATCTCTACCCGGCGAACTATTTTATTTTGATCGGCTTGCCGCGCGAAACCGTTCGCGTCCTGAATAAATCGTTTACGCGCAAGCCACACATGGTCGCCGCGTGAAATACAAATTTGGCGATATTATCCTGGAATCAAATCGGACTCGGACAACGTGGACATTGAAACCATTCGCAATCGCGTACACGCCGGCAATTATTCGATCAAAAGTCACGCGATTCAGCACGCGTTGAAAGAAGGTTTTGATCGCGCGCATATCGTCGAAGCCATTTTGAACGGAGTAATTATTGTTACCGCCTACATTCCCGACGAAACCGAGTGGATGCGTCAGGATTTCACACGGCGAAAGAGAAAACGATAATGGATAAACCAATCCCACTTTGCGGAGAACATCATATTCCCAAAGAATGGCGTCTGACCGCATTTGAATATATGGAAGACGGCATCGCCATCCGCGTTCCAAACATTTTTGCGTGGGTGTGCCCAAGCGATGGCGAAGCATCGTTCACTCCAGACACAACCGATGAAATCATTGGCACGGTGCGCGACCTGGTTCAAATTGCTAAACGCGCGCGACAACGACGCTCCGTGTTGACTGAGTACGTCGTTGCAGTTGGCTAAATGATCAAACTCGCTCCCTCGATCCTCTCCGCCGATTTTGCGCGGCTGGGAGACCAGGTTAAACAAGCCGAAATCGCCGGCGCGGATTACATTCACGTTGACGTGATGGACGGACATTTCGTCCCGAACCTCACGATCGGTCCGCTCATCGTCGCGGCGATTCGCCCGGCGACGCGTTTGCCGCTCGATGTACATCTGATGATCGAGTCGCCGGAAAAATATATCGGCGATTTCGCGAACGCGGGCGCGGACATTATCACGGTACATCAAGAAGCGTGCATCCATTTGCATCGCGCCGTCGAGCAGATCAAGGCGCATGGCAAACGCGCCGGCGTCGCGATCAATCCCGCGACACCAATCGGCACGCTCGAAGAAATTTTGTCGTTCGTTGACCTGGTTCTCGTGATGACGGTCAACCCAGGATTCGGCGGGCAATCGTTCATCGCAACGATGCCGGAAAAAATCGCGGCGATGCGAAAAATGATTGACGCGCGCGGTCTGTCAATCGAACTTGAAGTGGATGGCGGGATCAACGCGGAGACCGCGCCGCGCGTCGCGCAAGCCGGCGCGCAAGTGCTGGTCGCGGGCAACGCGATTTTCAAACATCCCGCCGGGATCGTCAAGGCGATTGAAGAATTGCGCGCAAGTGTGAGCAAAAAATAATGCAATCTCAAGTTCAAATCATTCTCGAACCGTTTGTGCGACGGCAGATGTTTCCAACTGCCGAAGATGCCGCGCGGCGATTGGCAACCGAATACGTTACCAAGCATCTTCAAACCGAACAGCGTAAAGTTACGCGACTAGAACGCAAACATGGGATGACCTTTCGCAAGTTTGAAGAGTATCTCCGCCAGCGATCTAAAAAACTCCAGTCCGCGTCACTCAAGCCAACCGAGAAAAAGCGATTGGGGCGCGCGATTATGCTCGAAGAAGAAGATTGGCTCGAATGGAAAGCCGCGTCTGAAATGTTGGATCGGTGGATCAAACTTGAGAAAGATTTAGTATGATCGCCCAACCAGTTCTAGCAGACACTCACATCACCTATCCCGAAAGCGACGGACAACCGATGGCAGACAACACGCAACAATTCCGGTGGATCGTCACTTTGCACGGCGGATTGACCGCGCTCTTGCGCGACACGCCCAACGTTTTCGTCGCCGGCGATTTGCTCTGGTATCCGGTCGAAGGTCGCCCGGACCTTCGATGCGCGCCGGATGTGATGGTCGTGTTCGGTCGCCCGCCCAAAGATCGCGGCTCGTATTTGCAATGGCAAGAGGATGACATTGCGCCGCAAGTCGTGTTTGAGATCATTTCGCCCGGCAACACGTTCGCGGAAATGAAACGCAAATTCAAATTCTACGAACAGTACGGCGTCGCAGAATATTATCTCTACGATCCCGACACCGGCGAATTGGAGGGCTGGCAACGCGCGGGCGATGCGTTGACGCGCATCGAGTCAATGCGCGGCTGGATCAGTCCACGTTTGAAAATTCGTTTCGAATTGCTCGACAACGAATTGCACATTTACCATCCCGACGGTCAACCATTCGTGACGTACGAAGAACTCGCCGCGCAACTCTCGGACGCGGAAGATCGCGCGGCAGAAGCCGAAGACCGCGCGGCGGATGCGGAAGATCGCGCCGCGCGCGAACATCAACGCGCGGAACGCCTGTCCGCCCAACTACGCGCGCTCGGCATCGAACCGACGAAATTCGAATAGCCGACGGACGCCGTTCCGTCCAAGCACAAACCAGGACGCTACGGCGAGCGTCCGCTACAAGGATCAATCAGAGAAATAAAAAACCAGCGTCCCCAAAAAGAGACGCTGGTCAATTCACCACCCAGAATATCACACGAAATTTATTTTTGTTTATTGCGCGTACGTAAACAGCCGGCGCAGACATTGATCTTTTGCTTGCGCCCATCGTGCACCAAAGTTCGCTTGGTGATATTCGGCATAAAGCGACGATTAACCGCGTGCTTGGAATGGCTAACCGCATGACCATACAGCGGACCCTTGCCGCAAATCTCGCAACGTTGTGCCATTGTGAATCACTCCTTTCAATGAATCCATCGTGGGGCGGGCTTTTAGCCCGCAATCTAGCGGGCTAAAAGCCCGCTCCACAGAACGGCGCGCATAATAGCATAATCGTTTCAATTAGGCAAATTCACCGGGCGGAGATTGCTTCACTTCGCTCGCAATGACAACACTCAAAGGCAAACCAATGACTGAAGAAACTTTTCCCGGACGAATCGAAGTCTCACCGACCGCGATCGCAAGTCTCGCGGGGCAAGCCGTCGTCGAATGTTACGGTGTCGTCGGTATGGCAAATCGCAATCTGCGCGATGGCATCGCGGAGATTTTGCCGCGCGGCAATTATCGCCGCGGCATTGATGTGAAATTTGTGGATCAACACATCGTGATCGATCTGTACGTCGTGATTCAACACGGCACGCGCATTTCCGAAGTCGCGCACGGCATTATGAATCGCGTCAAGTACATCGTCGAAAAAGCCGTCGGCTTTCCGGTTACGCAAGTCAACGTCCACGTTCAGGGCTTGCACGTTGAAGAGAGCGAATCCTGAAAGTCCGTAGTGTAGCGCCTCGTGCGCGTTGATGCCCACAAGGGGCTAGACTACCTTTTGACAACCTCTAAACCAGGAGTACTCTTTTGGCAGACGAACAAACCCAGCCCGCTGAAGCATTGCCGCCGTTGAAATCCATCGGCGGACAAGAACTGCGCGCGCTATTCACCGCGGGAACCGCGTGGCTCGAACGCCACAGCGCGTACGTCAATTCGCTCAACGTGTTCCCAGTGCCCGATGGCGATTCCGGCACAAACATGTTGTTGACGATGCAATCCGCGATCAAAGAAGTCGCGACCTCGCCCGAACATTCGGCGGGCGTGATTTCGAAAGCGATCTCGCATGGCGCGTTGCTTGGCGCGCGCGGAAATTCCGGCGTGATCCTTTCGCAAATAATTCGCGGCTTTGCGCGCGTGCTCGAAAACAAGGACACGCTCAACGCGCACGATTTCGCCGCGGCGATGGTTGAAGGCGCGCGCACCGCGTACAAAGGCGTCGTCAAACCTGTCGAAGGCACGATCCTCACGGTTTGTCGCGAAGCCGCGGACGCGACCACGCTCGCCGCCGCGCAGACCGATGACTTGCGCGTCGTGTTGGCAAAAACGGTTGACGCCGCGCGCGCGTCCGTTGTGCGAACGCCCTTGCTTTTGCCGGTGTTGAAAGAAGCCGGCGTGGTGGACGCGGGCGGACAAGGTTTACTCGTCATTCTCGAAGGCGCGCTCAAGTACGTCAACGGCGAGCCGATGGAACTGACCGCCGGCGGACAAGGCGCGCAAGCGCTCGAACACATTTCGCGCGAAGAGGGCTGGGGCTTTGACATTCAATACCACATTCGCGGCAAAGACCTTGACGTGGATACGATCCGCGAAAAAATTTCGAGTATGGGCGAATCGGCGTTGATCGTCGGCGATGATGTGTTGATCAAAGTTCACGTTCACGCGCCAACACCCGGCGCGATTCTCGATTACGGTTGTTCGGTCGGCATCATCACGAGCGTCATCGTCGAAAATATGCAAGAGCAGTACATTGATTTTATGGCGGGACCATCGCAACGCCCGCCGATCACTTCGGAAGAAATTGCCGGGATCGCGACGGTCGCGGTTGTGTCCGGCGCGGGGATGGAGCGCGTGTACAATTCGCTCGGCGTCGGCACGATCATCGCGGGCGGGCAAACGATGAATCCCAGCACGCAAGATTTGTTGAACGCGATCAACAACGCGAAAGCCGACCAGGTCATCGTACTCCCGAACAACAAAAACATTATTCCGGCGGCGAAGCAAGCCGCGGAAATCGCGAGCAAAAAAGTCGCGCTCGTACCGACGATCACTTTGCCGCAAGGCATCGCCGCCCTGCTCGCGTTTAATTTCCAAAGCGATCTCGAGGCGAACGTCAAAGCGATGACGCGCGCGGCGCAACACATTCAAACGCTCGAAATCACCACCGCGATTCGATCCGTAACGCTCGGCGAGATTCAGGTTGCCGAAGGACAGATTATCGGTTTGATCAACGATCAACTCGCGGGCGCGGGCAACACGCCGACCGAAGTCGCGTTGCGCTTGTTAAAAGAAATGCGCGCGGACGAAAGCGAAATCATCACGATTTATTACGGCAACTCGCTCACCGCGAACGAAGCCCAAGTGTTGGGCGAACACATTCGGGGCGCGTTCCCCGCGCAAGAAACTGAAATCGTCAGCGGCGGACAGCCGCATTATCATTACGTTCTTTCGGTGGAATAAATGTCTCGAGTCAGAATCGTAACCGACAGCACGGCGGATTTGCCCGCCGACATCGTTGAACAACTCGGCATTACCGTGATGCCGCTCACCATTCACATCGGGCAAAAAAATTTGCGCGATGGCGTTGATCTTTCGCGCGATGAATTTTTCCGGCGGCTCGCGCGTATGCCCACGCCACCGACGACCACGCCGGTCACGCGCAAACAATTCGACACACTCTTTGCCGATCTCACCAAAAACGGCGATGCGGTCGTCGCGATTTTGTCGTCGTCCAAACTCGGCGACACATTTCAAAACGCGACGCGCGCCGCCGCGCCATTGCTGGGGCGCAGTAAAATCGTCGTGATTGATTCGCAATTGATGACGGTCGGATTGGGAATGTTGGTGATCGCCGCCGCGCAAGCCGCGCAACGCGGCGACGCGCTCGACGAGGTGGTGAAACTCGCGCGCGGAATGATCCCGCATATTTATATCGGCTTTTTCGTCGAGACGTTGGATTATCTCGAACGCGGCGGACGCATCGGCTCGGCGCAAGCATTGCTCGGCACGATGCTCAACATCAAACCGTTGTTGATTCTCGAAGACGGCGAAGTGGTCGCGCTCGAAAAAGTTCGCACGCGCGCCAAAGCGATTGAAAAACTCGTCGAGTTCATCACCGAGTTCGCGCGCATCGAGCGCATGATTATTTTGCACAGCAACACGCCCGATGATGTCAATTTGTTGATCGAACAAATCAACCTGGTTGTGCCGAATTTAGATATTTCCGTTGATCATTATGGATCCATCGCGGCAACGCATGTGGGTCCCGACGCGCTGGGTGTAGTCGTCTACGAAGGAATGTAAAGCGTGGCACAAGTCAAGGTCGTTACGGATAGTCTCGCGGACATTCCACGCGCGCGCGCGGAAGAATTAGGGATCACCCAGGTTCCGTGCATTGTCCGGTTTGGTGATGAAACATTTCGGGATCGGGTTGATCTTTCGCCGACCGAATTTTATAAACGGTTGAGCACAACGCCCGCGCTCCCGGCAACCTCGCAACCTTCGGTCGGCACGTTCGAGCAAGTGTATCAAAAACTCGCGGCAACGACGGATGAAATTTTTTCGATTCACGTCATCGGCGATTTAAGCGGCACGCTGAACGCGGCGCGCCTCGCCGCGAAAAACATTACGAACGCGGAAATTCAAATCGTGGATTCGCGCCAAGTTTCGATGGGGCTGGGTTGGCTCGCGATTCTCGCGGCGCGCGCCGCGCAAGCCGGTCATTCGCTCAAAGAAATTCGCGCAATGATCGAGGACGCAATTCCGCGCGTGCACATTCTCGGAATGTTGGACACGTTGCAGTACGCGCAACGCGGCGGACGCCTCGGCAAGGGCTCTGCGCTGGTCGGCACACTGCTGAACGTCAAGCCACTCCTCTCGGTCGTGCGCGGCGAAATTGTGCCGGTCGAAAATGTTCGTACCTTGAAACGCGCGCTCGAACGGTTGGTCGAAATCGTCTTGACTTCGGGACCGATTCAGGAACTCGCGGTCATTCACGCCGCCGCGCCGGAGTACGCCCGCAAACTCCAAGACTTGCTCGCGGAAACATTTCCGAAAGACCAAATTGTGATGAGCGAAACCGGTCCCGTGCTGGGCACACACACCGGACCCGGCTCGGTTGGAATCGCGTGGGTTACCGGGAAATACTAACAACGTGGTGCGGGCTTTCTAGCCCGCATCCAGCGCATCCAGCGGCTTGAAAAGCCGCGCCACATCAAGTTGAGAATCACAATGGCAAACGTCAAAATTATCACCGACAGTCTCGCCGACATTCCGCCGGCGATTTTAGAAGAACTCGACATTACGATTGTGCCATGCATCGTGCGCTTTGGCACCGATGAATTTTATGATCGCGTGTCATTGACGCCGGCGGATTTTTACAAACGCTTGGTCAGCTCGCCGACGCATCCCAAAACCTCGCAATCCTCGCCCGCGGCGTTCATGGAAATTTATCGCCACCTCGCGCGTCATCACAAGGAAATTTTGTCCTTGCACGTCAGCGGCGAATTGAGCGGCACACTCAATTCCGCGCACACCGCGGCGCGGCAAACGATGGGCGCGAAAATTAAAGTCGTGGATTCGTCGCTCGCTTCGATGGCGCTCGGCTGGGTTGCGATTATGGCGGCGCGCGCGGCGAAAGAAGGCGCGTCGCTCAATCGCGTGTACGCGATCGTGGAGGACGTGATTCCGCGCACGCACATTGTCGCGATGCTCGACACGCTCGAGTACGCGAAACGCGGCGGACGGCTCGGCAAAGGCGCGGCATTGATCGGCGATACGCTCAATGTGAAACCGTTGATCTCGCTCAAGCGCGGCATCGTCGAGCCCATCGAAAAAGTCCGCACGACGAATCGCGCGCTCGAACGCCTCGTCGAAATTGTTTTGTCATCGGGACCGATTCAAGAACTCGCGATTCTGCACGCCGCCGCGCCGGAATACGCGGTGCGGCTCCGCAAAATGTTGGCAAAAACTTTTCCCGAAGAATCCATCGTCGTTAGCGAAGCCGGTCCCGCGCTCGGCGCGCACACCGGTCCGGGCGGCGCGGGCATCGCGTGGGTCTCGGGCAAGTTTTAATTTCAGATTTCAAATTTCGGATTTCAAATTTGAAATCTGAAATTTGAAATTCATAGAGGACGGGGATGGCTTTATCGTTCGGTGAATTGGAACGGATGCTCGTCAATGAACAAAAAAAATGCGCCGATCATCTCGTTATTGGCGGATTGGAAAAGTTCATTAACAATTGGACGGGCGCGCAAAAACAAAGCGGCGACGCGAATCGCGCGGACGCCATCGCGCTCGCGTTGAAAGGATACGGCAACGCGACGCCCGACGAACGCGAAGCGATGCTCACGCGCGCGCTCGCGGCACTGCGCGGCGAAACCGAATCCGCGAATCAAATCGAAGAACCGGACGACGAGTTTGACGCGGACGACGAAGATGAAATCGCGCCGACGCGCAAAGCCGCGCCGAAATCGGAAGCGAAACCCGCGCGCACGACGCCCGTCGCCGCGTACGGACTCGACGCGAGCATCACGCGCTTGCAAACGATCGGACCCGCGCACGCGAAAAAATTACAAAAGCTGGGCGTGTACACCGTCAACGATTTGCTGTATTTATTTCCGCGCCGGTACGACGATTTCAGTCAACTCAAAACGGTCAGCCAATTGATGTACGGCGAAGAAGTTACCGTGCTGTTGACCGTGTGCGAAGTGTTCACGCGCGAAACGCGGCGCGCCGGGTTGACGATTACCAGCGTAGTGCTGGCGGATACGACCGGCACGATTCAAGCGACATTTTTCAATCAACCGTTTTTGCAAAAACAACTCCCCACCGGTCGCCGCATCGTCGTGAGCGGACGCGTGGACAAGGATTTGCAACACCTGGTTTTCAAACAACCGGAATGGGAGCCGCTCAGCAAAGAATTACTGCACACCGCGCGCATCGTCCCGGTCTATCCACTCACCGAAGGGATCACGAATCGTTGGTTGCGCCGACTCGTGCATAGCGTCGTCGAATTTTGGGCGAGCAAAGTGCCCGACCCGATGCCGGAAAAAATTCGCGCGGACGCGCAACTGCCCGATCTCAACACCGCGTTGCGCGAAATCCATTTTCCTTCGACGCCCGAAAAAATGGAACACGCGCGGCGGCGGCTCATCCTCGATGAATTTCTCGCGATTCAAATTGGCGTTTTGCAACAACGGCGCAAGTGGCGCGAACAACCCGGGCGCGCGTTGCGTGTGGACGATGCGCGCATTCGCGATTTTCTCGCGCAGTTGCCGTTTAAACTGACCGACGCGCAAGATCGCGTGTTGAATGAAATTTTGCGCGACATTCAAGTAACCGCGCCGATGAGTCGTTTACTGCAGGGCGATGTCGGCTCCGGCAAAACGGTCGTCGCCGCGAGCGCGATGTTGATCGCGGTCGCGAACGGCGCGCAAGCCGCGCTGATGGCGCCGACCGAAATTCTCGCGGAGCAACATTTCAAAACCTTGTCGTCCGTATTTGCGAATTTGCCGAACCCGCCGCGCCTGGCGCAATTGATCGGCAGTATGAAAAATCGCGACAAGGAAGCGGCGCGCGAACAAATCAAAACCGGCGCGGTGGATATCGCGATTGGCACGCACGCGCTCATTCAAGAAAGCGTCGAATTTAACGATCTCGCGCTCGCGGTGATTGACGAGCAACATCGCTTTGGCGTCGAACAGCGCGGCATCATTCGCGCAAAAGGATACCATCCGCATATTCTCGTGATGAGCGCGACGCCGATCCCGCGCACGCTCGCGTTGACGATCTATGGCGATCTCGATTTGAGCGTCATTGATCAAATGCCGCCCGGACGCCAAGAGATCAAAACGAAATGGTTGCAACCGCTCGAACGCGAACGCGCGTACGCATTCATTCGCAACCAGGTCAAGGAAGGGCGGCAGGCGTTCGTGATTTGCCCGCTGATCGAAGAATCGGAAACGATTGACGCGAAAGCCGCGGTTGAAGAGTACGAAAATCTTCGCAAGCAAGTCTACCCAGAGTTGCGCGTTGGCTTGATTCACGGTAAACTACGCCCAAGCGAAAAAGATGACACGATGAACAAATTTCGCGATCACGAAATTGACATTCTGGTCGCGACCTCCGTCGTCGAAGTGGGAATTGATGTGCCGAACGCGACGGTGATGTTGATCGAAGGCGCGGATCGGTTTGGCTTGGCGCAACTCCATCAATTTCGCGGACGCGTCGGGCGCGGCGCGCATCAATCGTTTTGTCTCCTGCTTGCGGAGAAAAAAGAGAGCGTCGCGGATGATCGCCTGCGCGTGATCGAATCCACGCAAAACGGTTTTTTGCTCGCGGAAGAAGATTTGAAATTACGCGGACCCGGCGAATTTTTCGGCACGCGCCAATCGGGTCTGCCCGATTTGAAAATCGCGAAATTGAGCGACACGAAAATTTTGGAAGAGGCGCGCGGTATCGCGCAAGATTTATTCGAACGCGATCCCGATTTACAAAATTCCGAACACCACTTGCTCGCGCAACGTGTGCGCGAATTCTGGAAAGCCAAAGGAGACCTGAGTTGACGATTGCGCTTTATCCCGGTTCATTCGATCCGATTCACTACGGACATATTGACATTGCGCGGCGCGCCGCGAAATTATTCGATACCTTGATCTGGGCGGCGTTTGATCGTCCGCTCAAAAATTTAATGTTCAACACGGACGAGCGGCTCGCGCTGATGCGCGAAGCCGTGCAAGACATTCCGAACATCGAGGTCGTCTCGTACGGCGGACTCACCGTCGAGTACGCGCGCAAGCGCGGCGTGCAAGTGATGGTGCGCGGTTTGCGCGTAACGTACGATTTCGAAATCGAATATCAAACCGCGCTGACCAATCGCCAACTCGCCGAAGACATTGACACAGTTTGTTTAATGACCTCGCTCAAATACGCGTTCGTCAGTTCTTCGATTCTGAAAGAAGTCGCGTTCAACGGCGGAATGATCATACATATGGTTCCGCCGTTCGTCGAAAACGCGTTACGCACGCGGCTCGCGCAACTCGGCGAAGATCGCGGCGACAAGATCAAGATGGTTTCTCTGCAGGAATAGAGATTAAGAGATTAGAGATTGGAGATTCACCAATCCAATCTCCAATCTCTTAATCTCCAATCTCTATCACGAAAGGGGATGGTAGCCACGGACATTCTATACCTGGTTGATCGCTTGGAAGCCCTGCTCGGCAAAGGGTGGCGGGTCCCCATGTCTTCCAAGACGATGATTGACGAAGATGAATTTTTGGACATTGTGGATCAAATGCGGATCGCGATTCCAGAAGAAATTCGTCAAGCCAAAAAAATCGTGCAAGATCGTGACCGCGTGATCGCGCAATCCCAGGAAGAGGCGACGCGCATTTTGGAAATGGCGAAGGAAGATGCGGCGCGCCTGGTGAACGAGCACACCGTTTCCAAGAGCGCACAGGATCACGCCGCGCAAATCGAAAAGCAGGCGCGCGATGCCGCGCTCGCGACGCGCGTCGGCGCGGACGCGTATGCCGCGCAAACGCTCGCCGATTTGCAAACGCAACTCGCGCAGGTCGCGCAACAGATCGCGCATTTGCAAACCCAAGTCTCGAACGGTATCGAAGTGTTGGGCGATCAACGCAAATCCGCCGACGCGCCACCGGAAGCCGGTCAAAACATTTCTTGACACATCCGCGTCAATGGCTATAATGGGCGCACGCATCAGACCCTAAGGGTTTTTAGAAACCCTTAGGGTCTGATGCGTGGAAAAAATTATGCGTTTCAATATCGCCCAACTCTTAAAAGATCATACCGGCGAGACTCGGCAATACACTCTGCACGAAGAAATCGAAGGACTCGATCCAGACATCGTACCGTTGAGCGCGCTCGATGGAATGATTCATCTGATTCGCACAACCGACGGCGTGTTCGTTACCGGCAAATTGCATTGCTCGCTCGAACTCGCGTGCGCGCGCTGTCTCGAACCGTTCGCGTTGCCGTTGCGTTTTACACTCGAAGAGGAATTTCATTCCACGCTCGACATTCTCACCGGCGTATTTTTACCACGCACGGAAGAATTCGAACCGGCGACGCAAATTGACGAGCATCACGAAATTGATTTGAGCGAAGTGATTCGCCAAAACATTTTGCTCGCTCTGCCCTTGCACGCGATCTGTCGGTCGCAGTGCGCGGGCTTGTGTCCACAGTGCGGCAAAAATTGGAACGATGGCGCGTGCGATTGCAAGCGCGATGCCATTGATCCGCGTTTTGAAAAGCTGAAAGCATTACTCGACAAATAATTTTCTTGTCACCCTGAGCGGAGCGAAGGGTCTCCGATCACACGCGGGATTCTTCGCTACGCTCAGAATGACAATTTATTCACTGAAAGGAAACGGTTTCACGAATGCCACCTCTACCTAAACGAAAAATTTCCAAAGGGCGACGGGATCGCCGCCGCAGTCATCTCGCGATGAAAGAACCAAATTTGACCGCGTGCCCGAATTGTCACAAACCGCGTCTGCCGCATCACGTTTGCCCGCACTGCGGTTATTACGAGGGCGAGCAAATTTTCGTTGTCGAAGCGAAAAAACCGCGCAAGAAATAGACGCGCCGGTGATTTATGAT
Organism: Chloroflexota bacterium; assembly: GCA_016223105.1. Taxonomy (GTDB): domain Bacteria; phylum Chloroflexota; class Anaerolineae; order UBA4142; family UBA4142; genus JACRPR01. The sequence goes on along the minus strand of JACRPR010000039.1, from coordinate 2,988 downwards.
TTCAGATTTATGATTTATGATTTCGGGTTGATCGAATCGCAAATCATAAATCTGAATTTTATTTTGGGGCTAATTTGAAAACAGCATTTGTTTTTCCCGGTCAAGGATCACAATTCGTCGGAATGGCGCAAGACCTGGTCGCGACGTATCCCGAAGCGCGCGCGGTGTTCGATCAAGCCGATGCCGCGCTCGGTTTCGCGCTCTCGCAAATTTGTTTTGCCGGTCCCGACGCGCTCCTCACCGATACGATCAACGCGCAACCCGCGCTCGTAACGCACAGCATCGCGGCATTGCGCGTTTTGCAAACGATTGATCCCGGCGCGATTCCGGCGTTCACCGCCGGACATTCGCTCGGCGAGTACTCTGCGCTCGTCGCGTCCGGCGCGCTCGATTTCGCGGATGCGGTGAAACTTGTGCGCGAGCGCGGGCGGTTGATGAAGCAAGCCGGTGAAACAATGCCGGGCGCGATGGCGGCGGTGATCGGATTGGACGATGCCGCGCTCAAAGCCGTGTGCGATGAAGCTGGCGCGCAGATCGCAAATCACAACGCGCCCGGGCAGATCGTCATCTCCGGCGCAAAGGACGCGCTCGACCGTGCAATCGCGCTCGCGAAAGAACGCGGTGCGCGGCGCGTCGTGCCGCTCGCGGTCAGCATCGCGTCGCACTCGCGGTTGATGGAACCGGCGGCGCGCGAATTTGCGAACGCGGTCAACGCGACGCCGATGCGCGTGCCACAAATTCCGGTGATTTCAAATGTAACCGCCCTACCCTTGACCAACGTTGACGCGATTCGAATCGAACTTGTCGCGCAACTCACGTCGTCCGTGTTGTGGACGAAATCGGTCGAGTACATTATCGCGCAAGGTGTAACAAAATTTGTCGAACTCGGACCGAAAGATGTTCTCGCCGGACTAATTCGCCGCATCAACAAAGACGCGCACGCGGTCAGTGTGGGCGATGTTGCGAGTGTGAGGGGGTTTGCGTAACAAAATACAAGAGGATTTTGCAAGGAGGGTTCAGGTATGAGCACAGTTCATGAAATTGAACATGCTGTTGCGCGTTTGTCAGAACAAGAACTAGCCCACTTTCGCGAATGGTTCGAGGAATTTGATGCCAGGTCGTGGGACAAGCAATTCGAACAAGCAGTCAAGTCTGGTAAACTGGACAAACTAGCCAATCAAGCGATTGCGGATTTTCGCGCGGGCAAATACAAAGAATTATGAGACACTTGACATCGCCCTCGTTCTGGGAAATGTACGCCAAGTTGCCCGCGTCTATTCAAGAATTGGCAGATAAGAATCACGAATTGCTCAAAGCCAATCCACGCCATCCTTCGTTGCATCTGAAAAAAGTGGGCAAATACTGGTCAGTCCGGGTTGGAATCCACTATCGGGGGGGCGGCGGTCGAGGTTGATGAAGGATTGCTGTAGTTTTGGATTGGGACACACGCAGAATTTGATCGGGATTTTGGATGATCGCGGCAAAGGGCGCGAGGCGAAAGTACTAAAACGGAAATCGCATCAACAAGGACGCGCACGCGATCAGAGTGGGCGATGTCGCGAGTGCGAGGGGGTTTGCGTAGCGGGTGCGGAAAACAGAATTTGGTTTCCCGCACCTACAAGTGCGGGAAGCACGGCAAATTGGGGGTGCTTGCCACACTCAGCGGTTCGTGAAATATAAGTTTACCGCGGATATACATTTTGTTTCGCATGGTGCTAACTCAATATGGAACTGACCTTTGAATGGGACGAAGCCAAAGCCAAAGAGAACCTCACCAAACACGGTATTGCATTTGAAGAGGGAAAAACTATTTTCAACGATCCGTTCGTGTGGACATTTCCCGATCCAGATCATTCTGACGATGAGCAACGGTATCTTGGCATAGGTTATTCGGCAAGAGGACACATCGTGGTTGTCAGTTACATGTAACGCGGCAGAAATATTCGACTCATCAGTTGTCGCAAAGCAACTGCAACTGAACGGAGAAATTATGAAGAAGACAACTAGACGAACAATTACAGAACGCGATGATATGCGACCCGAATATGATTTTAAAAATATAAAGGGCGGCATCCGCGGCAAGTATTACAAAGCATATCGCGCCGGACACGCGGTCAAGATTCACAAAACCGATGGAACAACTTTCGTGCAATACTTTTCACTCGAAGATGGTGCAGTATTGCTAGAACCAGATGTCCGCAAGTATTTTCCCGATTCGGAGGCAGTGAATCAGACTTTGCGCGGTTTGATTTCGTTGTTGCCAAAAAAGCACGGAGCAAAGGCAAAAACATAACCGGATACACGATTTTGATCCACGGATGACTGGGTAAATAAATGTTACATCAAAGGACAATGCAAAACAATGCCTGATGTCAGCCGATTTTTCGGAATTGTGATTTACATGTATTTCGACGATCATTTGCCGCCGCATTTTCACGCCGAGTACAGCGGAAGCGAGGCATTGTTCGAAATTGAGACCCTGCGCGTCTATCGCGGCAAATTGCCGCGCCGTGTCCACAACATGGTTATCGAGTGGGCAGACGCGCATCGGGTCGAATTGACAAACAATTGGGCATTCGCTCGAGAGGGACGACCAGTTGTAGACATCGAGCCGCTTGATTGAAAATGAGAGGTGCAAGGAGAAAATATGGCGACCTCAGAACAACTCGTTCGCATCCAATCTGTTCAAGTCATACAAGGTTTCCACGTCCGTCTTGCGTTCACCGATGGCACATCCAAAGAAATTGATTTGGAGATGTACTTGCGCGGACCGATCTTCGAACCGATTCGCAACGATCCGCTAATGTTCCGTTCGGTTAGAGTTGACAAACGAATGGGAACGATCGTTTGGGATAATGGCGCAGACATTGATCCCGATGTGCTTTACTACGGACTCAAGCCCGCGTGGATGGAAACAGAACAAGCGTTGGCTCGCCCCGTACTGGCGTGATAATTCCGGTCGCGCCATTTCGTTTCCGCTCGCCAAGT
>JACRPR010000190.1 GCA_016223105.1 Chloroflexota bacterium | reverse complement strand
GGTCGCCGTAAATTTCACTGCTCGAATAAAACAGAAATCCTTCCACCGGCTTGCCGTTCATTTTTTGTTGCCGGCAATACTCTAAAAGATTTCGCAATCCATTCACATTCGCGTCCATCGTTTCGATCGGATGCGCGCGATAATAAATCGGCGAAGCGATCCCGGCGGCGTGAATGATCCATGCATAGTCCGCCATCTCCGTTGGCAATGGCGCGATAATGTTGTGCTTGACGAGACACAAGGTCGGATCGTTCTCAAGTTTCAGCAACCAGTCCGGCACGCCGCGCATATAATTGTCGAACACCGTCACGCGAATGATCTGCGGCGGAAGCGCGTGCTTGTTCCAATGCAAAATTGCCTGCACTAAATAATATCCCAAAAAGCCCGCGCCGCCGGTGATGAGCAATCGCTTGCCCGCCATTTGCGCGAATTCCGTTTTGAGATTTTCGCAAATGTACTCCAGGTCTTGCGTTACAATGGCGTGTGCATTTTTCATTCGGACATTCTCCCGCCCCGCGCGACGCGCGCAATGATCTGGCTCAGCGCGATGAGCACATCTTTGATCAGGGCGCGCAGGTGCGGCAGAATGAACACCCACCGCGCCATCGTCAAATAACCGGACCCGCGCGCGCGCCAATCGAGTGGCACGCGTTGGATCACACCGAGCCCGGCAAACAGATACATCCATTTGGGCAGTGTGATTTTGCGCGTCATTGCCGTATCGAAAAAAATAATCCGCGCGCGTTGCTGATTGACCGAAGTGGATTGTTCGCCGTGACGACGATACAGGTACAACCGATCGGGGATTTCGTAAAACTCGCCGCGCAACGCCAACTCTGCCAAGAGCACTTCATCCGACGATGGATAACTGCCGTGCAGAACGGTTTGTTTCAGCACGGCGGAACGCATCACGCCCATTTGTTGAATCGCGTATTCGGGATGCAAAATCAGATTGCGAAAGCGTTCCGCCGGTTTGCGCGAATTGGTCGCGGGACCTGGGTCGTAATCCACCACATAGTTACCTTGTTCGTCAATAATTTCCGCTCTCGAATAACACAACACTACCGTCGGATGCTGATCGAGGATTTCAACACACCGCGCGAGAAATTCCGGCGCAAGCAGATCATCGTACGGCGCCCATTTGAAATATTCGGTCGAAGCCAGCGCGAACACACGATTGAAATTCGGCGCGGCACCCAGGTTTTTCTCATTGCAAAAATAGCGAATTCGTTGATCGCGCGCGCAATACGCGTGGCAAATCTCCGCCGTGCGATCCGTCGAGCCGTTGTCCGAAATGATCAATACAAAATCGGCATAGGTCTGCGCCAGGATCGAATCCAACGCGACGGCAAGAAATTTTTCCGCGTTGTACACCGGCAAGCCAATCGTAACGCGCGGGCTAGCCGTCATTGGCTCGCGCCTTTTGCCGCGCCGCGACCAGATCGAAAATGCGTTGGTACGCGCAATGTCCCAATTCGATCTGATGTTCGGCGCGCTCCAACAATTGTGCGCGCAGATGATCGGTTGCGTTCCACGCCGTTTCAATCGCGTCCGCCAATTTCGCCGGCAAATCCGCGTCGTCCAAATGCACGACCTGGCATCCCGCACCGAATTGATCGATCAGCCCAGCAAACTTGCCGATGTACATCGGCGATTTGACCAGCCCAATCGCGGGAATACCTTGCGCGAGCGCGAATACCGCCGGATGAAACGCGCCGGTCACGACCACGCGACAGCGTCCCACTTTATTGATAATGTCTAACGGCGTTTCAAATTGACTGACGTACGCAGGTTCCATTTTGATTCCCGCGCCAAGTTTCTGAATGGCGCGCGCATCCAATTCGTGGATGCTGTGCGAAATCGGAATCGCGAGCAAATGCGTGTGATGTTGACGCGTTGCCGCGCGCAGAACGGATCGAATGGTTTCGTTGGACGCGCTCGTCACTTGCGTGTACTGCGCGACGCGCAAATTGAGTCCGATCAAATTGCCGCGCGTTTGTGTGCGCGCGCGCCACGTCATTTCGACCGCGTCGTCGCCGGTGAAAAATACGCGCGCCGGATCGACGCCGAGCGAAGCCAGCAACGGCGGCGCGGCGATCTGATCGCGAATAAAAATCAAATCCACCAACGGCAAAACGGTTTGCACGCGCGCGCGCAATTCCGCGTCTTGAAACGGACCCAAGCCCTGCCCGACCATTGCCGTTGGAATGTTTAGCCGATACGCCGCTTCCAAACGATCCAACACGCGGAGTGCGTCATCGCAACACGCGTCGGACATGTATTGCGCGCCCGTCGCGATCAACAGATCCATCCCGTTCACCATTTCAACATACGCGCGATTTTTTTCCGCCGTCACATTTTTTTGTTCAAAAATCACTAGCGTCGGTGAAGCGGGCACGCGCGCTTTGTGCCGGGTGAGCAACGCGCCGAGCGCGGGAATGTGATGCCAAATGCCATCGCGCACTTCAAGCGCGACGCGTAAGAGTGAACGCGGCAGTCGGCGCAAAATTCGATCCACGCGACCGACGCGCTGGCTCCAATCAAATTGTTGATTGGGGCTAATCGGCGACGCGTGGGGACAATACAAGCGTAACAAGTGCGGCGCGGACGTGATGACCTGAAGCGACGCGTCGCGCCACAGCGCGCTAACGCGCGCGACCGCAACCTGGAGCAACGCGACGTTGCCCTTGTTGCGTAAATCGTACACGCCCATATCAAAAAGAATTCGCACTAGTTGCGCCGCTCCTGCGCGTAATTCAGCGTCGCCTGGGCATAGCCGGCAAGCGTCAGCCGCGCGCACTTCGTCCACGAAAAACTCGCGGCGCGCGCCAATCCCTTGGCGATCCAATGCGCGCGCGCGGACGCGTCGCTCAAAACCTGGGTGATCGCGCGCGCGAATCCTGGGACATCCTCCGCCGCGATCAAACACGCGGCATCACCGGCAACTTCGGGAAGCGACGAATTGTTCGCCGCGATCACCGGCGTGCCGCACGCCATCGCTTCCAACACCGGCAAACCAAATCCCTCGCACAAGGAGGGAAATACAAAAACCGTCGCCGCGTTGTACAGCAAAACCAGGTCGGCGTCGGAAATGTTTTCCAAAAATTGGACGCGCGCGGTCAAGCCCAACGCGTGAATCTGGCGCGGCAATTCAGCGAGATGCACCGATCCCGTCCACACAATCACCAGGCGAAGCCGGGCTTGCAATTCCGCCGGCAACTGCGCGTACGCCCGCACTAACGTTTCGAGATTTTTGCGCGGGTCGGCGGAGCCAATCGCTAAAATAAATTCGGCGGGCAGGTGGTGGCGCGCGCGCGCCATTTCGATTGCGCGGCGGTCGTCAATCTGCTGAAACATTTTGCCGGCGGCTTCGTGCGTTACAAAAATTCGCGCGGCGTCCACGTTGAGATGTTCCAGGATGCTGGTCTTTGCAATGTGCGAAACCGTCAGAATTGCCGCCGCGTGGCGCGCGGCGTATGCCGGCACAAGCCGATAATACCACTCCATCATTTGGCGATGCGCCGACCAGGATTGGTGATGGCGAAAGCGATCCGGAAAAAACCAAATCATGTCGTGAAGGGTAACGACGAGCGGGCAGGGCGGAAAGAGCGGCGCGCTCAAACTGGGCGCGTGGAACAGATCAAGCCGATCGCGCGCGACCTGGCGCGCGAGATCGATCTGTTCGCGCCACGGCATTCCAATCACCGGGAAATTTCCCGGCACAATCCGCGTCGAAAAATTGGATTGCTGGGGCAACCGCGCGTCCGCGTCCGGTTCCCGATCAAGATACAGCACGTACGCGTTTTCCGAATCTACTTCCGCCAATGCGCCGATTAAATTTTCCGTGTAGGTTTTGAATCCACCTTTTTGTGGATGCGTCAAAAAACGCGCGTCAATGCCGATTTTCAATTGATCTTGGTCCTCAAGCCATTCCAAAACGCTGGCGCGCCGATGCGCCAACTCGCGAACATCAGCCCCGCGACCGCGCGGCTTGCCGCAGTCCACACTTGTTTACGTTTCAAGTTCCACACCAGTGACGCGAACAAGGCGCGACTGACGCGTCCATACCAATACGTCGAATCCGCCGACGCGCGCATGCGCGCGTACGCGCCGGCAATGCACAATGCTTTTTCGCGACCCCAACGATCCCCTTCGGCAATAATGTTCCAATTCGTCGAACTGCCGCGCGCGCCGATGCGAATTTGCGCGACGAGCGTATCCGTGTACGCGACCGCGCCGCGCAGAGCGATGCGCCGTCCCAGGTCGCGATCTTCGACGCCGGTGATTTGCGGATCGAACGCGCCCGCGGCAAAAACCGCCGGCGCGCGCAAGAAGGAATTTTGAAACGGGATCGCTTCGCCGCAAATCAGCATCGCGAAAATATTGCCGCGCAAACCGGGATGAAATTCGTCAATCCGATTGCCGGCGTTATCCACCGTTTGATAATTGCCGTACAACCACGCGACAGCGCGCGCCGTTTGATCGAGATCCCAAAATGCTTGCAGTGCGCCCGGCACGAGCAGATCATCGTCGTCCAGAAAATGCAAATACTTGCCGCGCGCGATTGCCGCGCCGGTGTTGCGCGCGACACTGCGCTCGCGGCGTTGCGTGCCGATCACGCGCACGCGCGGCGAGTGTTGCCAGTCCGCATCGGGCAACGGCTGACCCGAATCGTTCACGACGATCACTTCAAAATCGGCGGCGTCGAATTTTTGATCGAGAATGCTCATCACCGCGCGCGCGAGCGTCGCGCGATTGATTGTCGGAATGATCGTCGAAGAAAAAATTTGCATCGTGATTTGCAATTCGTGGCGCGGCTTTTCCGAGCCGCCGATGCGGGCTGAAAGCCCGCGCCACAATTAATTTACGCGCGAATGTCCGCGGCGAACGAATCGCCCGCGCCCGCCCAGCGCACTTGCAACAAATCGGCAATCGTCGCGGCGAGATCGGCGAACGAGTTGCGCGTGCCCAGGTTCATGTTCGCGCGGAGCGGCGCGCCGGTCAGCAAGACCGGGACGCGCTCGCGCGTGTGATCGGTGCCAGTAAAAGTCGGATCGTTGCCATGATCCGCGGTGATGATCAACACATCGTCGCGCGTCAAGCGTTGCAAAATTTCCGGCAACCGCCGATCAAACGCGTGCAACGCGTCGGCGTACCCGCGCGGATCGCGGCGATGCCCGAACAACGCGTCGAAATCCACCAGGTTTGCAAAGATCAAACCATGTTGATCCATTTTCAAAAATTCCAAAATCGCGTCCACGCCCGCCATATTGTTGCCGCTGTGAATGCTCTGCGTCATTCCGCGATTCGCAAAAATATCTTCGATCTTGCCGACTGCCATCACCGCTTGCCCGGCGTTTTTGAGCGCGTCCAAAATGGTGTCGGATGCCGGCACACGACTAAAATCTTTGCGGCGTTCGGTGCGCGTAAAATTGCCGGGCGCGCCGATGAACGGACGCGCGATCACGCGCCCGACGGCGTGTTCGCCAACCAACATTGCGCGCGCGATATCGCACAGTCGGTACAATTCGTCAATCGAAATAATTTCTTCGTGCGCCGCGATTTGAAACACGCTGTCGGCGGAAGTGTACACAATCGGTTTGCCGGTTCGCAAATGTTCCGCGCCGAGGTCTTTGATAATTTCAGTGCCGGACGCCGGATAATTTCCCAACGTCCCGCGCCCGATGCGCGCTTCAAACTGCGCGAGCCAATCGCCGGGAAAACCATTCGGGTACGTTGGAAACGGTTGATCCAAAATCACGCCGGCGAGTTCCCAATGCCCGGTCGTCGTGTCTTTGCCCGCGCTGATTTCGGTCATTCGACCGTACACGCCGGTCGCGCAAGGCGCGGGCGGCACGCCTTGAATGTCGGCGAGGTGTCCCAGTCCCAGGTTCGCGAGATTGGGCAGATTCAATCCGCCGACCGCGCGCGCGAGGTTGCGTAGCGTGTTCGCGCCGGCATCGCCATACACCGCCGCGTCCGGCGCGTCGCCGCAACCCACGCTATCGAGAACGATCCAGCTGATGCGTTTAATTTGATGTGTCATTTTTATTCTCTATGCCAATTTCCAACACAGGCGGACAACTTCCAGGTTGGAATTAATTTCTTTCCACGCGCGATCGCGCCAACGCGGAACCAAAAAGGCAATGCCCCACGCGTTCAGTTTGAGCACACTAAGCACGCCCAACATCAAACGCAAGATGCCGGTTTGCAATGCGCCATAATTTTTTTTGTAAAACAACATCTTGCCGCGATACACCATTTTGCGTCTGCGCCAGCGATTCATACTGCGCCCGCCGTAATGAATCGTCGTCGCGGTTGGAACATAGTACACCGGCAAGCCGGCTTGCTTGAGCCGATATTGCAGATCGGCTTCATCGCCGTAGATAAAAAATTCTTCGTCGAGCAAACCGATTTGATCGAACGCGGCGCGGCGCACCAGCAAACACGCGGAGGTGATCCAACCGACTTGCCTGAGTTTGTGATCCTCCATCACGGCGGGATAGCCCGGGCGCAACCATTCACCGAGCTGTGTCGCGATCAAAAATTCTTCGGTCAACGTCGAAAAATTATTGTAGCACGATTGCACCGTGCCGTCCGGGTTGAGCAAGCGTCCGCCCGCCGCGCCGGCGTGCGGATGCGCGTCCAAAAAATCCACGAGCGCGTCGAGCGACGCCGCGTTGACGAGCGTATCATCGTTGAGCAACAAAACGTAACGACCGCACGTTGCGCGAATGCCCTGGTTGCACGCGCGACTCAACCCAACGTTGTGATCATTTTGAATCAACTGCACGTCCGGGAATTTTTCGCGCACCATCGCTTGCGCGCCGTCGGTCGAACCGTTGTCGGTAACGACCACATCGAAACGGTGTTTCAACCCGGCATCGTACAGCGAACGCAAACACGGTTCGAGGTATTGTTTGTTATTCAGGCAAACGATGACGACGGAAAAATCCGGCGTGGTAGAATTCGCGGGAGCGAGAGATGCGTGATCGTTCATCGTCATCGCTCGTCGCGAAAGCGTTGGTCCATTTCCATAATTTCTTCGTACGTGCCCAGGTCAATGTACGTGCCGTTGCCAATGTGCACACCGCGAAAATGCAAACCGTCTTTGATCGCGTTATTCATAATCTGCGCGAAATCGGAAATGCCTTGACGCGTGACGCAATCATGCAAGTACTCGGTAAAGCGCGGTCGCCAAATGATGCTCCCCCACATTTCGGTCAATTCGGTTTGACGCGGCTTGTCCACAATTTCGACGACGCGCTGAGCAGGATCGCGGCGCACCATTCCAAATTTTTCGGGACGCTCGGTCGAGAACATCACCAGGATCACGTCGGTGTCCGCATCGAGTTGTTGAAAACTTTGCGCGAGCGCGTCGCGCGGTTGCATAATCGTGTCCGCCATTCCAAAGATCACGATTTTATCTTTGGTCAAGTGATAGGCGGCATCGAGCGCGTGCGCCAAACCGGGCGAGGTGGATTTGCCGCCGCCGTCCACTTGCTCTTGCACGACGTAACTGATATCGCAACCAAAGCGGCGTCCCGCGCCAAAGTACGCGATCAATTGATGTTTCGTTTCGTTGATCACAAAAACAATATGCTTGACGCCGGCGGTGGTTAAATTATCCAACACGAATTGCGCGACCGGTTTATAGTGATTATCGCGAATGATCGGGTACAATTCTTTGGGATACGGTAAACCCAAACGCACCCCTTTGCCTGCCGCGGGAATCAATCCAATCACTTCTCGATTCATCGCACGTCCTCCTTCATCAGAGTTTATTTTATACGTCACCCTGAGCGAAGC
>JACRPR010000189.1 GCA_016223105.1 Chloroflexota bacterium | reverse complement strand
AAGGATCAACAAGCGGTTGAATTTATGGCAAAGATGGGAACCGAGATCGGTTGGGGCGCACTGAGCGTCGAGTCGCTCGATGTCGCGCGCCGCGAGTTGATCCTGGTTGTCGCAAGTTCGCCGTTCGCGCGCGCGTACGGCAAAGCGGAACGCGGCGTGTGCCACTTGGTGCGCGGCGTGTTCGCCGGACTCGCGAGCGGAATTTTCGGAACCCAGGTTGAGGCGCGCGAAGAAGAATGTCTCGCGCTGGGACACGCGCAGTGCAAAATTGTGGTGCGGGGAATGTGAAGAAAAAACCGGGAAGGTTTCTAAAACCTTCCCGGTTTTTAGTTATGGATGATCGTGTGGATTGTCGGTTGTCAATCCTTCATCTTGCGCGGCTTGCAAAAGCGTCTTGTCACCGGTCACAAAAATCAAGCCGAGTCCATTTTCTTTTAGCAAATCGTTTGCGTGCATTGCCAGCGCGAGTTGAATTGCGTCATAGGCGCGCAGTGCGTGGGTGCGCGCCAACGCGGCGGCGGCGCGAATTCTTTCAGACGTGATCGAGACAACCTGGTATTCATCTTCCAAATGAGCGAGAAATAACTTGTACGCTTCAGCCGACTCGATAACACTGATCTCCTTGGTCTTGACGGACTTTTTGGTGAGAGCGGCGGCGACTTCGACGCGAGCAATTTCCCCCAGAACGAATTGATGCGACTTGATATCGCCTTCCGAATCGCGCGCGGTACACAATGCGTCAACCCAAGCACTCCCGGGCTCGCTGACATAGCGTTTGAGAATTGCGCTGGTATCCAGGTAATAGATGCCCATGATGCGCCCCTAATCGCGATCTTGCATAACTGTTTCTGAAAGTGGTGGGTTGAACTGCGTCGTACGTAATTTCTGAATGATGAATTCTTTTCGCGCTTGGGGCAAGGCGCGCCATTCCGCCGCCATTGCTTTTTCTTCGGGTGTCAGTTCTGCTAACACGCCCGCGTTGCGAAGAATCGCGCGCACACGTTCGCGTTCAGATATTTTCTTGGCGCGCGCGACGGGCGTATGCGCGTGGCGTTTTCCATTTTCGCGTTTCTCTAAACGCGCGACCTTTTTCTTGAGCGTTTCAATCTCGCGTTGCATTTGTCTGATTTCAGTTGCAGTAATTGCCATCGTTCACCTCACTCGTCTGTGCTAATTCTAGCGCGGCTTGTCATTCGCGTCAATTGATCCTTATCCCCGCGCGCCGGTCTTCAACAACCCCGCGCGAATCGCGTATGCCGCGGCTTGCGCGCGATTTCGCAGATGCAATTTTTCCAAAATGTTTTTCAAATGAAATTTGATCGTGTTCTCCGACACATTCAACCGGCTCGCAATATCGCGATTCGTCGCGCCCTCCGCGACCAAACTCAACACCTGTTTTTCGCGGTCGGTCAATTCTTCCGCGCGCGTGCGTTCGGAAAATTCGTTGAGAATTTTTTCCGCCAAGCCGCGTTGAATCGGCGCATCGCCCTTTGCGACATCGGTGAGCGTTTCGAAAAATTGTTGCGACGGCATATTTTTGAGCAGGTAGCCGTGCGCGCCGCTCTTGATCGCTTCGAATAAATTTTCGTCGTCGTCCGACACGGTGAGGATGAGAATTTTCGTCGCGGGCATTTCCAATTTGATCAGCCGCGTCGCCTCCAAGCCATCCATCTGCGGCATGTTAATGTCCATCAAGATCAAATCGGGATACAGCGCGCGCGCCTGCTCGAGCGCTTCCGCGCCATTGTTCGCCTCGCCGACGATTTCCATTCCGCGCGCGTGCAACAAGGTCGCGAGTCCGTCGCGAAACAGCGGATGATCGTCCACAATCAACACGCGCACTAGTGCCCACCCAAATAACCGACCGGGATTTGCACAATGATGTGCGTGCCCAGGTTCGGTTGGGATGTAATTTGAAACGCGCCGCCGACCGATTCCGCGCGCTCGCGCATAGATTGCAAACCGAATTGGGGCCACTCACCGCGCGCGATGTGCGCGGGATCGAACCCGCGCCCGTCGTCCTCGATCCGAATTTCGACGCGCCCGTCCACGCGCGCCAGGCGCACGACCGCGCGCCGCGCGTCCGCGTGTTTGCGAACGTTCGCGAGCGACTCTTGCACGATGCGAATCAATTGCAACTCAACCGCGGGCGCGAACGTTACATCGCGCGCATCGTCCGCGATGATCAAGCGCGCGTCAATGTCGCACTGGCGCGCGTACTGTTGCACGTACTGCTCGAGCGTGACCAAAAAACTTTTTTCCGGCGCAATCGCCACGCGCAGACCCAGGATCACTTCGCGCACGTCCGCGTACAATTCTTGCGCGAGTTGCGTCAGTTGATCCATTTGCTGGCGCGCCATTTCGATGCGCCCGCGTTCCAATAATTCGCGCGTCGCCTGCGATTTCGTGCTGACAAAGCCCAGGATTTGCGCGAGCGTGTCGTGCATCTCGCGCGCGAGCCGTTCGCGTTCTTGCGCGATCGCGCTGTTGCCGGCGCGATTGAACGCGCGCGCGTTCTCAATCGCGATCGCGGCTTGCGCCGCGAGTCCGCTGACGAGTTCGACGTCGCCATCGCTAAACACGCGCGCGCGCGCGGATGAAACGCACAAGCATCCAATCACCTGATCGCCCAAACGCAGAGGCGCTTGCAAATGCGTATCGCGAAACGGCGCGCGCACAAGCGTACATGTGATACAGGTGTCGTCGCGATGTTCCGCGTCCACGCGGCGCAAACTGATTCTCTGCGCGATGCGCCGGGCGGGCGCGTCCTGAATTTCTAACGCGTCTCTTGCGCCGCTCTGACTGCCGACGACAAGCCAGCGACTCTGCTCGTCCCACAAGCACAACGCGCCCGCGTCCGCGTTCACCAACGCGCGCGCGCGTTCCGTGACCAACGTCAACACCTGTCCCAGATCAAGTTGCGACGAAACCGCGATCCCGGCTTTGTATAAATTTTCGATTTGCGTTTGGCGCGCGCGCGCGCGGTGTTGCGCGCGCGTATTTTCGATCACGGGTCCGAGCGTCGCGCCGAGCGCGGTCAGCAAATCGAGCGCGGGGCGATCCAATTCGCCGCGATGCCGCGCCGCGAGATCGAGCGCGCCGATCACGCGATCGGACGCGACGAGCGGCGCGCGAATCACCTCGACAAATCCTTTCGCGCGCACCGCATCCCACGCGCGCGCGGCAAGATCAATTCTTTGCGCGTGTGCATTTTCCGGCGCGAGCGTCGCCGGTTCCGCAAAGGTTTCGGGAAACAATCCGCGTTGCACGATGTTCTGCATCGCATCCGTTTCAAGCAACCACGCGCGTCCCGCGGCGGCGTGCGTCGTTTCGAGCAACGTGTCGAGCACGCGCGCCAAGAGCGCGCGCGGTTCGAGTCCCGCGCTCGCGATCTGTGCGATCTGTTTGAGAATGACGACCTGGTGTTGATAACGCGCGAGATCGCGCGCGCGGTCAAGCGCGCGATAACCGAAAATAAGCGCGCCAAAAATGAGGACGAGCGGAAAAACGATCAGGGGCGATTGGGCGAGCGCGATCAGCATCGCGCTCACGCTGAGCAAGCCGATGCAGACCAACGCGATCCACACCATTGCGCTGAAACGGCGAGCAACCAACTTTTGCTCCTCGATTCAAAAATGGTAACCGTTCAGGTGTCATTGCGAGGAGCGGTTTTTGCGACGAAGCAATCTCCGCGTTGCAAGTCCGGATCGACCAAGTCGGGGATTGCTTCGCAAAAACCGCTCGCAATGACGGATGGGGCTGAACGCTTACCAAAAATGTTCGCAAACGATTCGACATCGAATGTGCGCGCATTATAGTTGGATTCGCGGGGAATGGCAAACGGTGTCAACGAATCAAGATCAAATAAACGAATATGGCGCAGAATTACGGAATGATGAGTTGTTGTCCGACGTAAATCGTTTGGCTCGGCAAGCGATTCGCCGCCGTAATCGCTTCGACAGTGGTGTTGTACCGGCGCGCAATCGAAAACAGAGTGTCACCAGGGCGCACGATATAAATCGTGCGCGCGGGAACCGGCGTGAATGTGTTGGTCGCGGTGCGAGTCGCCGTCGGCGTTGGCGTGAGCGTCGCGGTCGGCAGTTGCGGACGCGGGGTTGCCGGGATTGGCGGCGGCGGAAGAGGACTCGCGACGACGCCGGGAGATTGCGGACGCGGCGTACTTTCACCGCTCGCAATCGCAGACGAATACAGCGCGAGTTCCAACGTCAAGTCCGCGGATTTTTCATCGCCTTCGAGATTCAACACGTTGACGACGACGCCCTTGAGCAGTGTCTCTTTGATGCGCGACACAAACTCGACCAATTGATTTGCCGGCGCGCGCGCTTGCAAGCGTACGACTGTTACGCGGAACAGATCGCCGACCGATACGGTGGGTGTCGGTTGCGGCGTCAACGTCGCGGTCGCGGTGATCACAACACGCGTGGGCGTGGGGCTGATCAGCGGAGTTGGCGGGCTGGTGGGCTGACCGGTTTGCGGCGGACGCGTCGGTGTGGGCGAAGCCAGGGTGGTGGGCGTGCGCGACACCGTCGGCGCGACGGTCGGCGCGATCACACCCGAACGCACCTGAGTTTGCAAATCGAGAATCGTTACTTTGCTTTCGTCCGCGTATTGATACAACACTTTGATCGCCGCGCTCACCTGCGCGTCGGTGAGAAACGCGTTTTGCGATGCGGACACGGTCGCGCGCGCGTTGTTCAATCTCACTTGCAAAGCGTCCGGGCTTTCGGGCAGAATGCCACGCGCGGCGGCGGCTTTGCGCGCGTCCGTAACCTGGGACGCGACGCGGTTGCGCGCTTGCGTCGCCGGGTCAACGAACGACACGTAAAAGAAAACATAGCCCAACACAATCGCGCCGATGAAAATACTCGCGAGAATCGTGTACAGATTTTTTGAAAGCGCTTCGCGCGTTTCAGCGGAAAGTTGCGGCAGTTGCGGACGCTTGAATTGAAACGGCAGTTTCATTGCGGTTTCAACTCCAGGACGATCACGAATTTGACCGTCAGCGTTTGCGCGCGATCGCGAATGTCATTGCGCCCGGAGCCCAGGACTCGACGCTTTGGCGGGTTGTTCCAAATGTCGCGCAAACCGTCTAAAGACTCGATTCCATTTTCACGCGCCGCGATCAGTTTGAGCTCAAACGAATTTTCCGCGCGCGCTTTGGTCGGCATGGTCGTCGGCGTCAGCGTGAAGATTGGCGTCGTGGTGGGCGAAGGTGTAACCGTTGGTGATGGCGTCGCGGTCGCGGTGGGCGATGGCGATGCGGTCGCGGTCGCACTCGGTGTAACCGTTGGCGTCGGCAAGTATTCTTCCGCGATCAATTTGTACCATTTGTCCGATCCGTACTCGCCGCGATTGACAATCGTGAGATTCGCGGTCTGATCCGCGCCGCTCGTGTTCTGAAAAGAAATTTTCGACGCGAGCGTGCCCGGGCGTTCGGGATCATCATCGTTCGTCATCACACTTGCGCCAACGCGCAAAGTGAAAAAGGTGTCCACACCGGGAACGAGTTCGGTCGAGAACACGCGATAAAAGCGTCCGTTCTTGGCGAGAAAACTTACCGTGTCCACATCATCGCGCGGAAAAAAATTGTGCAATTGCGACACGCCGAAAAAAATCGGCGCGAACGAAACATCGTCCGGCTCGTACTGATCGCGCACATCGGGAGTCGGGCTGGGCGTGATCGTCGGCGTGAACGTGGGCGTCGCGGTCAACGTCGCGACCGGCGCGGCAGTTGCCGGAATCGAAAACGGAGTGCGCGAGGGGATCGCCGTGCGCGAGGGGATGAGCGTCCAGGTCGGCGCGGCAGTCGGCAAAATGGTTGGCGGGCGCGCGGTGGCGATGCTCGGCGCGGACGCGACTTGCAGGGACAGCACATTGACGCGCGCGAACAAATTCGATTGCTCGAGCGCGCGAATATAATCGAGCGTTACGTCTTCGCGAAGCGCGCTCCCGCCGATCGTGATTGTGTTGCCGGCTTGTGTGAGCGAATTGATTTCGATCACGCGCGGATCGTAATTGCCAATCGCGCGCATCACGCGTTGCCAATCGGGACGCGGCGCGGACAGCGTGGGCGCAATCGCGCCCAGTTGGTTGACCTGGGATTGAGTCAGTGCGAGCGGGGTGAGCACGCGGCGCGCTTCGGGAAGCGGGGTCGGCACGCTCGTCAACGCGACGCGCAAGGAGCCGAGTTCGGTTTCCAAATTACGCGTATCATCTTGCAACGCCGTCGTAAAAAAATACAACGGCATGAAAAAAAAGCCCATCCCCACCGCGATCAACCACAGAATAATCGCGAGGCGCGTGGGACGGCGCGCTGTAGAATCCGGCGCGAGCAGTTTGGGGTCTGCTACAACCGGTTTGGCGGGAGGTTTGGATTGCATAACAGTTGCATTATACAACATCTTCGCCAATTTTTGCGCGCCTTGAAATTTTCCACTGACAGAATGGAACACGGACTTGATTTTTTATAATCGTTCAGCACACTGTATAATCCTGCGCTCGTCGCGCGCGCAAAGAGCGCGATGCTTTGCTTCGCTCAGCATGACATCCTGAACGGTTATTTTTTTCAATTGTCCGTGTTCTTTTGTATCCGTGGAGAAATTTTGGCGAAGATATTTTTCCAGCGTGTTATGCCCGCCGAGCAACCGCGTCGCGCAAAGTCTGGATCGTCTCTTTCGCATTCGTCATCAAATTGTCCACATTGATTTCCGCCAAGCCCTTGCAGAACGCTTCGAGCGCGGAGAGTGACGTGTCCTCTTCCTCGAACAAGCCGGCGAGATCGCCCAGCCCGCCGCTGGAATCGTCTTGCCGTTCTTCTTCCTCTTCTGCTTTCTTTTGTTCTTCTTCCGCCGCGGCGGCGTCATCTTTTTTCGCTTCGCCTTGCGCCGCGGGGTCTTCGATCTTGACATCGGCAAGCAATTCTTCAAGCGCGGCATCTTGCGCGGCTTCTTCGGTCGCGATTTCTTCGATCACCGGCGGTTTCACCCGATCGCGAATGTACGGCACAACCAGGATCGCGATTGCCGCGAGTAACGGCGCGAACGAAAGCAAAAGACTGAACACAAAAACCGGTTGCGCCATCAGCAATGGCACGAACGAGGTTTGCGAGACCGGCGGACGCATCACATCCGCGAGCGCGCCGAGCCGTTGACGTTTCGTGGGGTCGCTCGTTTCCTTGATCATCGCGTCGAGCGCGCGCGCGACATCTTCGCGGCGCGCGCCTTGCAAATCGCGTTGGGCTTGCTGTGCGTCGCCGGTTTTAGCGTACCGATCCGCGACCCAGCCCAGGTACATTTTTTCGTAAGCGGGGGACGATTGCCACGCCAGCGGCGCGGGCTGGTTCAGCGAACCGAGCAACCAACCCAGCGCGAGCGCGGCAAAGATCGCGCCGACGCCCACTAACGCAATCACAATCGTTGGACGCGATAGATTGAATCGCTGGCGCGGTTCGAGCGGCGCGCGCGGTTCGCTGGGCGCGTCGTCCGGCTCGCGCGACATTTCCAACATTCGGAGCGCGCGCAGATCATCGGGCATCGAAGCCGATCCATTATTTTTGCTTTGGGGAGTTGCCGAATTGAGTGCCATAATTTTTGGACTATGCCCCCACCCTGCCCTCCCCCGCCCGGCGGGGGAGGGTTGGGGGTGGGGGCGTACGATCAAATCACCAATTTCACCATTTTTGGACTATGCCCCCACCCTGCCCTCCCCCGCCGGGCGGGGGAGGGTTGGGGTGGGGCGTACGATCAAATTACCAATTTCACCATTTTTGGACTATGCCCCCACCCTGCCCTCCCCCGCCGGGCGGGGGAGGGTTGGGGTGGGGGCGTACGATCAAATCACCAATTTCACCAGCGACGGTCCGACCAAAATCAAAATACCGGAAATGATCAACAGCACGGCTGAATACATCAACGTTTTGATCAGATGCGAACCTTCCGCGGCGACGACCGCGAACGCGTTGACAAACGCGAGCATCACGGTCATTCCCACGACCAGGTCGGACAGGAATTGAATTTGCGCGGAGTTGAATTGAAACATTCCGCCCAAGCCCATCGTGGATAACGCCGCGGTGCCACCCGCGCCTTTCATCACGGCTTCCATTCGCACTGTAAATTGGTTGAGGATGCCGAGCAGAAAAACCATCAGCGCGGACATGACCGCGTGCATCACGATAATCAACCAGGCAAACGTCGCCGCGACGCCGCGCCGTTTCGCGCGCAACATCGCCGTCCGCATCGCGAACGCGCTCGTGAGATTGCCGGCGCGTTCCGGGTCGCCGCCCAAGCCGACCGCTTCGGTGAATACGCCGGTCGCCTGCTCCGCGAGTTTACTCCCGGTTTCGGTGCCAAACAGATCCCAGCACAAGCGCGGTTTGCCGAACGCTTTGAGCCGCAAATCCAACATATGAATATCCGGCTTGAGCGTCGGAAACGAATCGAACCGCAGGGTCGCGATCGCTTCTTTAAGCGTCGTGCCGCGCGAGGTTGCCGCGCCGCCGACCGAGCGTAAAAAATCGCTAATCTCGCGATCCTTTTTTTCGGTCTTGGCTTGCGCGCGCGCGTACACAAAACCGGCGGGAAAACAAAACGCGCCAAAGAGGATCAGCGCCCAGCCCTTGTCGAGATTGAGAAAATAGATCAGCGCGGCGCACACCAGGATGCCGAGCGGAATCAAGGCGCGGCTGAGTTTACGCGCGCGTTGTTGCAGTTGCGATCCTTTGGCGAGCGGCACGTCCAATATTTCTTGCGGCGATGTGCGGAGCATCACCCACGCGACAGCGAACGCGCCGCCAATCGCGACGGTGATCATTCCCGCCATCACCGCCGGATTCATACTGTAGATCATCGTCGAGACCATAATCATAATCACGATCAGCGCGGAGGACACCGTGACCGCGGTGTACGCGTCCGTCCATTTTTTTAAACTTTCGAGTTTGGTTTCGTAATCGTTGCCGTACGAATCACCCAACACATTGGATTCACGCTCGAGAAAACCGGGGAGCGGCTCGCCGGAACGGAGCGCATCGGACAGCCGCAACAAAAACGTTTTTACATCTTCCGTCTTGACGCGTTCGCCAACCATATGCACCGCATCAGGATAGTTGAACCGGAGATTGGCGACCGTTTCATCAATCTCTTTGAAAAAGCGCGCGGGCGGACAGGGCAAGTGGCGCGCGAGTTCAAACACCTTGCCGCGCGAGACGCCCGCGGCGGCGGTCGCGGACATATAGGTCAATTGATAATAGAGATCGAACGGCGAGATTTCTTCAAAGTACTCGCGCGCGCTTTTACTCAACGCGGATGATTCTGCCATTAGAGCAACCCCTGACGTTGCGCCTCGGCGAGGACGGCAAAGACATCGTAGAAATTTTTCAACTTGCGTTCGACGTGAAGCCGTTGCAAAATTTTCGCGCGGCGTTTGAGTTCGGTATAGATCACTTTTTTCTTGAACGGCGGAATGCCGCGCTTGAGCGCGATTTTTTCTTCGAGCAAATAGCTGTTCATAAAGCCGGGAAAATCAAATGTATCGGTCGCCGGATTCCACTTGAAGGTTTCGATGAATGAAAAACTTTCCGAACTCGGATCGTAGCCGACGATCTCGTTGATGCTGGTGACGCGCCGCGCCATCCCGCGCCCCGCGATTTTCACCGCGGCTTGGATCAGCACAACGTCGAGAATATCTACGTACGATTTCGGAATGTTGATCGGATCGCCGGTGAGACGTTGAATCAATTTCTCAACGGACGCGGCGTGGAAGGTGGACATGACGCCGTGCCCGGTTTGCATCGCTTGAAACGCGATCGCGCCTTCTTCGCCGCGAATCTCGCCGACGATGATGCGGTCGGGGCGTTGCCGCAAAGCCGCCTTGAGCAGATCGAACATGCCCACTTCCGCGCCGGTATGCTCTTTGGCGGAACCGCGCGTTGTCTCGCGAATCCAATTCTTGTGCGGCACTTGAAGTTCCGGCGTGTCCTCGATGCTGACGATTTTTTTATCGGAACGAATAAACGTCGTGATCGCGTTCATCGTCGTCGTCTTGCCAGACGCGGTCGCGCCGCACACAAACATATTCATGCCTTCTTCGAGCACAAACGACAAGTACGCCGCCATCAAATAATCCATCGTGCCAAATTCGATCAACTCGGTAATGCTCACCGGCACGTCGGAAAATTTTCGAATTGTAAAATTACTGCCGCGCTTGGAAACGTCCACGCCGTACACGATGTTGATGCGCGAGCCGTCCGGCAGAACCGCGTCCACAATCGGATTACGCACCGTGACCGGACGTTTGATCCACTCGCCCATCCAGATCACAAATTCGTCGAGCTCTTCTTCGGTTTCAAAATTGATCACGGCTTGGATGCTTTTGAAAATTTTGTGTTCGATGAAAATAAAGCCGACACCCGAGCAACTAATGTCTTCGATGTACACGTCGAGGAGAAACGGCGCGAGCAAACCGAACCCGATTTTATCGCGCACGAGAAAATACCTGAGCGCGTCCAACTCGCGCGGGGTCATCGCGACCTTGCCGGGAACGGGACCGGTACTGCTCACACTCTTGTCAATCGCCGCCAGCAATTCTTTTTGTTTTTCCTCCGGCGTTTCCGCCGCGCCGATCTTTTCGACAAACTCTAATAATTTCGTTTCCATCGGCGAAATGATTGCGCCGAGATCGTTGATCAAGTGCGGCTCGATGGGAATGTAGCGATCGCGCTCGCCGCGCGGATCGGGATAGATGTGAACGTACAATCCTTCCTTGATCGGATAAATCAGATTGTGCCGTTCGAGCGACGCCATATCCCGCGACAGTTTGGGATAAAATTCCGGCACGCCGATTTCATCCATCGGCACCCAGTGCAAATAATCGAATAAGGACGGATAGGACGCGGCGGCTTCCTTCAGGGCTTTGGAGCAGGAATTGACCGGACAACGCGGACCGTGATCGCAAGTGATCGCGGGACGCGCGAACGGGAGAACAGTTTTGCCAGCCATTGCTAACCTTTTGCCTTGTTGATCGGAATGACGCGAATGCCCCAACCAGGTTCGACTTCAAAACTGATAATGTTGCTGGTGGTTTGTTCCGCGCCGCGCACTTTGGTCACTTCGAGCGTCTTGACGAGTTTGTTGCCGACTTCTTCGGTGCGGAGTTGCAAGTGCGCGTCGCACAACGAGCGAATGCGCGTGAGCAATTCGCGCGTCAAGCCGTGCGTGTGAATGATCGCCAGCACGGTGGTGCCTTCACTGCACAAGCGTTTGCTGTCTTCAAAAAATCCCAGCACTTCTTTGTCGGACGATTGCGGAATGGACGAGGTGAGCGAATCAATAAAAATCATTTCGCGCCCTTTTTCATTCTTCATTGCTTTGAGCAAGGTTGCCGGCGCTTCGCGTCCCAGGCGCGCGGTTTCCGTCGGAAAGATGCGGAGTTTGTCGAGCAAGAGATAATCGAGAATGTCCATATTCAAACTTCGCATTTGCTTGACGAGACTCTTGACGCCGTTCTCGCTTGAAAAGAGCGACAGTTTAAAACCATCCACGAGGCAACCGTACATCATTTGTTGCGAGAGCACGGATTTGCCCGCGCCCGAATCGCCTTCGATCAAGGTGAGCGATCCGAACGGCACGCCGCCGCCCATTTTGCTATCGAGGTAGGCGTTGCCGGTCGAGATCATTCTGCTCGCGAGATCGTCATCACTCTTGAGCAGGGGTTTGATTTTGGTGATCAGTTCGGCGGGGCTGAACGGCTTGATCAGAAAATCGTCCACCGCGGAGCCGGGTCCGATTTCGAGATTTTCGAGTTGGCTCTCGTCCGCGATCATGACGATGCGAATGTGCTCGGTCGCGGGATCTTTGCGGAGCGTTTTCGCGACGTCGTTGCCTTTTTGTGAGGGCAGTTTGTAATCCACCAAAACCAGGTCGGGTTGCTCGCGGCGCGTCGTCCGAATCCCGGCAGGACCATCCGTCGAAGAGATCACCGTATAGCCATCTTCTTCGAGCGGATAGCGCGCAAGTTCGACTAATTGCAAGTCCGGTTCGATTAGCAGAATTTTCTTTTTCTTGGTTGTCATTGGACTTTTTGATCGCAAAATAAACGAGGTCTCGCGCAACCGCGCGACCTCAAATTGAATTGCAGAACGCGAGCCCCGCCAGCGTGGTGGGCATCCGTCTCCCGTAATCTACTATATGCTTCACCTCCGCGCGATTCAATAGTACGTAAAGCACGAGACTTGCGTACTATAGAGGTTAAGGTTTGCGTTTCAAACTTACGAAATCTCGGAGATTTCGTAAGTTTGAAAACAGGATTGGTAGCGACGTTGCACGCTTCGCGAACGTCTCTCCGTGAACCGCAATTCTAAATTATTTTCCCACCGCGCAACCAAATCGAATTGTGCTATAATTGCGCCCGAACGCAAAACACTTTTGGAGGTCTCCCGATGTTAAGCCAAACGATGCAAGCCGCGCTGAATGAGCAAATCAACAACGAGTACTATTCGGCGTACCTTTATCTTTCAATGTCCGCGTACTTTGAAGCGTTAAATTTGCCCGGCTCGGCGAAATGGATGCGCGCGCAGTACGACGAAGAACGCACGCACGCGCTCAAACTGTTCGATTACGTGAACGACCGCGATGGGCGCGTGTCGCTCAAACAAATCGCCGCGCCACAGATGGAATGGAATTCACCGCTGTCCGCGTGGGAAAACGTGCTCGAACACGAACGCGGCGTTACCGCGTCCATTCACAACTTGTACGCACTCGCGGTGAAAGAAAATGATTACGCGACGCAAACGCTGTTGACCTGGTTCATCACCGAGCAAGTCGAAGAAGAAAAGAACGCGAACCTGATGGTCGAGCGAATGCGCCAAGCCGGGACACAACCCGCGACGATGCTGTTGTTCGACGGACATTTCACCAAACGCGGCGAATAATTTTTTCGCGCGCTTGTCTTCTCCCGCGCGCGTGTGCGCGCGGGAGAAGACGATTTTTTTCCGCGACATTATGAATTCACCTTCCAACTCACTCACCGACATTCTCACGCGCTGGTCACCGGTCGGTCGTTCGGGATTACTGCCCGCGTTGATTGAGGCTCATGAATCGCGCGGCTGGCTTTCCGAAGAAACACTTGTCGACATCGCGCGCGGTCTCAATGTGCCGCTCGCCGAAGGGTACGGCGTCGCCGATTTTTACGCGCATCTGTACACGCACCCAGTCGGCAAAACGATTATTCGCGTGTGCGACGACGTGCCGTGCTATCTCGCGGGCAGTGAAAAAATTTGCGCCACCATTGAAAATCATCTCGGCATCCGCGCGGGCGAAACGACATCCGACGGAAAATTCACGTACGAAAAAGTTCCTTGTCTCGGTCACTGCGACCACGCGCCGGTCGTGATGATTAATCACCAGGTTCACGAAAATTTGAGCGAGACGGAATTGGAAAATCTGATTCTCCAATCTCCAACTTCCAATCTCTAATCTCCAATCTCCAAATGCAAACCAAACTCGTTACCTCGAATCTCGGCATTGTCAATCCCGCGAGCATTGACGATTACATCGCGCGCGGCGGTTATCGCGCGCTCGAAAAAATTACGCGCGCGGACAACCTCCTCGAATTTGTCGAAGGGTTGAAATCGTCCGGCTTGATTGGACGCGGCGGCGCGGCATTTCCGACCGGCCTCAAACGCGAGTTCGCGATGCAAGCCGAATTGAATCAACCATGGCCCGCGCCGGCAAATGTGCCCGCGCCGTACCGCCGTTCCTCCGCGTTCGTGATTTGCAACGCGGACGAATCGGAAACCGGAACGTTCAAAGATCGGTTACTGCTCGAAGGCGACCCGTTTCGCATTCTCGAAGGAATGACGATCACCGCGTTTCTCACCTGCGCGACGAACGGATTTATTTATTTGCGCGGCGAGTACACGCGCGCGCACGAACGCATTGCGCGCGCAATTGAAATCGCGCGTGCACGCGGCTATCTCGGCGAACGAATTTTGCGCGACGCTGGTTCGACTGCGCTCACCACGAGTTTTGATTTCGATATCGAGATTCGCCGCGGCGCGGGCGCGTACATCTGCGGCGAAGAGACCGCGCTCTTTGAATCCATCGAAGGCAAACGCGGCGAGCCGCGCGTCAAACCGCCGTTCCCGACCGACGCCGGATTATTTCAACGCCCGACCGTGATCAACAATGTCGAGACGTTCGCGAACATTCCGTTCATCGCGCTGGAAGGCGCGGACGCGTACCGCAAATTCGGCACCGCAAAATCGCCGGGCACGTTTGCACCAGCGGGCAAGTGCAAAAACCGGGCGCGTATGAAATCGAAATGGGGATGCCCCTGCGCCGCGCGCTTGATGAACTCGGCGGCGGGTTGCGCGCGGGGCGAACTTTGCAAGCGATTTTGATTGGCGGCGCGGCAGGCGTTTTTTTGCGCCCCGATGAAATTGATGTGCCACTCGATTTTCAATCACTGTCCGCGATTGGCGCGACATTTGGTTCCGGCGCGATTATGGTTTTTGATGACACGGCGAATGTGCGCGGCGCGCTGATCCGGCTCGCGCGCTTTTTTCGCGATGAATCGTGCGGCAAATGTTTTCCGTGCCAACTGGGAACGCAGAGGCAGTACGAAATTTTGCGAAACCCTTCGGGTTTTGAAAACCCGAAGGGTTTGCGCAGCGAACTCGGCGCGACGATGCGCGACGCGTCGTTGTGCGGGCTGGGGCAAACCGCCTCATCCGCGATCTTGAGCGCGTTCGATAAACGACTGATTTAATCATCCGGAGTCGAGCGTTTACGCGGTTGATTGTCGGACAAGCCACCCGCTAAAGCGTCGAATCCAAAATGGCGTAGCAATGTCGGATTCAACTTTCACATTTCTTTTCACCGACATCGAAGGCAGTACCAAACTGTGGGAACAATTTCCCGCGGCGATGCAAGCCGCGCTCGCGCGTCACGACGCGTGCGTGCGCGCGTGCATCACAATAAATCGCGGACGCGTTTTCAAAACGGTCGGCGACGCATTTTACGCGGTGTTCGATGACGCGCTCGGCGCGCTCGACGCGGCGATCGCGATTCAACGCGCTCTGCGCGCGGAAACCTGGGACGCGATTGGCGCGCTCAAAGTGCGCGTCGCGATTCACGCGGGCGCGGCGGAAGAACGCGACGCAGATTATTTCGGACCCACGCTCAACCGCGTCGCGCGTGTGCTTGCGGTCGGGCACGGCGAACAAATTTTACTTTCGCGCGCGGCGCGCGACCTGGTTTCGGCGCGCGTGCCGGCTGAAATCGCTCTGCGCGATTTGGGCGAGCATCGGCTCAAAGACCTGGTGCGCCCCGAACACATTTATCAACTCGTCGTCCCAGAATTGCCCGCCGATTTTCCGGCGCTCCGTTCACTCGACACGCTCCCCAACAATCTCCCCGCGCAGATCACCAGCTTCATCGGACGCGAGCGCGAACTCGCGGAAATCAAATCGCTCATTGCGAAATCGCATTTGATTACCTTGACCGGCGCGGGCGGCATTGGCAAATCGCGCCTCGCGTTGCAGACCGCCGCGGATTTACTCGAAACATTCAGCGACGGCGCGTGGTTTGTTAGTTTCGATTCGGTGACAGATCCGGCGCGCGTGCCGCAAGTAATCGCTTCGACCTTGAACGTGCGCGAAGAATCCGGGCAATCGTTCAGCGCGACGATCGCGAATCATTTGCGCGCGCACCACGCCTTGTTGCTGTTCGACAATTGCGATCATCTCGCGGACGCGTGCGCGCAGATCGCGGAAGAATTACTGCATCAATGCGCGCGTTTGAAAATTATCGCGACCTGCCGCGCGCCGCTCGGCACGACCGGTGAAAATGTGTACCGCGTGCCGCCGCTCGCGTTGCCGCGCGATGTGTTCACCGCGGACGCGCTCGCGCAAGTCGAAGCGGTGCGTTTGTTCGTCGAGCGCGCGATCGCCGCGTTTCCCGACTTCGCGTTGACCGACGCGAACGCGCCGGCGATCGCACAAATTTGCACGCGGCTCGACGGTATTCCACTCGCGATTGAACTCGCCGCGCCGCGCGTCAAAGTTTTATCGGCGGAAGAAATTCTCGAACGGTTGGCGGATCGTTTTCGTTTGCTGACCGGCGGCAGTCGCACCGCGTTGCCGCGTCAACAAACTTTGCGCGCGTTGATTGATTGGAGTTACGATTTACTCGACGAGCGCGAGCGCGCGTTACTGCGTCGGCTGTCGGTCTTTGTCGGCGGCTGGACGCTCGACGCGGCGGAATTTGTGACGCGCGCGCACGATGTGTTGGATTTTCTCACGCGGCTCGTGGACAAGTCGCTCGCGCTGGCGGAAGGGCAAGCCGCAGAAACGCGCTATCGGATGTTGGAAACGATTCGCCAATATGCCCAGGACAAGTTACTGCATCTCGACGATGCCGGGGAATTGCGCCAACGCCACTGTATTTATTTTTTGAAATTCGCGGAACGCGCGGATCCATTTTTGCGCGGACCGCATCAGGGCGAGTGGTTGAATCGTTTGGAACGCGAGCACGATAATTTTCGCGCCGCGCTCGGTTGGGCGCTGGAGAGCGAATCGTCGCACATTGCCTTGTTGTTGAGCGGCGCGTTGTGGCGTTTTTGGATGATGCGCGGCAATTTGAGCGAGGGGCGCGAATGGCTCGATGCCGCGCTTGCGAAAGCCGAAGCGAGCGGCGATCTGGATTCGCCGGCGCGCGCGCGCGTGTTGGATGGCGCGGGCGCGCTCGCTCTGCAACAACGCGACCTGGCGCGCGCACAATTTTGTTTTGAAACGAACCTGGTTTTACTGCGTAAACTCGGCGACAAGCGCGGCTTGGGTCTCGCGCTCAACTCGCTCGGCAACATCGCGCAAGATCGCGGCGAGTACGCGGACGCGCAAACGTTTTATGCGAGCGCACTGTCTCTGCGCCGCGAACTCGGCGACAAGTGGGGCATCGCGAGTTCGTTGGGCGGCTTGGGCTTGGTCGCGCTCAATCGCGGCGAGTACGCGCGCGCGCGCGAATTGTTCGAGGAAAATCTCGCGTTGCGGCGCGAACTGGGCGACACGCAGGGCGTCGCGTCCGCGTTCAACAATCTCGCGGCGATCGCGCTGTACGAACGCGAGTACACCAACGTCGCCGCGCTCAGCGCGCACGCGTTGCGGCTCTTTCGCGAACTGGGCAGTAAACGCGGCATCGCCGCCGCGTTGGTGAACCAGGGACGCGCCGCGCTTTACACCAAAGACCCGGCGCGCGCAGCGCAAGCGCTCGCGGAAAGTTTGCGCGTGTTCAACCAGGTCGGCGATCGCGCCGGCATCGCGGAATGTTTCGAAGCGCTCGCCGGCGCGTTCTGCGCGATCGGCAAGGTTGTGCGCGCGGCGCAATTGCTCGGCGCGGCGGAGGCATTGCGCGAAAAAATCGGCGTGCCGTTATCGCCGATCGAACGCGACACGTACACCGCGACCGTCGCCGCGGTGATGAAGCAAACCGATCCGTACACCTTTCCCGAAGCGTGGGCGGAGGGGCGCGCGTTCGCGCTCGACCACGCGATCGCGATCGCACTCACAAAAGACTAGCCCGGCGATTATTTTTCCACGGACAGAAAGAAACACGGACGAAAAAAATGTCCGTGTTCCATTTCGTCAGTGGAAACAAGATTCATTGAAAGGCATTCAGTGTCCGACATCACGCTCACGATTGATCAACAAACCATCACCGTGCCGCAAGGCACAACGCTAATGCAAGCCGCCGCGCAGATCGGCAAAACGATTCCGGCGATTTGTTATCACGCGCATTTCACCGCGCCGTCGCTCTGTCGAATGTGCGTCGTCGAAGTTGAAAAATCGCGCGTGCTGGTGCAAGCCTGCTCGCGCGAATGTGAACCTGGGATGATCGTGCAAACCGATTCGCCGCGCGTGCGCCAGGCGCGCAAAACGATTCTCGAATTGCTCGCGAGCGCGGTGGATGTGCGCGACGCGCCGGAGATTCAAACGTACATTCGCGAGTACGGTGCGAACGTCGCGACGTACGCGACTGGCGCGCGGCGCGAATCGCCTCTCCGCGACGACAATCCGTTTTACATTCGCGATTATTCGAAATGTATTTTGTGCTGGCGCTGTGTGCAAGCGTGCGGTGAAGATACGCAATGGACGTTCGCGCTTACCAAAGCCGGGCGCGGGTTTGAAACGCGTATCGCGACATTTTTCGACAAGCCGATTCCCGAAACGACGTGCGTCTATTGCGGCAATTGCGTCCAAGCCTGCCCGACCGGCGCGCTGAAATCGAAACGCGCGTTTTGGATCGAAAGCGGGCGCGATGTGAATGACCTGGTGCGTCATTCGCGCTTGGAGAAAAAACGGACGCGGCGCGAGGGCGAGGGGGAGACACGGTGACACGCGACGAAATTTTGCAAACGATAAAACGCGCACACGAAAATTTTCTGGAGACGATTGCCGACATTCCCGACGACATCGCGACGACGCAACGCGTCATTGATTGGTGGACGTTGAAAGATGTGCTGGGACACATTTCGACCTGGTATCTCGTCGCGCGCCAATTCATTCGCGAGTATGCGCGCGGCAATGTGCCGACGCCGCTCGGCTTGGGGCAGAGCGATGACGAAATCGATCGCTACAACAAACGCGCGGCGGCACTGCGGCGCGATTATTCACTCGCGCGCGTGCGCGCGGAATTGGACGCGGCGTATCGCGATTTGATTGCGGCGGTCGAAGCGTTGAGCGACGCGGATGTATCGAAGCAACTGCCCGCGCCCTGGGACGCCGGCGACAATCTTGAAAAGTTGATCGCGGTCAATTCGTACGTGCATTTGCCGGAACACATTGATCAAATCAATACGTGGAGATCAAAATGACCGCGCCGGAACTGCTCGACCGGGTGCGCGCAGATCGCGCCGCGTGGGATGCGTTGCTCGCGCAAATCGGCGAAGCGCGTATGAGCGATCCCGGTGTTGACGGCAATTGGTCGCTCAAAGACATCATCGCGCACATCACTTTTTTCGAACGCGAAATGATCGGGCTGGTTCGCCAGCGTGCGCTCCGTGGTTCTGAATTGTGGCAATTGGCGCAGACCGCGCGCAACGACGTGATCTTTCAACAGAATCGCGACCGCGCGTTGCGCGATGTGCTGGACGAGGCGCGCGCAATTTATTCGCAACTTGGCGCGGCATTGGCGACCTTGAGCGACGACGACTTGGACGACGCGCGCCGCTTTGCGGAAATGCCGGTCGAGTGGCAACCGTGGCAGATTATCGCGGACAACACGTACGAACATTATCGCGCGCACATTCCGGCAGTGCGCGCATGGCTCGCCGCGCGGGAGACGCGTTAGTGCAAATCGCGACGGCGCGGTTACTGCTCCGCGAATTCGTCGCCGACGATTGGCGCGCCGTGCATGCGTACCAATCCGATCCGCGCTATTTGCGTTTTTACGAATGGTCGCATCGTACCGAACAAGATGTGCGCGCGTTCGTCGGAATGTTTATCGGTTGGCAAAACGAAACGCCGCGCCAAAAATTTCAACTCGCCGCCACGTTCCAAAATCATCTCATCGGCAATTGCGGCGTCCGCATTAAAAACTTGGAGACGCACGAAGCCGAAATCGGTTACGAACTCAATCCCGATTTCTGGGGCAACGGCTATGCGACCGAAGCCGCGCGCGCGATGCTCGCGTTCGGATTTCGCGATTTGAATTTGCGCCGCGTAACCGCAATGTGCGTCGCCGAAAATCACGCGTCCGCACGCGTGTTGGAAAAACTGGGATTGGTGTGCGAAATCGGCGCGCCGAAACGCGAATGGTTCAAGAATCGGTGGTGGGACACTTTGCGTTACGCGATTTCAAATGAGGAGTGGAGTGATGCAAACCGAACTGCTTGAAAAACTCGCGCGCAATCGCGACGAATTGTTGAATGCGTGCGCCGGGTTGAGCGAAGCGCAACTCACGACAATCCCGGTCGTCGGCGCGTGGACGATCAAAGATGTCGTCGGGCATATCGCGTATTGGGAGCAAGTGATTCACGATCATTTGCGCGAATCGCTCACCGAAGGCAAGCCGCGCGCGATGTCGCCGGATGAAACCGACGATGCGATCAACGCGCGCGAATCCGCCAAACGCACAACGCGCACCTGGAAACACATTCGCTCCGAATTTGAAAACACGCGCCGCGCGTTGATTGAGCGTGTCGAAACGCTAAGCGAAACCGAACTTGCGTGTCAAGTGCCAAATCCCTGGTGGGGGATGACACATTTTTATTCGCTCGCGCAAATGATTGAAGAGGACGCGCTATCGCATTGCCACGAACACGCGGAACAGATTCGCAAGTGGAGATTAGAGATTCGAGATTGAGAGATTGAGCGATGGTTGGCTTGGCAAGTTTTTCGGACGCGGTAAAACGAATTGAAGCGATTCAAGCGCGCGATACAGCGGAAATTAATCCGATTTGTCGCACGCGATTTTTGTCGCACGGCAGACGCGTTGAGCGCGCGATTATTTTTTTGCACGGGTACACCAACAGTCCCGCGCAATTCGCGCCGCTCGGCGCGCGATTTTACGACCTGGGTTACAACGTGCTGATTCCGCGCCTGCCGCATCACGGTTACGCGGATCGGCTCACGCCCGCGCACGCGCGCCTCGACGCGAATGAATTGCGCGCCGAGACCAATGCCGCGCTCGACATTGCGCGCGGCTTAGGCAACCACATCACGATTGCCGGGATTTCGTTGGGCGGCGTGCTTGCCGCGTTCGCCGCGCAACAGCGCGCCGACGTTGATCTCGCGGTTTTAATCGCGTCCGCGTTTTCGACCGCGCGCTTTCCATTCGGCGCGAACACCGCGCTCGCGCACACACTTTTGAAACTGCCGAACCGCTTTATCTGGTGGAATTCAGAACAAAAAGCGCATCTCGAACCGGCGCACGCGTATCCGCGTTTTTCGACGCACGCGCTCGCGCGCGGGTATTTGATCGGCGCAGAGGTTTATCAACGCGCGCGCAAAGAAAAACCGGCGGCGCGCGCGATATTATCCATCACGACCGCGCCCGACCCGGCAGTGAACAATCGGGCGACCGCGCAACTAATCGCGCGTTGGCGCGCGCGCGGCACAGTGGTCAACGCGTATGAATTTCGCGGCGAACAAATTCCATCGCTTCACGACATCATTGATCCCGCGCAACCGGCGGCGCGCATTGATCTGTTTTATCCCAAGTTGATCGAATTGATTTGTGGGGCTGGCAGTTAGATGTTGGAAATTGGATGATGCGCCCAAGATGTTCCAATATCCAATTGAGGTACGAATGGCAATTTATCAGACCGCGCGCTTTCAGGTGAAACCAGGCGCGCTCGAAATATGTACGCGCGCGATTCAAGAATTTGTCCAAGCGATTCGGGCGGACGAACCGGAAACGCGAATGTATCTCGCGCTAAACCAGGACGACGGCCCGACGCGATTTTTGCACGTCTTTATTTTCGAGAATGACATCGCGCGCGACCGGCACGCCAATTCTGCCGCCGTCAAAAAATTCACCGCGATTCTGTACCCGAATTGCATCGCGCCGGTCGAGTTTACCGAGTACACGATGGTGGCGGAAAAATGACGCGCCAGAAAATCACGCTCACCGACCGGCTCGAACTCGCGATGCGCGAGTGGAATGACGCGCTTGCCGGACTCGACGACGCGGATTTCGCGCGAATGGTGTACCACAAATGGAATTTGAAAGATGTGCTGGGTCACGTCTTGGCGTATCTCGACCTGACGTTACGCCACGTTCGTGCGTACAAAAAACGCAAACGACTCGCGTCGCCGCGCGCGCCGTCGTACGCGTACTTTAATCGCCGCGAAGCCGAACGCTTGCGCGATGTGCCGCTCGCGCAATTGCGCGCAAATCTCGACGCGACGCATCGCGAGCTCATCGCGCTCATTCCCACGTTGCGCGATGACGATTTGAAAAAAGAATTTCCCGCGCAATGGACGAACTCGAAATACAAAACGACATTGCGTTATCAACTGCGCGAGAACACGGCGCATTTGCGAATTCACGCGCGCGAAGTAAGCGCGTGGAGAAAACGAGAAAAAATAAAACGTAAATCGTAACCGTTCAGGTGTCATTGCGAGGAGCGTTTTTTGCGACGAAGCAATCCCCGCGTGTCAAGTCCGGATCGCCAAGGTGGAGATTGCTTCGCAAAAACCGCTCGCAATGACAGACGGGGCTGAACGCTTACAAACGCGTCGAGCATTCGTTTTACGTTTTACGCATTACGCTTTGCGATTTATAAATGAGGAGTATGCATGTCCGATAGAACTGTCGCGACCACTTGCCCCTTTTGCGGCGTGGGGTGTCGGCTCGATTTGCATACGCGGAGCGCGGAAAATCAAATCGCGCACGTTACGACGCCGTACGATCACGTCGTCAGTCGCGGCAACTTGTGTGTGAAAGGACGGTTCGGCTGGGATTTCATTTATCATCCGAATCGCGTGTTGACGCCGTTAATTCGCAAAGAATTGCAACGCGCCGGACAGCGCACGCAAGCAAACCGGGACGATTGGCGCGAAGCAACCTGGGATGAAGCGCTCGAACTCGTTACGGATCGTTTTGCCGCGACGGTGAAAAATTTTGGCGCGGATGCGACCGCGGTCTTTTGTTGCGCGAAAGCGACGAACGAAGACAATTACGTTTTGCAAAAAATGTTTCGCGCGGCCATCGGCACGAACAACATTGATCACTGCACGCGCTTGTGCCACGCGGGAAGTGTCGTCGCGTTGCAAATGGCGATCGGATCGAGCGCGATGAGCAACACCGCGAGTGAGGTGAGCGAAAGCGATCTCATCATCATCACCGGCTCGAACACGGCGGAGACGCATCCGATCATCGCTCTGCAAATGAAAGAAGCGGTCAAGCGCAACGGTTTGCAAATCATCGTCGCGGACCCGCGGCGCGTCGAGATGGTGAACTTTTCTGCGTTGTGGTTGAATCAAAAACCAGGAACCGATGTGCCGCTCTTTTCCGCAATGGCGAACGTGATTCTCGCGGAAAATTTGTACAATAAAAATTTTGTCACGGCGCGCACTGAAAATTTTGATGCGTTTGCAAAATCAATGCGCGATTTCACGCCCGAGTACGCCGAGCGCATCAGCGGCGTTCCGCGCGATGACATTGTGCGCGCCGCGCGAATGTACGCGGGCGCAAAACGCGCGGCGATTTATTGGGCGCTCGGAATCCCGGAACACACGCACGGCACGGAAAATGCAATGGCGTTGATTCACCTCGCTCTGCTCACCGGACACATCGGCAAACCTGGGACAGGGTTGAATCCACTGCGCGGACAAAACAATGTGCAAGGCGCGTCCGACGCGGGTGCGATGCCCTGGGATTATCCGGGTTATCAAAAGGCGGACGATCCGCGCGTCGTCGAAAAATTTCGCGCGGCGTGGGGCAACACACCCTCGGCGAAACGCGGGCTGAGCACGACCGAAATCGCGAATGCGTGGGGCACCGGCGAAATCAAAGCGATGTACATCATGGGCGAGAATCCATTGATGAGCGAACCGAACTTGCGCCACGCGCATCACATGATTGAGCAGTTGGAATTTCTCGTCTGCCAGGATTTGTTCATCAACGAAACCGGGCGGTACGCGGATGTGATTTTGCCGGGCGCGAGTTGGGCGGAAAAGGATGGCACGTTCACGAACACGGATCGCCGCGTGCAACTGGTTCGCAAAGCATTTGAACCGTTCGGTGATTCGCGCGCCGATTGGCAAATCGTGTGCGAGGTCGCGCGACGACTCGAAAAAAAGTTGGGACGCGAAAAATCCGCATACTGGGATTACGCGCATCCGTCGGAAATTTTGGAAGAGATGGGGCAACTCGTTCCCGCGTACGCGGGCATCACCTACGACCGACTCGACGGCAACGGCTTGCAATGGCCCGTACCGAATCGCGAACATCCTGGGACGCCGTTCTTGTTTGAAAACGAATTTCCGCGCGGGCGCGCAAAATTTCACGCGCTCGTTTATCAACCGAGCGCGGAACAACCCGATGCCGAATATCCATTCATCCTTACGACTGGGCGCGTGTTGTATCACTGGCACGGCGGCACGCAAACGCGCAATTCGATTCTCGATTTCGCGCAACCCGAAGCGTTGGTCGAAATCAATCCCGACGATGCCGCGCGGCTCGCGGTGAATGAAGGCGATGCGGTGCGCGTCTCATCGCGCCGTGGCGCGATTGTTCTGCGCGCGCGCGTCACCGAAAAAGCATCGCGCGGCGTCGTGTTCATTCCATTCCACTTTGCCGAAGCCGCCGCGAATATGCTCACGAACGATGCGATTGATCCGCAAGCGAAAATTCCCGAATATAAAATTTGCGCGGTCAAGATTGCACACGCGACGACGGCGGAATTGGAAACGAAACGTGATTGACAATCGCAGATAATTGTGATAGACAAAATGCGCGGGAGGAATTTAGATGAATGTTCAAATGGTGATTGAACTGCCGGATCGTCAAGGCATTCAAACGATCATCCACGCCTTGGACGCCTACAAGATACGACTGCGCGCAAACATTGCGCGGACGCAACGTCGCTTGAATGAATTTGAGCGGCGTTATGACGTAACCACCAAACATTTTCTCGCGACAATGGCGGCGGAGGATTTGCCGGGTGGCGATGTCGAGTACGTCGAATGGGCAGGTGAGGCAAAAATGTTAGCGGGGCTGGAAACCGAATTGCGAGAATTGGAAAATGCCCGCTACCAACTTTAGCGAGTACGCGCGCGCAATTAGCGCTTGTGTAAATTCACTCGTTACGACCGGGCAGGCGGAACTGGTCAACTTGACGATTGACCAACGTTCGGATGTGCGCGGATTCATCATCGGTTTGTTGCGATTTACAAATGGCGCCGAATTACATCTGCGCGAATTTGTTGATCTGACCCAAGCCGAGCCGCGATTGATGTACGCGTATCACTATCAAGACGCGAATCATAATTTGATTTTCCGGTACGACAATGCGGCGCACCGCCCGCCCCTCGCACAAACCGAACACAAGCATATCTCTGATCAAGTCATCGCATTTCACGCACCGACGTTGACGCAGGTGCTTGACGAGATTCAAGAATGAGCACTCGAAGGACAAACAACCGTTTTGTCCTTTCTTACTTTTTGAGATCAAGCGAAATGCCCAAACCGAAAACGACTATTTATCTCCGCCCCACCTGATCCACCTGCCGCGACGCGCAAGCGTGGCTTGCCGCAAATAAAATCGCGTACGAGAAACGCGATTTCTTCAAGGATAAATTTACCGCCGACGAATTGCGCGCGCTGTTCCAATCGCTTGGCATCACGCCGCGCGCCGCGCTCTCGACGAAATCACCGGCGTTCCGCGCGCTGAAACTCGCACTCGAAAAATTGAGCGACGAAAAAATTATCGCGCTGATGGCGAAAGAACCGCGCTTGATTCGGCGTCCGCTCATCGTGCTGGATGGCAAACCCATCCTGGGATTTGACAAAGGCGCGCTTGAATCCGAAATGGAGCGATTGAAAAAATGACCCGCCGCGAATTTCTCGCGCTCGGCGCGGCATTGCTCGCCGGTTGCGCGCCGATGCCGCAAATCCCACCCCCCGCGCCAACGAAAGGAATCACTGTGACCGCAACTCCCGACAATCTCGATGTGATGATCGGACAAATATTGATGATCGGTTTTCGCGGCTTTGACGCAAACACCGATAGCGCGATTGCGCGCGATTTGCGCGAGCGGCACATCGGCAGTGTTGTGCTGTTCGATTACGATCTCGCGACGCAGAAACGCGAACGCAATGTGCAATCGCCGGAACAAGTGAAAGCGTTATGCGCCGCGTTGCAAAACATCGCGCCGACGAAATTGTTGATCGCGATTGATCAGGAAGGCGGCAAGGTCGCGCGGCTGACCGAGCGGTACGGTTTTCCGCCCACCGTTTCGCAACAAACACTCGGCGCGAAAAACGATTTGGCGTACACGCGCCAGGTCGCGGACACAACCGCGCAAACGCTCGCGAGCGCGGGCATCAATTTGAATCTCGCGCCGGTTGTTGACCTCAACACGAATCCGAACAATCCGGTGATCGGAAAAATCGAGCGGAGTTTTTCCGACGACGCGAACAGCGTAACGAATCACGCGCTTGAAATAATGCGCGCGCATCACGCGCGTAATGTGCTGACGACACTCAAACATTTTCCCGGACACGGCAGTTCGAAAGACGATTCGCATTTGGGCTTTGTGGATGTAACGCAAACCTGGTCGCGCGGCGAACTCGAACCGTATCGCAAAATTATTGCCGCAGGGCAGTGCGATACGATTATGACCGCGCACGTCTTTAACGCGAATCTCGATTCGCAATTGCCCGCGACACTTTCGCAAAACATCCTCACCGGCATTTTGCGCGCCGAGTTGAAATTCGACGGCGTGATCATCACCGACGATATGGGGATGGGCGCAATCGCGCAACATTACGGATTCGATCACGCGCTCGAACTCGCGATCAACGCGGGCGCGGACATTCTCGCGCTCGCGAACAACAGCGCGACGTTCGACGAAAATATTGCGACGCGCGCGTTCGTCGCGATCAAACAACTCGTGCGCGACGGAAAAATTCCGGTCGCGCGCATCGAGCAAGCGTACGCGCGCGTGATGCGGTTGAAAGCGCGGTTGGGTTAGCGATGGACGCGTGGGATTTTCCCGAATCGTTCAGGGCGCCCGATCAGCGCGTCACGTTGCGCTATTCTAATCTGCGCGAAATCAGCGGCTGGGGCGGACCGCTCATCGGCGCTTTGCGAATCGAACCAAGCGAAATTGATTTCGCCGCGCGGCGATTCGGTGGACCGCCGGTGTGGTCGGAGGACGCGCGCTATGTGGCGATTCCCGAATGGGCGCAGACGCACGACGCGTTTGGCGCGGATCATTTTTCCTGGCAAGTGTTGACCATTTTCGATTTGCAAGAGATGCGCGAAGCGACGCGCGCCGATAAATTTTCCGTGATTCAGATCGAGGCGTTTCAAGCCGGCGCAATTCGCGGGGTGGACAGCCCGCGTCATCAACCGCGCGCATTTTCGGCGAGCATCGAAAACTCGGATTGGCGCGCGCTGGGCGCGCGGCAAACGCCGGTGGTGCGCGCGATTCCAATGCCTCAGCAAATCGCGGGATGCGCGGTACTGCCGATCGTTGTGGGCATCCTGACGATTTACGGCGTGATCTATCGCGTGGGGAATTGGATTCGAGACAAAGATGAATAAAGGGCTGGAAGACATCGTCGTCGCGCAAACAAAACTCAGCCGCGTGGACGGCGACAACGGGACGCTAATTTTTTGCGGCTATGATATCCGCGAGCTCGCGCGGTTCGCGACGTTTGAAGACGCGGCGTACTTGCTCTGGCACAATGAACTGCCGACGCGCGCGCAACTCACCGCGCTCAAGCAACAGCTCGCGGACGCGCGCGGGTTGCCCGATGTCGTGTTGCGCGTTCTGCGCGATCTGCCGCGCGACACCGCGCCGATGGACGCGCTTCGCACCGGCGTTTCCGCGCTCGGCGCGGGATCGCAACTCGCGCGCCCCAATCTCGCGCAAGCGATCGCGCTCACCGCCCAAGTGCCGCTGATCGTCGCCGCGTTTGATCGGATGCGCCGCGGACGTGAACCGCTCGCGCCGCGCGCTGATCTCGATCACGCCGCGAATTATCTTTATCTGTTGAGCGGCACCGCGCCAACCTCCACACAAAATCGCGCGCTCAACACCTATCTCGTTTTGCTCGCGGATCACGGACTCAACGCGTCTACGTTCGCGGCGCGCGTCGTCGCGTCCACGCTATCCGATTTACATTCGAGCATCGTCGCGGCAATCGGCGCGCTCAAAGGACCACTGCATGGCGGCGCGCCGTCGCGCGTGCTCGATATGCTTGACGCGATTGGCGCGCCGGCAAATGCGGAAACCTGGATTCGCGCCGCGCTCGCGCGCAAAGAACGTTTGATGGGCTTTGGGCATCGGATGTACAAGACCGCGGATCCGCGCGCGGAAATTTTGCGCGAGCTCGCGTGTGCAACGTGCGCGCCGGAATTTTTCGCGCGCGCGCAAATGGTCGAGGAAACCGGGTTGCGAATTTTGCGCGCGCAAAAACCGGGCGAACGCTTGTACACGAACGTCGAATTTTATTCGGCGGCAGTGCTAAACGCGGTGGGCTTGCCAAGAGATTTATTTACTGCTACATTTGCGGTCAGTCGAATGGCGGGCTGGACGGCGCACGTTCTCGAACAAGTCGCGGACAATCGGATCATTCGTCCTGATGCGGAGTATGTCGGACGCGCGCCGAGTTCGGTTATTTCGCTCGATAACCAATGAGTGGGTGAGCGGGAGAGTGGGAGAATGGGAGAATCTCTCCCCCTCTC
The DNA here is from genome assembly GCA_016223105.1 of Chloroflexota bacterium. Taxonomy (GTDB): domain Bacteria; phylum Chloroflexota; class Anaerolineae; order UBA4142; family UBA4142; genus JACRPR01. Next base: position 30,777 of record JACRPR010000189.1, on the reverse strand, counting down.
CCGCGCTCACACTCGCCCCATCAAAATATCAATCAGAGGTTCACAAATGAAAGTCGCAGTCATGGCAACCGGCGGCGTCGGCGGATTCCTGGGATCGCTTCTCGCGAAAAACGGAAACGACGTAACGTTCATCGCGCGCGGCGCGCATCTCGATGCGATTCGCGCGAATGGGTTGACAGTCTCAACAATCAAAGGCGATTTTTCGGTACGCCCCGCGCGCGCGACCGACAATCCCGGTGAAGTGGGAAGCGTGGATTGGGTTTTGTTCGCGGTGAAAACATTCGACACGGAAAATGCCGCGCACGCGCTTCGTCCAATGATCGGCGCAAACACAACCGTCGTTACATTTCAGAACGGCGTGGACAGTCCCGACATTCTCGCGCGCGTCATCGGCGCGCAACACATTTTGCCCGCGCCGATCCAGGTCGAGTCCACGATCACCGCGCCGGGTGTGATCGCGCAGACGAGCAGTTTTCGTACCGTCGTCGTCGGCGAAATGAATCGCGCGATCACACCGCGCGTCGAGTGGCTCGTGGATCAATTAACGCAAGGCGGCGTGGACGCGAGTGCGTCGGATCAAATGCCCGCACCGCTGTGGGCGAAATTACTTTTCCTCGCGTCGTTTTCCGGCATCACGACGCTCGCGCGCACCGAAGGATCGATCTTGTTCAAAATCCCGGACGCGCAAACGCTTTTGCGCGCGGCGATGCAAGAAGTGTTCGATGTCGCGTCCGCGTATGGCGTGCAACTCGCGCCCGACCTGGTCGAGCAACGTTTGAAATTTTCGATGAACATTCAGCCAGGAATGACCTCTTCGATGCACAAGGATTTGCTCAAAAATAATCGGCTCGAAATTGACGCGCTCTCCGGCGCGGTCGTGCGACTCGGCGCGGCGAAACAGATCGCGACGCCGGTGCATCAAACGATTTTCGTCGCGTTGAAGCCGGAAGATGAACGCGCGCAACGTAAAGCGTAAAACCTGATGCGTGATGCGTAAAATGAGTTCTTTAGTCATTGATATCTCATCCCTGGTCGCGCAACACATTGTCGTGACCGATGATACAATCATCGTTGATCTCTCCGCTGGGCGCACCATTTCCGCGCCGCTGGCGTGGTATCCGCGTTTGTTCAATGGCACGCCGGAAGAACGCAATCATTGGCGACGGATCGGCGATGGTGAAGGGATCCATTGGCGCGACCTGGATGAAGACATCAGCGTCGAGAATTTGATCCTGGGCAAACCGTCCGGCGAGAGCCAACGTTCGCTCAAACAGTGGTTGGAACAGCGCGCGGCGCGTTCCTAGAATCAGGAAATAAAATGTTTGTTCGCTTCGTGATGTGCGTCGCGGTGATCCTGCTTGCGGCGTGCGCGAATCCGGCAACGCCAACGCGCGCGCCGATTGCCGCGCCAACCAATCCAATCGCGCTTCAACCAACGAGCGCGCCAATCGCGACCAACACTCCACCCGCGCGCGTAGCGTGCGCGCCGACGAATCCGGATCAACTCGGACCTTTTTTCACACCGGGCGCGCCGCAACGATCTCAAGTCGGCACGGGGTATGTGTTGAGCGGCGTCGTGCGCGCCGCGAACACTTGCGCGCCGATTGCGAACGCGAAAATCGAAGTGTGGATGGCGAACGCGCAAGGCGTGTACGATGATGCGCGTCGCGCGACATTATTTTCCGGCAACGCTGGCGTGTATCGTTTCGAAAGTCACTTTCCGCCGCCGTACTCCGGGCGTCCGCCGCACATTCATTTGCGCGTAACCGTCGCGGGATTCGCGGAACTCGTAACGCAACATTACCCGGTCGTCGGGCAATCGCAAGCGACATTCGATTTGGTGTTGTCGAGCGCGCGCTAAGTATTGGAGAATTCTGCAACGTGAAATCAACAACCTGGTATTTGAAAATTTTCGCGATTGTTTTATTCCTCGCGCTCGTCGCGTGCCAAGCATCGGTCATCACAACGCCGGTGCCGACGCCAACCCAAGTCGCGATTTCGGAAACGCGCGCGACGCCCATCGCGACCGCAACGCTCGCGCCAACTGAAACACCGACGCCGATTCCCGCGCGCGCCGCGCCCGCGCTGTTGCCGCGTCGCGCGTTGTTCGCGCTCACCGACAAGTCGTCCGTGCAATTCAGTCGCGACGGCACGCGCATCAGTTATCTCGCGCCGTTCAACAACGCGCTCAATGTCTGGGTCGCGCCGGTCGAGAAATTGAACGATGCGAAACCGGTCACGACGACGAATCGCGGCACGCGGTTTTATTACTGGGCGCAAACACACAATCACATTTTGTATTTGCAAGACAACGACGGCGACGAGAATTATCAAATCTTTAGCGCAGACCTCACGACCGGCAGTGTGCGAACCTTGACGCCGCGCGGCATCCGCGCGAGCGTGACGCGCACGAGCGCGAAATTTCCCAGAGAGATTCTCGCACAAACGAACGAACGCGATCCAAAACTTTTTGATCTCTATCGTTTGAACATCGAGACCGGCGCGAAATCGCTCGTCTTGCAAAACGATGGGTACGATAGTTTTGTAACCGATGATGATTTCGCGGTGCGTTTCGCGATTCGCGTTACGTCCGATGGCGGACGCGAAATTTTCAAACGCACGGACAAGGGTTGGGAAAGTTTTGCGAAAATCGGTTTGGAAGATGAAAGCGCGACATACCCGGCGGGAATTTATCGCGACGGCAAGGCGTTGTATTTCGTGGACAGTCGCGGGCGCAACACCGGCGCGTTGACCAGCATTGATTTGCAAACCGGCGCGCAAGCGATCATCGCGCAAGACGTGCGTGCGGACATTAGCGGATTTATTTCGCACCCGACGACGCGCGAAATTCAAGCCGTCGCGTTAAAAAAAAAAAAAAAAAAATGGTTCGTCCTCGACAACACGCTTCAACCGGATTTGACGTACCTCGAATCGGTCGCGCCCGGCGAGATGGATGTGGTGAGTCGCACGCTCGACGACAAACGCTGGGTCGTCGCGTACTCGTCCGACAGCGCGCCAACGCGTTATTACCTTTATGATCGCACCGCGAAAAAAGCGACGTTTCTATTTTCGAATCGCGCCGCGCTCGAAAATTTGTCGCTGGCAAAAATGTTTCCCGTGGTGATCAAATCGCGCGATGGTCTCGACCTGGTCAGTTATCTCACCCTACCGATTGAATCGAACCCGGACGATGCGCCGCGCCCGGCGAAACCTCTGCCGATGATCTTGCTCGTGCACGGCGGACCCTGGTCGCGCGACGCGTGGGGCTATAACGTTTTGCATCAATTGTTCGCGAATCGCGGGTACGCGGTGCTCAGCGTCAACTTTCGCGGCTCGGATGGATTCGGCAAAAATTTTCTCAACGCCGGCAATCTCGAATGGGCGAACAAAATGCACGAGGATTTGATTGACAGCGTTGAGTGGGCGGTGCAAGAAAAAATCGCGGACCCGAAAAAAGTGTGTATCACTGGCGGCAGTTACGGCGGCTATGCGACGCTCGTCGGTCTCACGTTTACGCCGGATATTTTTGCGTGCGGCGCGGATAGTGTCGGTCCGTCGAGTCTCGTTACGCTGATGCAAAATCCGCCGCCGTACTGGTCAACGAGCGCGGACGTGCGTAAAAAACGCGTCGGCGATCACACGACCGAAGACGGACGCGCGTTTTTGTTAAGCCGCTCGCCGCTCTCGTTCGTGGATCAAATCAAGAAACCGTTGTTGATTCAACAAGGCGGCAACGATCCGCGCGTCAAGCAAGTCGAGGCGGATCAGATCGTCCGCGCAATGCAAAGCAAAAAAATTCCGGTGACGTACTTGCTTTATCCGAACGAAGGACACGGTTTTCAAAACGCGACGAACAGTCGCGCGTATTACGCGGTCGTCGAACATTTCTTTGCCGCGATCCTGGGCGGACGCGCGGAACCGTTCGGCGATGATCTAAAATTTTCTTCGATCACCGTGCCGGCGGGCGCGGAGTTGATTCGCGGTTTACCGGACGCATTGCCAAAAAAGTAATGCTACTGGGTTGATCGAAGATGCGAATATCGCGGGGAAATAACAGTCCGCAGTGAACAGTGAATAGTTGACTGATGACTGACGACTGACGACTATGAAAGGAGGCGTAATGCAAACCTTTGGCAAACTCGTCCTCACCACACCCACCGGGCAAGAAAAAGAATTTACACTTTCCGACGCGGACACCGATGTAACCCTGGGACGCGCGTCGGTCAACGATATTGTTCTGCGCGATCAAAAAGCGTCACGTAATCACGCGCGGATCGAATGTAGCGCGAGCGGGTGCGCGCTGATCGATCTCGGTTCCGGCAACGGCACGCGCGTCAACGACGAACGCATCGAACGCGCGACGTTGAACGCGGGCGATCTGATCGCGATTGGCGATAGCACATTGCGCTTTGAAAGCGGCGCGCCGGAAATGATCGCACCAAAAATCACACCGATCAATTCGCAAGCCGAACTTGAAGCGACGCTGGCGCACGCGACTCTGGCGATGACGATATCGAACACGCACGCGCCGCGTCTCGCGATCAAAACCGCGACGCGTACCTGGCAAGTGCCGTTCACGCAAGACGCACTCACGATTGGGCGCGGCGAGACGAACGATGTCGCGCTCGATGATCGCAAAGCATCGCGCCAGCACGCGCGCATCGAACGGCGCGGCGACGATTTTGTTTTGCGCGACCAGGGAAGCACGAACGGCACATTCATCGGCGCGATGCGCGTGACCGAACACACCCTGCGCGACGGCGACACGCTTCGCGTCGGCGACGCGCGGATCGTGTTCAAGCGCGGCTTTCAAGCGCAAGAACTCACGCTCGCGGATCACATGACGTTTATCGAAACGCCGGGGCACCGCGCGCGGCGACCGGTCGTAATCGTTCCCGGTTTGATGGGCTCGGAATTGTGGCGCGGCACTGAACGGTTTTGGCCCAACGCGCGCATTTTCTTTACCGATCCCGACGCGCTCGCGTATGCGGAACCCAACACCTTCGAGCCGCGCGACCTGGTACACGAAGTTGTGATCGTGCCGAACCTGGTCAAACTCGAACAGTACGGACGGCTCGGCGATTTTCTCGAAGAGGCGTTGGACTATGCGCGCGGCAAAAATCTGTTTGAATTTGCGTATGATTGGCGGCAAGATGTGCGCGTCTCGGCGCGGCAACTCGGCGCGGCGATTGAAAATTGGAAAATCAAACCGCCGTACATTTTGATCGCGCACAGTCTCGGTTGTCTCGTCTCGCGTTATTTCGTCGAACACGGCGGCGGCAAAAACCAGGTCGAACGTTTATTGCTCGTCGGCGGACCGCATTACGGCGTGCCGCAAATTTTACCGGGGTTGCTTTTCGGACAAGGTTTGTTGCCATTCGGTTTGCTCGGCGAACAAATCCGCAAAGTGTTGGTGACGTTTCCTTCCGCGTACCAAATTTTGCCAACGTATCCGTGCGTGTTCGATCAACACGGCACGCCGATTGATGTGCTCGAAGATGAAACCTGGGTCGGTGAATCGCAACGCGCGCTGTTACGCGGCGCACGCGAATTTCGCAAAGAACTCGGCACGCGTTCGAGCATCCCCACGGTTTCGATTTTCGGGTACGGTCTCAGCACGACGACGCGCATCAACATCCAACGCGACACAGATGGCAAATGGAACGATGTCAAATTTGTCACCGCGCCCGGCGGCGACGACACGATTCCCGACGCGAGCACGGTGATAGAAGATTCGGAAATTCATCCGGTCGAACAACATCACGGATCGTTGTACGTGGATAACGACGTCAAGATGCGGTTAAAGTTGGAATTGATGCGCTGAATAAAACGTAAAGCGTAAGACGTAACGCTTCGCGCGTTTTACGTTTTACGATCAACAACTATGTCCACACAATCTTTCGGCAAATATGTCGTAACCAAATCGCTCGGCAAAGGCGGAATGGCGGAGGTGTTTCTCGCGCGCGATCCGCTGTTGGAACGCAATGTCGCGATCAAAGTGATTCATCCGCACCTCGCGACCGATCCTGGTTTCGGCGAACGCTTTCGCCGCGAAGCGAAACTCGTCGCGTCTCTGCGCCACGCGCACATCGTGCAGTTGTACGATTTCGACATCCAAAATGATCAACCGTTTATGGTGATGGAATTTTTGGATGCCGGCACGCTCAAAGATCGCTTCGCGAAAACCCGGGCAATGCCGTTCGCGGAGATCGCGCACATCCTCGACGCGATCGCGAGCGCGCTTGATTTCGCGCACGCGCGCGGCGCAGTGCATCGCGACGTGAAACCGACGAACATTTTGTTCACGTCGAACGACGAGCCGGTACTCGCGGATTTTGGCATCGCGAAAATCGTCGGCGACGCGGCGCAGTTGAGCGCGAGCGGCGCGATTGTCGGCTCGCCCGCGTATATGGCACCCGAACAAGCCGCGAGCAAACCGGTGGACACGCGCGCGGACATTTACGCGCTCGGCGTCGTGCTGTACGAAATGCTCACCGGGCGCGTGCCGTTCCAGGGCGATTCGCCGACCGCGGTGTTGATGCAACACCTCAACGCGCCGCCGCCGCCGCCGCGCCAATTCAATGCGAACATTCCCGACGTAGTTCAGCAAGTTGTTTTGCAAGCGCTCGCAAAAAATCCGGCGGAACGCTTTGCGCGCGCCGGCGATCTCGCGCGCGCGTTCAGCGCGGCACTGCGCGGCGAAGTGATCGAAGCGGCGGAGTTGACCGGCGCGCAGACCTTTATTGAAAATGCGGGCGCGTCTGCGGGCGAGCCGCCCGCGCCACAATCAGCCGCGCCGCATCAGACCTGGCTTTCGCAAGTTGGCGGCATCGCGGAAATGGTCGGCGCATTCGTCGGACGCGACGCGCCGGATGTGCGCGCGTCGCGCCAGGATCGCCGCCGCTTGTTGGCGTCCGTCCTCGGCATCCTGGGAATTTTGATCGCCGCGCTCCAACTCCTCGCCGGCTTTTTCGATTTACTCACGCGACCGCTCGCGCCGCTTCTCGCGATCGCGCCGTACCTCGTCATCGTTTTATTTATCGCGAGCGGCGCGCTCGCAATCTATGTGATCGCGCGGTCGAGCGTCCGCGCGAATCGCCTGCGCGCGAGCATTATGCTCAGCGCGATTGTGATCGTCGGCGCGGGCTGGGGTGCGTGGACGGTGTACGATCGGTTGACGCCGCCGAGCAGTTTCATCGTGCTCATCGCGGATTTTGAAAAACTGGGCGGCGCGCAACTCGACGTCGCGCGCCTGATCGAACAAGAATTAAAAAACGAATTGCGCGGGCTGGGCAGTCAAGTAACGATTCAACGCGCGCGCCAACTCGTTACCGATGAAGAGACCGCGCGCGCGCGCGGCGCGGAACAAAAAGCGACGCTCGTGATCTGGGGCGCGTACGACGACCAAAATGTGGATCCCGCGATTGAACTATTGCAATTGCCGGTGCTCGCGCGCGAATCGTTCGTCATTCCAACATTCGGCGCGAGTGCGATCGCGCGCGTGCCGACGCTGAACCAGGTGACGCGCAACGTGCGCTCGCCCGCGCACTTGCACGATCTCAAATTATTCGCCAAGAGCGGCACGCAACAAATTTCGTACGTCGCGACCGCGATTCTCGCGACCGCGTTTTACGCGAACGATGATCTGCCGCGCGCGCTCGCGCTGTTCGACAAGACCATCGTCAAAGCCGGCACTGACGCGCAAGGCATCGAGTCTATTTATTTTTTGCGCGCGTCGGTGCTCGTCGATCAAAATCGGTTGAGCGATGCCGCCGCCGATTTGGAGAAATCCATCGCGCGCAAACCCGATCTCGCGGAGGCGCATCACAATCTCGCGATTGTGTACGCGGAGACGTGCAATCCCGCGCGGCAAATTGATCGCGCGATTGCGGAAGCGGAAATCGCGGCGCGCCTCGCGCCGAGCAATGCGCGGATGCATCGCTTGCTCGGCGATCTGTACCGACTCACCGGCAAAACCGATCAGGCGATTGCCGAATTGCAAACCGCGGTGAAACTCGATCCGAACGACGCGCCCGCGTACGAAATGTTGTCCACCCTGCAAACCGGCGCGGACGCGCAAGCATCGCGTCAAACCGCGGCGGCACTGCGCGAAAAAGCGATCAGCAGTTCGAGCGACGCGCTGTCCGCGCGGCTCGCGCTCGGCGACGCGTATCTCGCGATCAACGAGTTGGACAAGGCGCTCGCCGAATTTCAAGCCGCGCAAAAAATCGCGCCGAACGATGCGCGCATTCAACGCGGTTTGGCGAGCGTGTACTTTTGGAAAAAAGATTTTGCCGCCGCCGAACGCGCCGCGCAATCCGCCGCACAACTCGCGCCGCGCGACGCGTCCACGCACATGATGCTCGGTTTGTTGTATCACGAACAGGGCAAACCGCCCGCGGCGATGGATGAAATGAAACAAGCCGCGAAACTTGACGCGTGTTTGGCGGACGCGCATTTGGTGCTCGGCGGTTTGTATTACACGCGGAACGATTACGCGAACGCGCTGAACGAATATCAAACGGCGGCGACGATTGATCCGCAAAACGCGGACGCGTGGTACATCATCGGCGCGCTGGAATACCAGGAGAACAAATACGCGGATGCGGCGCGCGCGCTCGAAACCGCGGTGAAATTGCGCCCGACGCACGCGCGCGCGTGGTCTGCGCTCGGCGCGGTGTACAACGCGCAAAAACAATTTTTGCAAGCGGTGGACGCGCGCGCGCGGCTCGTCAAACTCGAACCGAACGAGCCGGCGAATCACGCGGAACTCGCGTACGCCTACTCGCGCGTGGATCGGCTCGACGATGCGATTGCCGCGTACCAAAAATCGCTGGGGATGAAAGACGACGCGTTGAATCGCCTGTATCTCGCGCTCGTGTTCGATCAACAAAAAAAGTACGACCTGGCAATCGTTGAATTCCAAAAAGCGTACGCGCTCGATCCGAATCTCGCGCTCGATCTTTCATCGCTCAGCCCCGCGTATGCCGGGTTTGCGACGACGGAAGCGCGACGCTGTAATCTCACCACCGCGACCCAAGCCGCATCGCTCGCGGTACGATTCAATCCCAAAGATGTGTTCAATCGCAATTTGCTCGCGACGGCGTATCTCGCGCAGGGATGGAATGACGACGCCGGAAAACTGTACGCGGAATTGCGCGCCGCGCCGTCGAGCGATTTTTTCGCGCATCTGCTCGCGGGCGAATACTATTTGCGCGAATCGAAATACGAGGACGCCGCGCGCGAAATTCAAATCGCGCTCAACGCGCCGAACCTGACGCCGTTGGGCGTTTCACTCGCGCGCTACGATCTGGGGCAAATTTATTTTGAGCAGAACCAGCTCGCGGACGCGGAACGCGAATTTCAGCGCGCGCTCGACGCGTACGCGGGCAACGCACTCGCGCAATTTCGCCGCGGCGATCTCGCGTTGCGCCGCGGCGATTTTGCGAACGCGCTGATCGAGTACGATCGCACTGCCGCGTTATTGCCCGCGTTCGCCAAAGATTTTTCCGCCGACACCGCGACGCTTCTCGACGCGTTCGGGCGCGCACATCGCGCGCTCGCGTTGACGCGGCAAAGAAAAACGCCGGAGGCGAACGCGGCATTTGACGACGCGGTCGCGGCGGCGCAAAAAATCGTGAATCAAAATTCGCAGTGGGCATCCGCGCATTTCACGTTGGGGTACGTGTATCTCGCGCGCGGAGACAAGCCGAAAGCGGACGCGGAATTTGTCGCCGCGTTGCGCTGTGATCAATCGCTCGGCGCGGCGCGCGTAAAATCGGAAACCGAGTTAGCGAAATTGCGGTAGGATTTGATGCGGAGATTTGTGGGACGCGGACAAACGCGGACAAACGCGGATAAAATTTTGCGGTCGTGGCTGAGTTGCAAATGATGGAGTCGAGCGTTTACGCGGTTGTTCTCCCTGACAGGAAACCCGCTAAAGCGTTGAATCCAGCAATCTGCGTACATCCGCGTTCGTCCGCGTCCAATAATTTTTTGAGGGGGCTGGGTTCACACTTTGCGCGCGCCGACGCGCCCGGAGTATGGCGGCAGTTCGCGCATCCGTTCCGGCAACAGCGCGGCAACGTGTTCGCGCATCGCCCACGCCGCGCGCTCGACCATTTCATCGGTGAGCGGCGCGTCGTAAAATTCGCGCAGTTCAAACACGGGACCAAAGCGCAACGTGATCGGCACCGGGCGCGGAATTTTTGATTGCGTGGACAATGCCTTGTCCGCGCCTTCAACGCCGACCGGCAAAATCGGCACACGGCGCGTGATCACGATTTTCGCAATGACCGGTTGAAACAGTTGCAATTTGCCGGTCGGACTGCGCGTGCCTTCCGGCGCGAGCGCGAGAATTTTGCCATCGGTCAACACGCGCACCATCATTCGCATCGCGGACATATTGATATTTTCGCGATCAATCGGAAACATACCGACCGAGCCGAGCAAACGCGCGAGCCAGGATCGTTTGAACAATTCTTTTTTCGAAACCGTCCACATATCCACGCCGGGCACGATGCCGCGTTCGACGAGCGCGACGCCGAGCGCGAACGGTTCAAGATTGCTGGTGTGATTGAGCGCGATCAACAACGGTCCGCGCGTTGGCACATATTCCAATCCTTCAAATTTCAAACGATGATACATCCGAAAATACGCGCCAAAAATCGCGGCGATCATTTTGACATAGAGTCGTTGGCGAAGCGAAGCGTTTGACATCGAATCCTCCCGCGCAGTGGAATTGCGTTCACGCGACAATGAAATTATAATTCGCGTCGGGCAAATTTCCAAATTTGCCCAAGAGTCTGTTTTGAAATTCGTGGCGCGGGCTGTCTAGCCCGCATGGGCGGCTTGGAAAAGCCGCACCACGAATTTCAAAATACTTTCTAACCGATTTTCAGGAGAGCAAACGATGCAAGAAAAATTGAACGAACTAAAAATGCGTCTGGCGGAAATTGCGGATCTCAGTCACGCGTCGGCGGTGTTGAGCTGGGATCAGCAAACGTATATGCCGCCCGGCGGCGCGGCGGCGCGTGGACAACAAATGTCCACCTTGCGCCGGATCGCGCACGAAAAATTCACCGATGACGCGATTGGCAAATTGCTGGAGGATTTGTCAAGTTACGCGGACAGTTTGCCGTACGATTCGGACGACGCGAGTTTGATTCGCGTGACCAAACGCGATTACGAAAAATCGCGCAAGGTGCCCGCGTCGCTCGTCGCGGAAATCGCTCAGGCGAGCGCGCAAGCATTTCAGTCCTGGCAAAAAGCGAAACCCGCAAACCAGTTCGCCGATTTCGCGCCGTTCCTACAAAAAAACCTCGATCTGCGAAAACGCGTCGCGGATTGTCTCGGCTGGACGGATCGCATTTACGATCCCTTGCTCGATCAGTTCGAGCCGGAGATGACGACCGCGCAAGTCGAGGCAATGTTCGCGGGCGTGCGAAAAGAGATCGTGCCGCTTGGGCATGCGATCGCGGAAAAAGCGAACGCGGTGGACGACAAATTTTTGCATCAAAAATTCGAGGACGCGAAACAGTGGGCATTGGGCGTCGAAGCGGTCAAGTTGATGGGCTATTCGTTCGAACGCGGACGCCAGGATCGCGCGCCGCATCCGTTCACGACGACGTTCGCGCGCGATGATGTACGCATCACCACGCGCGTTCTGCCGAAATTTTTCAACGCCGCGTTTTTCGCGACGATGCACGAAGGCGGGCACGCGCTCTACAATCTCGGCACGCCGCCGGAATTTGAGCGCACGCCGCTCGCGGGCGGCGCGTCGCTCGGCGTGCACGAATCGCAATCGCGGATGTGGGAAAATTTGATCGGACGTAGTCGCGCGTTTTGGAAATTTTATATGCCGCACGCGAAAAAAGTTTTCCCGCGGCAATTGCAAGGCGTCGGCGCGGAAAAAATGTACCGCGCGGTCAATCGCGTGCAACCGTCGTTGATTCGCGTCGAAGCGGACGAGGTAACGTACAATCTGCACATCATGCTTCGCTTTGAAATGGAAAACGCGCTGTTGGAAGATCGCGTCGCGGTGAACGATTTGCCGGACGCGTGGAACGCGAAAATGCGCGAGTATCTCGGCGTTACGCCGCCGAACGACACGCAAGGCGTTTTGCAAGACATCCATTGGTCGTACGGCACGTTCGGATATTTTCCGACGTACGCGCTCGGCAATTTTCTCGCGGCGCAATTGATGGAGAAAATTCGCGCGGACATTCCCGATCTCGACGCGCGCATCGAACGCGGCGATCTCAAAACTCTGCTCGAGTGGTTGCGCGCGCACATTCACGTTCACGGACGCAAGTTCACGATGAACGAGCTCGCGCACAAGATCACCGGCGAATCTCTGCAAACGCGTTCGTTCGTCGCGTACTTGAAAAATAAATTCGGCGAGATTTACGGGGTGTAGGACAAGTTGACAACTTGTCCCACAGAAGCAATGCCAATCACGCTCAAACTCTACGGCAACCTGAAACGTTTCGCGCCGACGAAAACCGAAATCGCATCGCTCGACATTGAACCGGGGATCGCGATTCGCGCGTTGCTCGCGCAACTCGGTGTGCCGGATGAAAACGTGTGGATGTGCGCGGTGAATGATTCGGTCGTGAATGACGCGACCATTCTGCGCGAAGGTGATGTGTTAGAGGTGTTCGAGCCGGTCGGCGGTGGATAAAAAATCTTGCGCCAGAATTTTGCAAAATACCGCCCATTGCCCACGCCCGGATTTTCTTGTATAATCTACCCCAGGATTTTCCCCTGGTTCGTTCAATTGCACGCATCTCGAGTCGCCTTTGATTTTGCCAAGTCAAAGTTGAGGGATGAACGTGTCTTGCAATCTGCCGGTTCAACTGACCGGCTTTATCGGTCGCGAAAAAGAAATCGCCGAGATCAAACGATTGCTAGACCTTCCAGGTTCTGGGAACCGGGAAGGTCTGCACAGCGCGCGCCTGATCACAATCACCGGCGCGGGCGGCGCGGGCAAAACGCGCCTCGCGATCCAGGTCGCGCAAGACCTTCGAGGTCTCCAAGACCTCGAAGGTCTGAGATTTCCCGATGGCGTGTGGTTCGTTGATCTCGCTCCGCTCGCGAATCCCGACCTGGTTTCGCAAACTGTCGCAACCGTCTTTGGTTTGCAAGAACAAGGCAATCGTGCAATCACCGACCTTCTCCGCGATTATCTCCGCGCAAAAAATCTCTTGATCGTTCTCGACAACTGCGAACACTTGATCGACGCGTGCGCGCAATTTGCCGATGATGTACTGTGTCACGCCCCCCAGGTTACGATTCTCGCGACGAGCCGCGAAGCGTTGAGCATCGTGGGCGAGATCACATTTCGCGCGCCCTCGCTTGCGATCCCCGATCTCAAAAATCTTCCATCACTCGAATCCATCGCGCAGTCCGATGCGGTGCAATTGTTCGTCGCGCGCGCGTGTGCCGCGCAATCCTCATTCGCGCTAACCGAACAGAACGCGCGCATCATCGCGCAGATTTGTCATCGGTTGGATGGAATGCCGCTCGCGCTTGAGCTCGCGGCGGCGCGCGTCAAAGTGATGGGGGTGGAGGACATTGCCGCGCGCTTGGATGATCGGTTTCGTTTGCTGACCAACGCGGGGCGCAAGGTGGTGCCGCGTCAACAAACTTTGCGCGCGACGCTGGATTGGAGTTACGATCTACTTTCGGATCAAGAGCGTGTATTGTTGCGACGCTTGTCCGTGTTCGCCGGTGGATGGACGTTGGACGCCGCAGAAGCGATTTGCGCGAACGGTCATCTCGATTCGCACGCGATTTTGGATGTGCAATCGCAATTGATTGACAAGTCGCTGGCGGTGGTGGACGAGCCGAGTGGACACGCGCGCTATCGTTTTTTGGAAACGGTGCGGCAGTACGCGCGGGAGAAACTTGGCGAAGCGGATGAAGAAAAATTATTTCGGTCACGCCACCTGGATTATTTTTTGAAATTCGCAGAAGGCGCCGAACCCAAACTGCGCGGCACGGAGCAATTCATTTGGTTAGATCGGCTTGAACGCGAGCACGATAATTTGCGCGCGGCATTTGAATCTGCTCACGCGCTCGCGGCGACCAACGTGGCTTTGCGTTTGTCGATCGCGCTGGGATGGTTCTGGCAAAAGCGGAGCCGTTTGGCTGAGGGAATGTTGTGGCTTGAACGCGCGCGCACGTTGATCAATGCGAATGAATATCCATTCGAATCCGCGCGCACGCTTGCGTTCGTGGGCGCAATCGCTTGGTTGCGCGGTGATTATGCGATGGCGCAAGATGCGCTCGATTCGAGCATTGCCATTTTGCGCGCATCGAACCAAGCCGGTAAATCGGATCTCGCGTTTGCTCTGGCATATCGTAGTGTCACGGCAATGCGTCAAGGTGATTTTAGAAACGCGCTGATTCTCGCTGAGGAAAGTGTCGCCATTTTTCACGATCATCGCGACGTGTGGGGCGCGGCGTTCTCGTTTTATTGCCTGGGGCGGATCGCGTTGGAGCATGGCGATCGCGCGGCGGCGCGCGCGGCGACTGAAGAATCGTGCGGACGATTTCGCCAAGCCCAAGATGATTGGGGCTTGGCGCTCGCGCTCTCGACCTTGGGGTTGATCGCGCTTGGCGCTGGTGATTACACCGGCGCGCGCGCGATCTATTCCGAGAGTTTGGCTTTGCGTCGCGGTATGAACGATGCGTGGGGCGTCGCCAAGTCATTGAGTAGTTTGGCGGGAGTCGAACGGTTGACCAACCATCAAGCGCGCGCGCGTGAATTGATTGAAGAGAGTTTACAACTCTATCGGCAGATGGGCAGTCCCGGCGATGTTGCCCGCGCGTTGCACAACCTGGGTTATTTGGAAACACAGCGCGGCGATTATCCGCGCGCGCGCGAATTGTTCATCGAAAGCCAGCAACTCTTTTCCTCGATCAATCATCCGCGCGGCATTGCCGAGTGCTTGAACGGTTTTGCTGTGCTCGCGAGTGCAACCAGGCAACCCAAACTCGCGGCGCAATTGCTGGCGGCGGCAGACGCGATTTTTGATCGCCTCGGCGCGCAACGGTGGCAAACCGATCAGGTGGAGTATGCAAGCGCGCTCAATGCCGCGCGCTTGCAACTCACGCCCGCCGCGTTCAACGCCGCGTGGAATGCCGGACGCGCGCTCACACTTGAACAAGCCATCGCAGAAGCACTCCAGGTTTCCGCGCAACCTGCGACCGAGGAATCGCACATCACTGCCGAGCCGCCTCAATATCCGGCGGGGCTGACACAACGCGAGGTCGAGGTGTTGCGTTTGCTCGCGATGGGCTTGAGCAATCAAGAGATCGCGGACAAACTGGTGTTGAGCAAACGCACGGTGCACGCGCATCTGCGTTCGATCTTTAGCAAGTTGGATGTTACCACGCGCACCGCCGCGACGCGCGTCGCCATCGAACACAAGATTGTGTGAAAAATCCACTGACAATTTTTTCCCGGGCTTGCCCGGGATTTTTTATTTCCTGGGACTAGGAGTTTGTCGAAGAACCCTGTAGCATAGCCCCTTGTGGGCGTTTTTAGCGTGATCCGGCGCAGTTTTTCGGACGCCCACGAGGGGCTAAACTACCTCTTCGACAAACTCCTAGGCACGTATGGCTAACGCCAATTGCCAGCGCGGAAAAAAGATAGGCATACCCAATAGGCACTTGTACCGATGTGAACGCGGGTGAACTCGGTTACAATCGGAGAAAATTTTCAAAAGCGGTGGCAGGACATGCCAATCGCATCTAATCCAGGAGGGACAAATGAAAACGCTCGTAGTCGGTTCGACAGGTTTGACCGGCAGTGAAATCTGCCGGAGTTTGGTGGGCAAGGGATATCTTGTGCGTGGATTGGTTCGCGCGACATCGAACCCAGAAAAGGTGAACGCGCTCAAGGCGCTGGGCATTGAGGTCGTGGTGGGCGATTTGCGCGAGCCGGCATTGCTTGCCAGCGCATGCGCCGGAGTGGACGCGGTCATCACTACCGTATCGTCCATGCCGTTTTCGTACGTGCCGGGACAAAATGATCTTCAATCGGTTGATCTGGACGGCGCGACCAACCTCATCGCCGCGGCAAAAGAAGCGCGCGTGCGGCATTTCATCTTCATGTCCTTTACCGGCAACGTTGATTTAACGGCGCCGCTGGGAATCGCCAAGCGCACCGTCGAGCAACGACTCCGTGACAGCGGTATGCCGTACACCATTTTGCGCCCCGGCTATTTTATGGAGGTCTGGCTCTCACCCGCTGTTGGATTTGATGCCGCGAATGCCCAAGCCCAGATTTACGGCACCGGCGATCAGCCGATCAGTTGGATTGCGCTTCAAGATGTTGTCGCCTTTACGGTTGCCGCGTTAGAAAATCCGGCGGCGCG
The DNA here is from genome assembly GCA_016223105.1 of Chloroflexota bacterium. Classification (GTDB taxonomy): domain Bacteria; phylum Chloroflexota; class Anaerolineae; order UBA4142; family UBA4142; genus JACRPR01. The sequence continues at coordinate 14,392 of JACRPR010000189.1, read as the reverse complement.
CAATGCGATTATCGAAATGGGTGGACCGGCGGCGGTCAGTCCGCATCAGGTCATCCACTGCTTTGAGCAAAAAACTGGGCGCAAATTTAGTGTTACCCACGTTCCGCCCGAAGCATTGCAAGCGCAACTCGCCGACGCAACCGATCCAATGCAACAATCGTTTATCAGTTTGATGCTTTGCTATGCCCAGGGCAACTCAATCGAGATGCGGGAAACGGCGCGCACGTATGACATTCACCTGAAATCCATCGAGCAATTCGCGCAGGGCGCATGACAACTCTTGAAGGAGGCAACATGTATCTGCTCATTGGTGCGACCAGTAAACTCGGCACGCGCGTCGCGCGGCGATTGCTTGCAGAGGGCAAGCCAGTCCGCGCGATGACGCGCACGCCGGACAAGGCGACTGAATTGAAAAAACTCGGCGCGGAAATTGTGCCAGGCGATCTGCGCGATCCCGGCTCGCTCGCGCGCGCGTGCGCGGGCGTCGAAAAAATTCTCGATGCCGCGCACGGCTTTCCCGGCGAAGCGGACAACAATCCGCAAACGGTGGACGACGCGGGCAAGCGCGCGTTGATCGACGCGGCGAAACGCGCGGGCGTCCAACATTTCGTTTTCACCTCCGCGCTCGGCGTGTCGCCGCAACACCCGATTGATTTCTTTCGCATCAAATTCGCGACCGAAGAGTATCTGCGCGCGAGCGGAATGAGTTTTACGATTTTGCGCCCGGGCGCGTTTATGGAATTTTGGGCGGCGCTCGTCGGCGAACCGATCGTTAAAACCGGCAAGACGACGATCTTTGGGCGCGGCGACAATCCGATCAACTTTGTGTCGGCGGACGATGTCGCGCGCTATGCGCTGATCGCGCTTGACGATCCGCGCGCGCGCGACCAGGTGATCGAAATCGGCGGACCGGAAAATCTGACGCTGAACCAGGTCGCGGCGGTGTTCGAGAAAATCGCCGGGCGTTCCGCGCAAAAGAGTCACGTTCCCTTGCCGATGATGCGCGTGCTGTCGTTCGTGTCGCGTCCGTTCAACCCGGCATTGAGTCGCCAGGTCGCCGCCGGGATCAATATGGACACAGCGGACTGGACGTTCGATCCGCGCGCGACGCAAAAGAAATTTCCGGTGCCGCTGACCAAACTCGAAGAGTACGCGAGAACGCGGTATGCTTGACACGTTTTTAGAACGCACCGATCCACCCGGGCGCAATCAATTATTCATCGTGCGCGTGTGGTTGGATGATGACGCGATTGAATGGCGCGGCAAAGCGCGCTGTGTTACGAGCGGACAAGCGCGCGATTTCAACGATTGGCAAAGTTTGATCGCCGGTTTGCAAGCCATGTTGCCGCCGATCAAAACGATTAAACGCGCGCACAAGCGGAAACGATGAATCCGCACGGGCAGTTGAGCCACCGTCAACGCGAAATCGCTCTGCTCGTCGCGACCGGTGCGGGCAACAAAGAGATCGCGCGCCCACGTCCAGAACGCACTGACTTGCGCGCAGGGTGTTTAATAGAATAAAGGGGGAATAGACCAAGACCCTAAGGGTTTTCGAAAGCCCTTAGGGTCTTGGGCACGGGGGGAAACCTGGTTTTTCATTTCACCACAATTCGCCCCACCATTTTCGCCGGCACATGCGCCGAACAATGATACGCCCATTCACTCGGTTGATCGAACGTGAAACTGTATTGCTCGCCTGGTTTCAAAGTGAACGAGTTAAGCGCGGGCAGAGCGTTGTGACTCGGATGCGGATCGCTGTTGACGAAATGATCCACCGCGTCGTCGTTGAGCCAGGTGATCGTCGTGCCGACACTGACGACAATCGTCGCCGGCACAAACTTGATGTCTTTCATTCGAATCGTGATCGTGCGATTGCCGGTGAAATCCGCGTACGAATTTTTGATCTTGGAATCTACCTTGAACGCGAATTGACCTTCGGGACAAGTGCCGTCCGCTTGGCACGCTTTGAATTTCACGACGTACGCACCATCGCCCGCGTCGCGCGGCAAAGTTGCCGCCATCGAAATTTTGTGGAGACCGAATGTGAGCGCGCCCAGCGCGAGCGGCGCGCCATCGCGCGTTACTGTAATCGCGGACGCGTCGCCGAGCGCGACATCGAAATTGACGACGACGCGTATCGGCGCAACGGCGAATATATCGCCATTGTTCGGCGCGGAATCAACGAAATGCGGCACGCCGATTTTTTCCGGCATCGCTTGATGCGTCGGAGGCACGGGCGACGCGCACGCGGAGAGCGCAATCAGTCCGAGCAAAAAAATCCATCGCTTCAATGTTTCGCTCCATCTCACTCGTTCAATAATTGTTGAATCACGCGTTCCGATTCCGCGTACGCGCCCTCGCCGATGTGCGTAAAGCGCACCGCGCCGCGCTGGTCGAGAATGAACATCGAGGGCCATGCCCCCACGCGATACGCGTTCCAAATTTTGAAATCGTTGTCGAGCGCGACCGCGTACGGAATTTGCAAATCCCGGATCGCGCGGCGCACGTTTTCGATATCGTGTTCGTAGTTGAATTCCGGCGCGTGCACGCCGATCACGATCAAACCGCGCGCCGCGTATTTTTCATGCCAACTCCGCAACTGCGGGATTTTGTTGCGACAGTTGATTCAGCCGAACGTCCAGAACTCGACGACGACGACCTTGCCGCGCAGATCATTCGCGCTCAACGGCGCAGTGTTGAGCCAGGTCGCGCTCGTAATGTCCGGCGCGGTGAACAAATTCGGCATCACGATTTTTTCCCCCGCGTCGCCGCGCGCGAGTTGCCACGCGCTCGCGCCGAACATCAGCGCGAGCGCGACGAGCGCGAGCATTACGACGACTTTCATTTCATCATCGCGCCAACCAGGAACGCGAACTGCCCATCGTGGCACGAGCGGTCGGGCCAACACGCTTTGTACTTGACGACGTACAAACCCTCGCCCGCGTTCATCGGCAAGGTCGCGGACATTGCCAGCATCTTGTCGCCGAGCATCAGATTGCCAACACTCACCGGCGCGCCGTCTTTCGTTACGGTAATCGTGGAATTGTCCGCGAGCGTGAAATTGAAATTGAGCAATAATTTTTCCGGCGGCTTGGCGAGCGTTTCCCCGTGCTTGGGCATCGAATCTACAAAGTGCGCCGCAAACATTTGCTCCGGGATTTTCTTCATCAGCGCATCGCCGGCGGGCGTTTCTTTTTTCATCATTGCATCCGGCGTTGGCGTCGTTTTCATCATTGCGTCCGGCGTCGGCATTTCCTTTTTCATTTCCGGCGTCGGCGACGCGCACGCCGCCAACATCAGCGCGAGCACACTCACAAAAATTATCGTGCGTTTCATTTTTTCCTCCTTCAGTTTTCTATTTCCCAATTTACCATTGATCAATTACCAATCGCTATCCAAATTCTTAACAGTCTCTTAAGAATTTCGTTAGGCGATTACAAGAATTTCCGATTATAATACCGGGTATGAGTGGACAACGGATTCTCGTCGTGGATGACGAACCCCAGGTAGTTGAGGTTTTGAAAATGTATCTCGCGCGCGAGGGATTTCGCACGCAGACCGCGCGCGATGGGCAAGCCGCGCTTGCCGCGTTCGAAACGTTCAAGCCGGATTTGATCGTGCTCGATTTGATGTTGCCGCAGATTGACGGACTCGAAGTGTTCAAACGCATTCGCGCGCAACACGCGACGCCGATCATTATGCTCACCGCGAAAGGCGACGAGTTGGATCGCCTGCTCGGTCTCGAACTCGGCGCGGATGATTACATCGTCAAACCGTTTTCGCCGCGCGAAGTCGTGGCGCGCGTGAAAAATGTTTTGCGCCGCGTGCATGCGCCGCAAACCGACGGCGCGAGCAAGCCGATTGTCGCGGGCGATCTGCGAATTGATCCGGCGACGCGCGAAGCCGCGATCAACGAACGCAAAGTTGAGTTGACGAGCAAGGAATTTGATTTGCTCTATTTTCTCGCGCGCCACGCCGGGCAAGTGTTCACGCGCGCGCAACTGCTCGAACGCGTGTGGGGCTATGAATTTTTTGGCGATGCTAGCACAGTAACCGTGCACGTCCGGCGTCTGCGCGAAAAAATCGAAAGCGACGCCGCTAACCCGCGTTATCTCGCGACCGTGTGGGGCGTGGGTTACAAATTTGAAAAGGGATCGTAAAGCGTAGTGCGTAAGGAATTGTCATTCCGAACGAAGTGAGGAAGCTCCTGTCCGTCGCGCGAGACCCTTCGCTTCGATCCGAAAGTATTTTGAAATTCCAAACGGCGGTTGGACGCTTTGCGCGCGTCTACACAAGGCGAAATCGCCCTTCGGCGATTGATTCCAAACCGACGAAGGTCGGTTTTGCCGTGTGTTGCCGCGAATTCACACCTGCCCTTGCGGGCGGTGCAAGGGTTCGCCCGAACTGAATTTCAAAACACTCTCTCGGGCTGATGCACGGCAAGTTATTTTGTTCGGACCATAAAGTGAAAAGATGAAACTCTCGATTTTGCTTTGGATTTTCGCGCCGATCATCGCGCTCGCGTTGGCAATGTTTTGGCTTGGCGCGCCGCGCGATGATGTGGTCTTTCTCGCGCAAATTTTCATCGCGTCCGAAACAACTTCGCTCGCGCTCGGCTGGGCGATCTATCGCGCGAGTTTGCGCTGGCGGCTCGCGCGCGTGCAAGTGAAAATCGCGTTGACGTTCGCGCTCGGCTTGGGCATCACTCTGCTCAACATTCTGTTCGCGTCGGTGCCGATGTTTCTTTCCGCGCACGATAGCGGATTGCTGATCGTCCTGCTCGTATTCGCAACGATCATCGCGCTCGGTTTCGGGCAGGTGATGGCGCGCTCGATCACCGGCAATCTCGCGCGGCTCGCGCGCGGCGCGGAAAAAATCGCGCATGGCGATCTCACTGCGCGCGTCGCGGCGCACTCGGGCGACGAGGTCGAGCAGGTCGCGGACGCGTTCAATCGAATGGCGCACCAACTTCAAGTGATGCAGGCGCGCGAAAAAGAACTCGAACACGCGCGGCGCGCGCTCGTCGCCGCGGTGTCGCACGATTTACGCACGCCGCTCACCTCTCTGCGCGCGATGATCGAAGCGATCAACGACGGCGTCGTGTCCGAGCCGGAAAATGTGAAACGTTATTTGATGCTCGCGCAAACCGAGATTCAAAATTTGGCGCGCCTCGTGGACGATTTATTTGAATTGACGCAACTCGACGCGGGCGCGTTGAATTGGACGAAAGAACCGGGTTCACTGCACGATTTAATTTCGGACACGCTCGAAACGATGCACGCGCAAGCGGCGGCGAAGCAAATTAAATTATGCGGCGAGGTGGATCCGACAATTGACCCGGTGCCGATGCACGCGCTCAAATTGCAACGCGTCTTGTCGAATCTTTTGCAAAACGCGATTCGGCACACGCCCGCGGGCGGCACCGTTTCCGTCGCCGCGCACGACCGCGGCGCGCGCGCAGAAATCGAAATCGCGGACACCGGCGAAGGCATCGCGCCCGGCGATTTGCCGCACATCTTCGAGCCGTTTTATCGCGGCGAAACATCGCGCGCGCGTGACCCTTCGACGCGCTCAGGGGATGGCGCGGGACTCGGTCTCGCGATCGCGCGTGGAATTGTCGAAGCGCACGGCGGCGCGATTCGCGTCGAAAGTGAAATCGGCAAAGGCAGTCGCTTTGTGTTTACGTTGCCAAAGTAAGGGCGAAGCATCCTTCGGTTGCGCTCACGCGAAGCGTGCTTCGCCCCTACCTGACAAATCAAATCGCCGTTGACACTGCGCGATGATGTCGCTATAATGCCCCCACTCGATTCGGGGGTGCAATGAAAACGCTTTTGCTCGAAGAAATGTCTTGGCTCCAAGTGAAGAACGCGATGGAGCAGGGGTATCGTCGCGCGATTTTCGCGCTCGGCTCCATCGAGCAACACGGACCGCATCTGCCGCTCGTAACCGATACGCTCCTCGGCGACGCACTCGCAACGCGCGTCGCGACAAAACTCGGCAACACACTCGTCGCCCCGACGATTCGCCCGGGTTGCTCCGAACACCACATGAGTTTTCCCGGCTCGCTCTCGATCTCCAGCGAACTCTTGTCCGCAATCACGCGGGCGTACTGTGAAAATCTCGCGCATCACGGCTTTCAAGAAATTCTCCTCTTGCCTTCGCACGGCGGAAATTTTCCGACCGTCGCGCGCATCGTCCCCGAACTCGCGCGCGATATCCCGGCAAAAATTGTTGGCTACTCTGACATTTACGATTTTATGCGCGTGGTGGATGCGATTGCCGCCAAGCACGGCATCGCGTCGCCACAAGCCGGCGCGCACGCCGGCGGATCCGAAACTTCGATGGTGCTTGCCGCGCGCGCCGACCTGGTTGATCGCGATCACGCGCAACCCGGCTTCATCGGCGATTTCGTTGCCGAGTCGCGCAAGTTTCAAGCCGGCAAAGCCGGGTTTGATATGAAGATGGAAAATTTTTCTCCGCTCGGCATCCTCGGTGATCCGACAAACGCGAACGTCGAACTCGGGCGTGATTTGATCGAAGGACTCGCGGAGCATCTCGCCGCGTTTTATCGCGCGGCAGTGGCGTAGGGCAAATTTCCAATTTGCCAAATGGGGGCAAATTAGAAATTTGCCCTACGGGGTTCACCAATGTTTGATCTTTTGATTCGCGGCGGCAACATTCTCGATGGTTCCGGCAGTCCGGCATTTCGCGCGGATGTCGGGATCACCAGCGCGCGTGTCGAAGCAATCGGCGATCTGCGCGACGCGACTGCAAACGAAATTCTCGATGCAACCGGGCTGATCGTCGCACCCGGTTTTATTGATATGCACTCGCACTCGGATTTCACTCTGCCGATCAACCCGCGCGCCGAAAGTAAAATTCGCCAGGGCATCACGACCGAGGTGATCGGCAATTGCGGATTTTCGCCCGCGCCGATTTCTGTCGCGACCAAAACGCAACTGCTCGAGTACGCCGATTTTCTCAACCCAGGTCTCGCGTGGGATTGGGCATCGTTCGGCGATTATCTCGCGCGCTTGGATCGGCTCGCGCTCAACGTGATTCCACTCGTCGGACACGGCACAGTGCGAATCGCGGTGATGGGTTTCGATAACACCGCGCCGAACGCGGATCAACTCGCGCAGATGCAAAAATTGATCGCGCAAGCAATGGACGATGGCGCGTGGGGACTTTCGACCGGCTTGATTTATCCACCCGGCGTGTTCGCACGCACGGATGAAATCATCGAACTGTCACGCGCTGTTGCCGCACGCGGCGGATTGTACTTTAGCCACATTCGCGGCGAAGGCGCAACCTTGCTCGACGCGATCAACGAAGTGATCACGATTGCGCGCGAGGCAAACATCTCAGCGGAGATCGCACATTTCAAAGCCGCCGGACAATTGAACTGGGACAAAGCCGCGCGCGCGATTGAGTTGGTCGAGCACGCGCGCGCGGCAGGATTGCGCGTCGACGCGGATATGTATCCGTACGCCGCCGGGAGTACGACGCTCACCGCGCTGTTGCCGAACTGGGTGCTCGCGGGCGGCGTGCCGGGTTTGCTCGCGCGTTTGCGTGATGACGCGACGCGCGCAAAAATCGCGGATGAAATGCGCGCGGGCGCGGGCGTCGCGAACAATTACGATCAAGTCTTTTTGTCGCTCTGCCCGGCATACCCGGAGTACGAAGGCAAAACAATCGCGCAGATCGCGGAACTACGCGCGCAAAATTCGATCACGACGATTCTCGATTTGTTGATCGAAACGAATGGCGCGGCGGAAATGATCGGCTTTATGCTGAGCGATGACAACATTCGCTTGAGTATGGCGCAACCGTGGATGACGATTGGTTCGGACGGACTCGCGCTCACGCCGCACGGCATCCTGGGCAAGGGCAAACGCCATCCGCGCAGTTACGGCACGTTTCCGCGCGTGCTCGGCGAGTACGTGCGCGAGAAAAAAGTGATGAGTTTGCCGGAAGCGATCAAGCGAATGACCGCGCAACCTGCCGACAAACTTGGCTTGAAAGATCGCGGGCGCGTGCAAACCGGTCTTGCCGCCGACCTGGTCGTGTTCAACGCGGACACGATTGCAGATCGCGCGACGTACAGCGAGCCGTACCAATTTCCAAGCGGGATCGAGTCCGTGATCGTGAACGGGCAAATCGCGATCGCGCGCGACACGCAACGCGAGGTGATGGCGGGGAGAGTGTTAAGAAAATGATCTCGAACTCGCGCCAACAAATCTGAAACGAATAAACGAATTGGTGACAGAACATTCGTTTATTTGTTTACCATTCGTTGACGCGAGATTGCTAAAAGTAAACTTTATCAAAACCAGGAAAAGGAGGTGAGCGTCGCAAGCAAATAAAATCAGTTTTACAATCCACTGCCTAATGTTGGGCAACCATTTTTCGAAGGAGGAGAAAGTGTTTCGTTTTGCACAACCATTTACGCGAGTGATGCTTTTGCTCGCGCTTGTCGTTCTCGCGGTCGCTTGCGCCGCGCCGACTGCCGCGCCAACTTCCGCACCACCGACTAAAGCGCCGGTCGCGACATCCGCACCCGCGCCGGCGGCAACGACCGCGCCCGCGGCAACCGCCGTCCCCGCGACCAAAGCGCCGGATCCAACCAAGCCCGCCGCCGCCGCAACCAACTTCCGCATCGCGATCGGCGTGGATATGGACACGCTCGATCCCGCCGGGCAAACAACGACGACCGTCTCGAATGTCGTGGATTATTCCGCCGAAACTCTTGTAACGATTGACGAGAAGGGCGAAACCCAACCCCTGCTCGCGAAATCCTGGGACGTTTCCAAAGACGGTTTGACGTACACGTTCGTGCTTCAATCCGGCGTCAAGTTCCACGATGGCAAAGCGTTCGACGCGAACGCGGCTAAGATGAATATCGAGCGCATTCTCGATCCCGATGTCAAAGTCGGCACACGTGGACCATTCATGTCCATCGGCAAAGTCGAAGCGGTGGATGCCAGCACGGTTCGCATCACGCTCAAGACACCGTTCCCCGCGTTGCTCCAGGCATTCTCGATGACGACCTCTGGAATGTTGTCGCCCACGTTGATCGAAAAAACCGCGGCGACGTACAAAAACATTACGCAACCGACCGGCACCGGTCCGTACGTTTTGAAAGAATACACCAAAGGCGCGCAACTCGTTTTCGCCAAGAACGCGGATTACTGGGGCAAGAAACCGTACTATGACACGGTAACGATCCGCATCGTCCCCGAAGCCGCGACGCGCGAAAGTTTACTGCTCGCGAACCAGGTCGACGCGATCATCTTGCCGCCGATCTCGGATGTGCCGGCGTTGCAACGCAACAGCGCGGTCAAAGTGATCACTGCGCCAAGCAATCGCATCATTTTCATTTCGATCAACAACACCGTCAAGGGCTTGGATAATCCCAAAGTGCGCCAAGCGTTGAATTACGCCGTGGACAAGGAAGCGATCATCAAGAGCGTGATGTTTAGCGCGGGTTATGAACTCGATGCGCCGATGGCGCCGAGTTTGTTCGGCTATTGCAAAGTCGGTTCGTATGCGTACGATGTGAACAAAGCCAAAGCATTGTTAAAAGAAGCCAACATCACCGCGCCGCTCAAACTCGCGTTCATTTCGCCGACTGGCCGCTACGTGCAAGATTTCCAAGCATCGCAAGCCGTCGCCGGGTACTTGAAAGAAGTCGGCGTCGAGACCGATCTCAAGACGATGGATTGGCCCTCGTACGTCGCGACGATCACCAAGCCGGTCGCGGAAAACACGACGAACTTGCACTTGCTCGGCTGGGCGCCGGGCTTTCTCGATGCGTCGCAACAAATGACGTTCTTTAGCATCAGTCAACATGTGCCCAAAGGTCTTGCCACGCATTTCTACACCAACGCCGATGTAGACAAAAAGATTCAAGCCGCGGACGCAGAGATTGACGCGAAGAAACGCGCCGAGCTGTACTGCGACATCAACAAAACAATTTGGAATGAAGCGCCGGTGATCTTCCTCTGGAACCAGGCATTCCCGATTGTTCATTCCGCCAAAGTCAAAAACGTAACGTTCCGCCCGAACGAAAAATTCTACGCGATCTACGCGGAACCCGCGAACTAGTTTCAGCGTTGGATAGTTGGATAGTTAAATGGTTGCAAGCCAAAAAACTATTCAACTATCCAACTACGCAACCATCCAACTATGCTACGTTATTTGCAACAACGTTTCATCGCCGCGCTCATCACCCTGTTTGGCATTACGATCATCGTGTTCGCGATTCTGCGAATGTTGCCGGGCGACCCGGCGCGCGTGATCGCCGGTTTGCTCGCGACCCAAGAAGATGTCGAGCGGTTGCGCGTGCAACTCGGGCTCGATCAACCGATGCTCATTCAGTACGCGAATTTTCTCGGCAACCTTCTGCGCGGCGACCTGGGAATTTCCGCGCGCACATCGCAACCGGTGCTCGACGAAGTGATGGCGCGCTTGCCCGCGACAATGCAACTCGCCGTCGTGAGTATGCTGATCGCCGCGCTGATCGGAATCCCGGTTGGCGTGATCGCGGCGACGCGGCGCAATTCGATTTTGGATTACATCCTTTCGATCATCACGCTCTTTGGTGTTTCGATGCCGGTCTATTGGCTCGGCTTGATGTTGATCGTGATCTTTGCGGTGAATTTGCAACTGCTTCCGGCGGCTGGCAACGAAAAAATCGAAAGTCTCATTTTGCCGTCGCTGACGCTCGCCGCGTTTTCGATCGCGCTGATCGCGCGGATGACGCGGTCGAGTATGCTCGAAGTTCTGCACCAAGATTACGTTCGCACCGCGCGCGCGAAAGGATTGCGCGAGCGCGGCGTCGTGTTTCGGCACGCGCTTCAAAACGCATTTATTCCAGTCATCACGGTTTTGGGTTTGCAATTCGGCACCTTGCTCGGCGGCGCGGTCTTGACCGAATCGGTGTTCGGGTGGCCCGGCATCGGCTTGCTGATGCTCGATTCGATTTTCGCGCGCGATTATCCGGTCGTGCAGGGCGTCGTATTTATTTTCGCGGCAATGTTTATCGGATTGAACGTTGCCGTAGACGTGCTGTACGCATACATTGATCCACGGATTCATTATGGCTAAATCTTCTTTCGCCGACCCGTACAGCGAACGCTTGCACACGGCGCGCGATCTGTGGCGACGTTTTCGCCGTCGCCATTCCGCCGTGATCGGTTTGGCACTTTTACTGTTGTTGTTCGCCGCGAGCATTTTCGCGCCGGTGTTTATGCCGCACGATCCGGAAAAACTAAAACTGTCCCAGGCATTGATCGCGCCGGGCGCGCAATTTTTGCTCGGCACCGATCACCTGGGACGCGATATGCTGACGCGTTTACTGTACGGCGCGCGCCTGTCGCTGACGATTGGATTTCTCGCGGTCGCGTTCGGGCTCGCGGTCGGTTTGCCCCTCGGCGCGATTTCCGGTTATTACGGCAAATGGGTTGACCTGGTCATTCAACGTTTCGCGGACATTCTGCTCGCGTTTCCCAGTTTTCTGCTCGCGCTCTCGCTCGTCGCGATGCTCGGCGTCGGCTTGCAAAACATCATCATTTCGGTCGGCATCAGCGCGGTGCCATCGTTTATTCGCCTCGTGCGCGGCTCGGTGCTGACAATTCGCGAGCAAACGTACGTCGAGTCCGCACGTTCGGTCGGCGTGCGCGATGGACGGATCATCTGGCTTCACGTTTTGCCGAACGCGATGGCGCCGGTGATCGTGCAAGCGACGCTCAACCTGGGCTCCGCGATTTTGATCGCGGCGGGATTGGGCCTCCTGGGATTGGGCGTGCAACCGCCGACGCCCGCATGTGGTTCGATGTTGGGCGAAGGGCGCAATTATATTTTCAGTCATCCGTATATGGCGACGTTCCCTGGTCTCGCGATTTTTATCGCGGTGCTCGGATTCAACTTGCTCGGCGACGGCTTGCGCGACGCGCTCGATCCGCGCCTGCGCCATGTGTAAGGCAAATTTGTAAATTTGCCGTACGTTCCAAAAATGAAACTCATCCCCAACTTTACGCACACCCCCGGCGCGCATTGCGGCTCGACTGCAATGCGCGATTTGTTGCGCTACATCGGTCTCGATGTGAGCGAGGCGATGTGTCTGGGTCTCGGCAGTGGACTCGGCTTTTTGTATTTTCGCAATCCGCGCGGCGATTCGCCGTCGCGATTATTTTTCGGACGCACGGTGAATTTTGAACGCGAAGCGTGCGCGCATCTCGCGGTGGATTTTGAAGAAGGCGCGGACGATGACGCGGAACGCGCGTGGCAAACTGTAAAAAATTTTGTGAATCGCGATATCCCGGTTTTACTCCATCTCGAATTGAGCCAACTGCCGTACTGGAACACGCGCACGCCGTTCCCCGGTCATCGCGCGATTCTCGCCGGGTACGATGACGCGCGCCAAATCGCGTTTCTCGCGGACACGCATTTTCCCGGCTTGCAACAAGTTTCGTACGATGCGCTCCGCGCCGCGCGCGCGACCAAAATTCCACCGCTTCCGCTTCACAACGAATGGCTCGCAATCAAGTCATCTGTCATTGCGAGCGAAGCGAAGCAATCCCCAATGCACTCGTTGGGGATTGCTTCGCAAACACCGCTCGCAATGACATTACAAAACGCGGTTCGCGCCGCGCTCCGCGACAATGCGCGCGCAATGGTGATGGATCGCGCGCCACACTTTGGCGTGATGGGAATGGAAACGCTCGCGGAAGATTTCGAAACCTGGGGCGACGCGCCCGATTGGGTTGTGTGCACGCGATTCGGTTTTCAAAATATCGAAGTGCGCGGCACCGGCGGCGGATTCTTTCGCGCGCTGTACGCACAATTTCTGCGCGACGCGAATTTCCCGGAACTCGGCGCGACGATGGACGAAATCGCGAACGAGTGGAGCGCGTTCGCGCGTCTGCTCAAACAAATCGCGGACGAAAAAAATCGCGCGCGCTTGGGCGAAGCAAGTCGCGCGATCCGGCGACTCGCGATGCGCGAAGAAAATTTTTGGGGTCGCGTGCTCGACACAACAAGTTGATTGGACGCGGACAAACGCGGAAAAAATACTTGTCCGCGTTCCTCCGCGCTCGTCCGCGTCCAATCTTTATTTGAACACCACGCGCAAAATCACATCGCCGTCCGCGCCGACATTGCCGCGCCCGTCTGCGTTGCTCGTGAGAATGTAGAGCGCGCCGTCGGGTCCCTCGATCACATCGCGCAAACGCCCGTACTTACGTTCGAACAATCGCTCGATGCTGGTCGCTTTGCGCGGATCGTTTTTGTCGAGCGAAACGCGATACAATGCCTCGCCGCGCAAACCGGTGATGAGCAGTGATCCCGCCCACGCGCCGCGCGTGGCAAACGCGATGCCGCTCGGTGCCCAGGTGTAATCGTTGCCACTGTGAATCACTGGCGCCACGAGTCCCTCGCGCGTTTGATCGCCGGTAATCAGCGACCAGCCATAATTTTTTCCCGGCTCGATCAAATTCAATTCATCGCGACAACAACTCGCTCCGCCGCCGCTTGGTCCATGTTCAGCCGCGTACAAACGATTCGTCCCCGGTTGCCACGCGAGTCCCTGCGGGTTGCGGTGTCCGTACGAGTACACGTACGAATTTGGAAACGGATTGTCGTTCGGAATCGTGCCGTCGGAATTGAGTCGCAAAATTTTTCCGTTGAGCGATCCCAGGTCTTGCGCGAGGGAGGTATTCTGCGCGTCGCCCATCGTCCAGTACACTTTGCCATCGGGACCGAATTTCACGCGCCCGCCGTCGTGATTGTTCGCGGCGGAAACATTGTCAATTAAAATTTTGTCGAACGCGCCTTTGTCGTTTTCCTCGCGCAACCGCACGAGCCGATTCACTATTCGCCCGCCCTCACGCGTCGTGTACGCGACGTACACGAAACGATTACGCGCGAATTGCGGATCGAGTACAAGTCCCAGCAAACCGGCTTCGCTCACCTCGCTCACCGCGATTTTCATCCACGGCTCCGCTTGCAACTTGCCATCTTTGATCACCCGAATCGCGCCGAGTCGTTCGGTGAAAAACGCGCGACCGTCCGGCGCGAAATCAATCGCCCAGGGTGTGTCGAGTCCTTTTGCAAAAATTTCAACGTTGGGCGATGATGGCAGAGTCGGTTGGTTCGTTGGTTGAATCGTTGGTAGCGGTGTGTCCACGCGCGTCGGTGCGATCGTTGGCGCGATGGTTGGCGCGCGGGTTGGCGCGCGCATGGGCGTGGGCGTCGCGCACGCAGACAACATCAACGCAAAAAATATCATCACGCGTTTCATCTCGAAATTTCCTCCCCTTGTCAAGCATTTCATTTTCGATTAGGATAGCACAAGATTTGAAATTGTTCTAGTGGCGCGGGCGGCTCGCCC
>JACRPR010000188.1 GCA_016223105.1 Chloroflexota bacterium | reverse complement strand
TATCTACGCGCTCAAATCGCTCGGCGTCGGGCGGATCATTTCGTTGAGTGCGGGCGGCAGTGTGCGCGAAGATTGTGCCCCGCTCGACATCGTGATCCCGGATCAACTTTTTGATCGCACCAAAGTTCGCCCGACGACATTTTTCGACAAGGGCTTGGTTGTGCATATTTCGTTCGCGGATCCGTTCTGCCCGGAGTTGAGCGCTGTGTTGTACGATGCCGCGCAAAAAGCCGGCGCGCGCGTGCACAACGGCGGCTCGCTCGTCGTGATTGATGGACCGCAATTTTCGACGCGCGCGGAATCGGAAGTGTATCGGCAATGGAAGATGGACATTATCGGAATGACCGCGATTCCGGAAGCGAAACTTGCGCGCGAAGCGGAGATGTGTTACGCGACGGTCGCGATGGTTACGGATTACGATGTGTGGCATCCCGATCACGCTTCGGTAACGGTCGAGATGGTGATCCAAAATTTGTTGAAGAACGCGGAGATGGCGAAACGGATCGTGCGTTATGCCGCGGGCGAAATTCCCGGCGCGCGCGATCACTGCCCCTGCCCTCACGCGCTCAAGGACGCGATTATCACATCGCGTGATCACGTTCCGCAAAAAGTTCGCAAAGACCTGGGCTTATTGCTCGACAAGTATTTGCCGGCGAAAAAATCTGAACGCGTTGCGAAAAAATCGAAACGGTAAATTCGTGTAGCGTCTTTTTTCTTTTGCGCGAAAAATTTTTGTGTGGGGTTTGTAGCGTATTGCCTACGCAAATACTGGGCATAAAAAAGACCCGCCAGGTTTAACAAAACCCGGCGGGTCTTTTTTATTTGGCTTTCAATACTTGCCCCAAGCGGTTGTCGCTCTTGAGGGAAAAGACGCAGATGTAATCCTGGCTCTGATTGTTGTACACGAACACGGTTCGCAAATTTTTCAATGGAATCGCCAAAAAAGCAATTATCCAGTTCGGCGCTTTCCCGGCAAACGCAACCGGCAAGCCAAACTGAATTGGCGCGGGATCGTTCTCGGTGTGCGCGACAAATGTCTCGATGTTGAAATCCCAGGTTTGCAAAAAATCGGAAGGCAAATCCCCTTGCGTTTGAAATTGAATCAGTTGCACCTTGGTTCCGCCGACCACAAGTTGACGAATCGGCTCAAAGCGCACGAGTTCGTTTTTCCAAAACGCGCCGAGGATGTTGGCGATGCTCGCCTCTGGGTTGTACTTGTCCACCTTGACGTAGACGATGCGTTTCAACAACGCCTGCATGACCGCACGCTGATCCTCACGCACCAGTTCCCAGTTTAGCGCGGATTCTTCCTCCAACAAAATTGGCATGAGGGTAAGCTGGTTCTCGCGCAAACCCGTGCAGGCAATATCAAATTCCTCGATGCACCACTTGGACGCCAAATAGTGATTCGACAGGAACATGAAAAAATATTTGCTCTTGTGGATCGCGGAGACGACCGCCTGGGTCAACTTTTCGCCGCCGCCTATTTCGCTGTCATCAATCCAGACCTTGACGAGACTTTGTTCAAGCGCGTGTTTCACATGATGGACGATCTGTTTGTCTTTCCACGAATGGCTAAAAAAGACTTGAGGCATTTTGCTCCTTTACTCGGACGCGTCCGATAATTCGGCAAACGCGCGTTCGATCGCGCGCGTGATGCGTTGCGTTTGCCCCATCCCCATCGGCGTTTTGATGCCGGTGCCGGCAAAGAACGCAAAATCGGCGAGCGCGTTCATTTCCTTTAATCGTGCCGGTGTTGCGTCGCGCGCCACGTAACGCACCCAGCCCACAAAACCATGTTTTTGAAAATCGGAAAACCACACCATGCGTGTGCTGAGCGCGTGCGCCTCGACCGCGACGTTTTGCTCGACCCACGCGATAAACTCGTCGCCAATCGGCAAGTGCGTAAACACATTCCATTTTTCGCGGTACGAGTGGAACACGTTGCGCGGCACGGGAAACAGCAAATTCATCTCGCGTTGATTGAATGCCGTCGGCGAAACAAAGCGCAGTGCCACGTCGCGTTGCGTGGACGCGCGCTCCCAAATTTCTTCCGGCGTGGCGATGCGCCCCCAACCTCGGCTCTGGTCTGGCTCGACCGCGACATCTTGCACCTTGAATTCAACACCGTCGAGCGCAACCGTGCCGCGATAGATAAATTTACGAAGCAAGATGTTGCTCAGCGCGTTGAACAAGTCGTCGGACAAGGTGGTGTAGCGCACCGCGTAAACTTGCGCGGGTGACACGCGGCGGCGAAATCCTTCGCGCGTAAATTCGCCGAGCAAGGGCGACACCGTGAGCGGGCGCAGTTGATGCGCGGCGTGAACCTGGTCGAACAGCGCGCGATCATGTTGTTCGAGCAGATTGAAAAACAAACCATGCAAACTTTTGCCGGTCGCGTTGCCGATGGTCGTGGCGACAGTTGGGCGCAGGGTGACGACGAAAGATGCAAACATGCCACACCCTAGCCCGGCATTTTGATCGGCACGACCGGCGCGAACGCGGACTGCACAAACTCGTCGCCGTTCAAATCTTGCGGGTGAATGCCGGCGACCACACGCCCCACAAAATTCGGCGCGGGCTGGACGCGGAATGTCGCGCCGGCGGTGAGCATGACGAGAGGAAATTTGAACGGCGAGTATGCCTTGCCATCCACGATGCCGCCCTCGCCCAGTTTGCCGTACTTGACGCGCGTGCGATAGTACCCGTCGGTCGGGTCAGTTTGGCGCGGCACAAAACTCGCCAGCGTCACAACCGCGTCCGCCGCATCAGGGTACTCGAATGAAATCGTCTCACGTTCGCCCACTGTGAACTGACCGTACCCGACCGATTTCTTTTTGCCGTACCCACCGCGCGCCAACGCGCCCAGCAAGCGCGTCACCTCATCCGCTTGCGCGGTATCCTGCGCCCAAAAGTACACCGACACCGGCACGTCTTGGCGTTTTTCAGTTCCGTGATAAAACGCGATCTCGTCCAGCGCGTACAGATTGCCCGCCTCGTCATCATCGCCCGCGGTCGTGCCGGTCAAGCGATTGATTTGATTTTTGAGCACCACTTGCGGCTCATGCACCGGCAATTCGGCATCGCTCACGCCGGGATATTCACCGCGCAATGCCGCGCCAAATTCGGCGCGGGTTACCCAGGGCATGCGTTTGGTCTGTTTGTTTTCTTCATCGCTTGCCGTCGGCGACGCCGGCAAAATCGGACGCGGCAACCAGTCGCCGGGAAAGCCATCCGACAAGACAAACGGCGGCGTGCCTGCGCGAAACGGTGCGAGAAAATCTGCCAAGCCAGGTTTGCCTTTTTCGAAATAGACTTGCCAGCAGAGGTGACCGAACAGCGTGTCCGCTTGCCAGGGCGAGAGCGTTGCGCCGTGCGGTTGCAACCGCACGCGATACAAAGTTTTGACGCCCATCGTTATGCAACCGTGTATTCGAGTTTCACCTTGCCATAGCCGCGACTGCCGGAGCCACCGAGATAATCTTGTTGCAAAAGGTCGAGACCTTCTTTGACAAACGCGATGACGGCGTTTTCCTCATCGCCTTCAAAAACGCGCAAGGCGATTTCGAAATCGAACTGCGCGCCTTCAGGCACACGCTCTTGCGTGCGCGGGTGTTCCGCTGTGCCGGTTCTGCGATTGACCAGGTTTTCGGTTTTGACCTCGGCGAAAAAGACGCCTTTTTCCTTTTGCGCGGTTTCCAACTCGTCCTTGCTCTTTTGGGTCAACTTGGAATCGCGCACGATGATACGCGTGGGACCAAGATCATGTTTTGTGTTTTTGTGTGGACCGAACACGCGGCAAATCATGCATTGTCCACATCCACATGGTTCGCCTTTGTCAGTCATTTTGCCGTACTTGTGTTCCAGCAACGAGCGCATCTTGCCTTTAATGGATGAACCGGGAATGTACGGCAGGTCGTTGATCGGATGGCGGATGATCGTATTTTCCAGTCCGCCGATCTCGATACTTTCTTTCGAGCCACCCACGCGCAAACCGGTCAGCGACACCAGAGTACCGCTAAATTTTCGGTAATGGATCAATTTTCTTGGCACTGAGAACCTCCTTTTTAGATCGGAATATTTGTATGCCCCAGTCACACCGTTTTTCAAACACGTTCCCGGCTGATGTAGACAAAGTAGCCAAGAACTGCGGCAAAGTGTGGAATAAAACCGCGTTTCAAACTACATTCACTTTGTACTGCTAATTCTACATTACGCTCAATGAATTGCATGAACTCTTCTCGTACCAACCCTCTGCCAACTTGATATCTCGCCGCAGATTTGAGTGCGAGCAGATCTTGGGTTGCCGATTCAAAAGACCGGTACTTTCCGATGCTCTGCTCAATTATCCGTAGTTGAT
Organism: Chloroflexota bacterium; assembly: GCA_016223105.1. Classification (GTDB taxonomy): domain Bacteria; phylum Chloroflexota; class Anaerolineae; order UBA4142; family UBA4142; genus JACRPR01. The sequence goes on along the minus strand of JACRPR010000188.1, from coordinate 3,270 downwards.
TGAAAAAACGACGCAATTGGCTGGAATTCAGCCTGAGATTATAAAATACTTTGGCGATATCAAAAGCGATTGTATCAAGGATACCAGGTCTCATCTGTTCACACTGGGCATCCAAGAAATATCCTCCTTTCAGATAATTTGAATCAAAACGGAAATTTGTTCGCGTATCGGGCATATTAAAATTTCCCGATCGGTTTCGATCCTGAAATGAACTTGCCATTTGATTATCTCCTTGTTCGACGATTGAATAACACGATGGTCGCGATCAAACCGAGATGTTCGGTGGTCACGTCTCGTTTATTGGCAAACATTTTGTTGAACAATGCTTCGCCCCACGCCAGCAAACGCGCATTGCCGCCGCGCAGGTTGCGCGCAATCGTGTACGCGAGATGCGATTTGAAACGCGCGGCGTCGGCTTTGCCTTCGCGGTCAAGTTTGCGGTACTCTTGCCCATAGTAAACCAGCCGATGCAGAAAACTCGCGCGCAGTTCCTCCTCTGTAAAACCAGCAAGATCATCCACTTGGTTTTGGACATCCGCCGCATACTGCCACTCGAACGTATCGCCCAGCACGGTGAGCCGGTTGCGTCCGCGACGCTTGGATTGTTCGAGCACGGTTTCGACATCCGGCGCGGCGCGCGCCACCGGATAGCGTGGCTTGGTGTACAAAATCCCCGCCGATAATGTAACCGCTTCATTCGCGCAAACAAACTCGCGAAATTTTTCATTGACGCGCCGCGCCAGGTCGAGCGCGCGCGTCCAGGGCGTCAGCAAAAAGAGATCGTCGCCGCCGGAAAAGATGGTGTACGTATCCTCGAAATTCCGGTTCAATTCGTGATCGAGCCAGCCGGCGAAAAACAATTCCATCTCGCGGCTAAACGCGACGACGTGCGCCGCCGTGTCCTTGTTCTCGGCGCGCAGTCCGCTGGAAAACAGCGTGCCCATCCGGTCGCCATCGGCTTTGACATAGCCGAGCAGTTCGCGTCCCTTGCCCTGCTTGAGCGATGCCTCGGCAATCTGCTCGAACGTCTTGGGCGCATCATAATCGCCGAGCGGTACGTGATTCGCCAGATATCGAAACGTCGCCGGATACTGGATCAGTCCGCGCAAATTTGAATTGTTGATCTGCACCATGAGGTACGGCGACCCGACAATCGGTTCGCGTTCGGTCACCACGCGCGCGGAATATCGTTCGAGAAAAGTCAGGTCGTCGGTTTGTGTGGTGTCGTTTTCAAAAAACGCAATTGCTTGCGCGCGCGTCAGTTTGCTTCCCAGTCGCGATTGTTGCGCGCACTGCTTGCACAATTCGTCGCGCTCGGTGCCGGGAAATTTGCCGCAACTGCGACAAATGCCCGCGCCTTCAAAATCGGTGCGGCGAATAAATTGCTCCTCGACCCAGCCGGTCGCGTTTTGCAAAATCGCGCGACTGCGTTGCAGTTTTGCCACGCCCAGTTCACGCCCCAGGTTTTTCAGCGCCGCGCCGAAACCGTTTGCGCCGGCATCCAACTGCGCCGCGCTCAATTCCATCGCCGCCAAATTCAAACCGATCTCGCCGTTGTATTGCTGGAACAACCACCCCTCCACTTGCGCGCGAAACGCGTCAAGCCGCGTTGGGGTGTCGGACAATTTCGGCAAGAGAATGTAAAACTTGCCGCCCGATGCCATCAGCACGTTCGTCAACGGCAAGCCAAACTCGCGCACGAGCGCGTGCGACGCGAAATCGGAAATCAGCCCAATCGCAAAGGAACGCGCGCGCAAACGCCGGCTCGCGCCGCTCGCGCCAATCGTCGCAATGTCGAAAATGTAATCCTGGATGCCGGACAAGTCGCCGACGACGAGCGTAAAACTAGAGTCAGCCGGTTTTTGCGCGAGGCACGCGGCGAGCGCGGCGGTGAGTCGCAGGTGATCGTACAAACACACGTCGGGCGAGTGCGCGGGCAAGCACCGCGCATAGCGTTGCAGAAATGCGGTGAGGTGATTGAACTGGACGTCGAACGCGGCGTGGGCAATTTCTGGCGCGAGCGCGTTGAATTTCTCGCGCATGTTTTTGAGATAGCCGTGGCGCGAAATTTTGGTTTGCGCGACCGGGAACAGATAGTTCATGCCCGGCTCGTTCGTCGCGCCGAGTTCGTGCAAATCGAAATACTGGGGCGTGCCGGCGGGGATTTTGTCGCGCCGTAAAAGTGAAAAGATCGAAACGAGGGGCGTGGTCGCGAGCGGCTCGGAATGTGTGCCGCCGGGTGTTGCCCACGCGCATGCCTGATCGAGAATTTTTTGCGCCTCGGCATCGTTCGCCGCCGCGCGCACGGCGGCGGGCGGCTCGCTACCGAACAGTGCCCCCAGGTCGTGTTGGAGCGCGGCGAGTAACAAGGTTTCGGTTTGGGCTGGGTTCATCCAACCTCCTTGAACGGGACGACGAATTTGAAATGGGGGCGCGCGAAACGGCGCAAACAAAAAACGCCCCGCGCTGACGCAAAACACGTCAACGGGTGAGGCGTTGGTTGATTTGAGCCGGGCTTGTCGAACAATCCGCGCGCATCCAGCGTGAGCGGACAAGTGTCGCGCATGTGCGTTTCCTGTGGTGCAAAAATATAAACAGGTGGAACGAACGAACTGGGACAAAGACAAGCGTGCGGAAATGATTATAGCACAAATTAGCGGAAAGCCAAATCAAACCTCTTTCGAGAATTGGATTCATCGCGTCTAATGAAGTGGTTTGAACGGTTTGCCGATTTCAGCGAGTTTCAAACCTCTTTCGAGAATTGGATTCATCGCGACCATTATCACGTTTATACTGTGTGGTCAAACGACCTGTTTCAAACCTCTTTCGAGAATTGGATTCATCGCGACTCGAACTGTTCCACGACCGTGGTCCTGTTGGTAGCAAGTTTCAAACCTCTTTCGAGAATTGGATGCGTCGCGACAAATGAAGATGTTTCCGTTCAGTGAGAAAAAGCAAAAGTTTCAAACCTCTTTCGAGAATTGGATGCGTCGCGACCGAAGGAGGGTGGTGGTTTGATTTTCTTTTCAAATGAGTTTCAAACCTCTTTCGAGAATTGGATGCGTCGCGACGGTATATGTAGAAATTGTAGGGAAAGGATACTATAGTTTCAAACCTCTTTCGAGAATTGGATGCGTCGCGACAAAAACGAGTCCTAAATGGAAACGGAGAACAGGTTTAGTTTCAAACCTCTTTCGAGAATTGGATGCGTCGCGACTGTATCGTTGCATCGGATTCACAGACACTAACGGCGGTTTCAAACCTCTTTCG
>JACRPR010000187.1 GCA_016223105.1 Chloroflexota bacterium | reverse complement strand
GCCATCCGCACGGCGAATGCGATAGACTTGTTTGAATGAGGACGCACCCGCCGCGCTGTGCGTTTGCACTTCGCGCGCGACGCGCTCTAAATCCGCCGGATGAACCAGGGACGCGTACGGAATTTTTCCGCTCATTAGATCGTTGACCGCATACCCCCATTGATCGGACACGTTCGCCGAGACGTACTCGACGGGCCAATTCTCGGTGGCGCGCCACCGGAACACGATCGCGGGTGCCTGCGTAAATAGGATTTGCTCGTGGCGCAACGATGCTTCCGCGCGGATGCGTTCAATGCCGAGCGCGATACTGTTGGCGACGGTGTCTAATGCGTCGAGCGTAATTTGCGAAAGCGGTTGGCGCGCGAACAGCGCCATCACACCGAGAAGCCGATCGCCAACAATCAAAGGATAACCGGCGAACGCGATCATCTTTTCCGCGCGCGCCCAATCCTTGTTTTTGATCCCAGGATCATCGATCGCCGCGTTCGTGAGGTACGGTTTGCGTTCGCGCGCAATGATCGCGATGCGCGTGTCGCCGTCGAGCGGGTGCCGACTGAATGTGCCATCGAGTCGCGTGTTCATGCCGGCGCTCGCCTGCAATATGAGGGTCTGGGTCGGAGCATCCCAAAGCCAGATGCGCGCGAATGCCGCGTCCAAATGTTCGACCATCGCCTCCGCGCAGAGGCGCAGTCCATCCGCGAGCGAGCCCTCGCGATTCAACGCCAGCCCGACCGTCGCGGTAAAGGTTGCCATCCGCGCGCGATCTGCGAGCGCGCGCGTGCGCGCTTCGACTTGTTGTTCGATCTCATCGCGCGATTCGCGCAGTTCATTTTCGATTGCCTGCCGTTGCGCGATTTGCGCGCGCAATTCGCGCGCTTGTTTTCGCACGCGTCGCGCGAGCTCATCGCGCGATGGTTTGGATGCTGATCGTCCTGACATAGCCGACCTCTTTCGAAAATCTGCGCGTCTGGAAGCGCGCGTTTACGCGGTGGTTTGCTCAATCCCTACATCAAAATTTTCCCACTGATGCAACGGAACACGGATAAATAAAAATATCCGTGTTCTTTTGTATCCGCGGGAAAAATTCTATTCGCGCGCAATTGACATTGGATTAGCCGCGCTTGACCTGTTCCACAATTTTTGGCAACGCGCTTGCGACATCTTCGCGAATCACGATGGCGGCGTGCGCGTCCGCGACGGTCGCGCCTTTGTTGACGATGATGATTTTCGCGCCGTTCTTTTTCGCGACGAGCGGCAAATCGCCGGCGGGCGCAACTTCGAGCGACGACCCGGCGACGAGCACAATGTCGCATTTTTTCGTTTCCTGCTCCGCTTCAAACATCACACTCACCGGCATCATTTCGCCGAACAACACGACATTCGGTTTCAGCACGCCGCCGCACACTTGGCAAATTGGCACTGCACCGTCCGCCAAAAATTTTTCGGTGAGCGGTTTTGCATCGCATTGATGAAAACAACGGATGCACGTCATCGCGCGCGTGTGTCCGTGCACTTCGAGCACGCGTTTGCTTCCCGCGTCCTGGTGCAAGCCGTCAATGTTTTGCGTGATGATCGCGCGAATCAATCCCAGGTCTTCGAGTTCCGCGAGCGCGGTGTGCGCGGGATTCGGGCGCGCCTGCGCCATCAATTGCGACATCGGGCGCATCCATTCGTAAAACGTTTCGGGGTGCGCGTTAAATCCCCAGATGGAGGCGACTTCCATCGGATCGTGTTTCTCCCACAACCCAGAACCCGGACTGCGAAAATCGGGAATGCCCGATGGCGTCGAGACGCCCGCGCCGGTCAGCGCGACCGTGTGTTTGGAATTTTTGATCAACTTGGCGGCTTGGAGAATTTTTTGTTCGTTGCCCATTTGAATCATCCTTCAGCGCGAAAATGAATTTGAACTTGCGTCAACGAATACCGAACGAATAAACGAATTGCGAATTGCGAATTACGCATTACGCATCACGAATTACGAATTAAGAATTACGAATTACGAATTAAGAATTACGAATTGCGAATTTTCCCCCGCCCGCGACGCGATGCGCCCAGCGCGTCGTTTCGGGCAAGCGATAATTTTTGCAACAGCGCAAAACCAGGTCGCGCGCGTTTTCCAAACTAACGCGATGACCGATGCTGATGTACACCGGCGTTACACCGACGCGCGTTCGCAGTGCCGCGCCGATGGTTTCGCCGCGATCCACGAGCGGCGACCACGCGCCGCGTTTGTTCGCCGGTGATTTTACCGCGCCGCACAAAATAGATTTCGCGCATCCAATCGTCGGCAGATCGAGCAGGACGCCGAGGTGCGACGCGATGCCGAGTCGGCGCGGATGCGCGCGACCTTGACCGTCTACGATCAAAACGTCTGGCGTCGTAGCGAGTTGTTCCAACGCGCGCAAGACGACCGGAATTTCGCGGAACGCGAGCAAACCGGGAATGTACGGAAACGCGACCGGCAATCGCGCTATCGCGAAATCCACCGGCGCGAGATCGGGCAAATTCAAAACAACAATCGCCGCGCGCGCGCTCTGATTGTCCGCGCCTTCGAGTCCAACATCAATCCCCGCGACCAGGCGCGTATGCTCGGTCGCGCCGCGTTCGATCACGCGCGTCGCGAGCTCGCGCTGAATCGCCATCGCTTCTTGCGGCGTTACGTCCCACCGATGCGTTGCTGGAATGTCCATCGTCGCTGTAATTATACGAGGTTCAAGGGATAACGCAAAAGCATTACAACGCGCGTTCAAATTGGGTACAGCGAGCATCCTGAGCGGAACGGAGCGAAGCGGAGTGGAGTCGAACGCTCCGCGTGCGGTACGTTCCGCGAGCCGCACGCGGAGCGTTCGACTCTGCTTTGCTCCGCTCAGGATGCTTGCCGCCCTTACGCTGAACTACACCCCAACGCACGCGAAACCATCTTGACAAGATTTTGCAATTGGATAATATATAAATGGCTATTTATGTATCGGGAATTGGAAATTAGATGTTGGAATCCACGTCCAACCTCCAACCTCCAACCTCCAGTCTCCAACTTCCAATTTCCAACTTCCATTAACCGTATGCGAACCGAGACCGAGATTCGAATGTTGAAAGACTTGCGCGATTATTATCGCGCGTTGAGCGATAGTGCGCGGCTGAAAATTCTCGCGCAACTCGCGCGGCGCGACGCGACCGTGTCCGAACTCGCGCGCGGTTTGCGGATCAGCCAGCCGCTCGTCTCGTGGCATTTGCACCGGCTCAAGATTGCCGGGCTGATTCGCATGAAGCGCAACGGGCGCGAAGTGCACTGCTCGCTCGACCGCGCGCGGCTCGACGCGCACGCGCGCGCGTTCGACGCGCTGATCGCCCATCAGTGAATTGCAGATTGCGGATTTCAGATTGCAGATTGTCAATCTGAAATCTGAAATATGAAATCTAAAATTTGTTTGGAGGATTCTGTGCCGAAGAAACAATCGAAAAAAGTCCGCGTCGCGATTATCGGCGTGGGCAATTGCGCGAGTAGTTTTGTGCAAGGCATTCAACATTACCAGGACGCGCCGGTGGACATTAAAATTCCCGGCTTGATGCACACGGTGCTCGGCGGGTATCACGTCGGCGATATCGAAATCGTCGCGGCGTTCGACGTGGACAAGAACAAGGTCGGCAAAGATGTCGCCGAAGCGATTTACACGACGCCGAACAACACGTACAAATTTGCGGACGTACCGAAACTCGGCGTCAAGGTGCATCGCGGGATGACGCACGACGGACTCGGAAAATATCTTTCCAAGATTATCGAAAAAGCGCCGGGGCAAACGGATGATGTCGTCGGCATTTTGAAAGCGACGAAAGCCGATGTCGTGATCAACTATTTGCCGGTCGGCTCGGAAGAAGCGACGAAATGGTACGTCGAGCAAGTGCTCGAAGCCGGGTGCGCGTTCGTGAATTGCATTCCGGTTTTCATCGCGCGCGAAAAGTATTGGCAAAAACGGTTCGAGGATCGCGGCTTGCCGATCATCGGCGACGACATCAAATCCCAGGTCGGCGCGACGATCACGCATCGCGTTCTCGCGCGCTTGTTTGAAGAGCGCGGCGTCCGCTTGGATCGCACATATCAATTGAATTTCGGCGGCAACACTGATTTTATGAATATGCTCGAACGCGAGCGGCTCGAATCGAAAAAAATTTCCAAGACAAACGCGGTTACTTCGATGCTGGGTCATACCTTGCCGGAAGAAAATGTGCATGTCGGTCCGAGCGATTACGTGCCCTGGCTCACCGATCGCAAGTGGGCGTACATCCGGCTCGAAGGCACGACGTTCGGCGATGTGCCGCTCAACATCGAATTGAAACTCGAAGTCTGGGATTCGCCGAACAGCGCGGGCGTGGTGATCGACGCGGTGCGGTGCGCGAAACTCGCGTTGGAGCGCAAAGTGAAAGGCGCGTTGGTCGCGCCGAGTGCGTACTTTATGAAATCGCCGCCGCAACAATTTCCCGACGATCAAGCGCGTGAAATGGTCGAGGAGTTTATTCGCAAGTGATCGTGCTGTATTGGTTGTGGCGACTCGGAATGTTTTTGATCGCGATTCTGCCGCGCCGCGTTTCGTTCTGGGGCGCGGGCGTGTTCGGCGTCGGTGCGTACTATTTGATGCCGTTGCGGCGGCAGATCGCATTGAACAATTTCGCGCGCGTGCTCGGCAAATCGCCGAACGATCCCGAAGTGAAATGCGTCGCGCGCGCGGCGTTCGTCAACTTTGCGCGTCAATTGCGCGATGTGATGATCTATCCGAGTATGTCCGCCGCCGAGTTGGACGCGCGTGTAACGATTGTTTCGCCGGAACATTTCGAACGCGCGCTGGCGTTGGGCAAGGGCGCGATTGTGGTCAGCGCGCATTACGGCAACAACGATCTGCCAAGCGCGGTGATGGCGATGCACTTTAAACCCTTCACGCTCGTCGCCGAAACATTGCGCCCGCAGGAATTGATGGATCATCTCACCGCGATTCGCGCCAAGCGCGGCGTGCATCTGTTTCCGTATGATCGCGCGCCGCGCCAAATCATTCACGCGCTCAAGCGCAATGAGATGACCGCGTTCTTGATTGATTTCGGCGTTACGCATCACTTTGATATCGCGACGGTGCCGGTGGAATTTTTTGGCACGCGCACGGAATTTCCGGCGGGACCCGCGCAGTTGGCGTTGTTGACCGGCGCGGCGATTTTGTTGGGGTACGTGCGCGTCGCCGCGAACGGGCAAATGGCGATTCACACGTTGCCGCCGCTCACCGTTGAAGCAAACGGCAATCGGCAACACGCGATCCAAACGACGATGCAATTGATGGCGCGCCAGATCGAAACGTTCATTCGCGAATGTCCCGAACAGTGGTACGTTTTTCGCCCGATGTGGAGCATGGGCGAACAACGCGATCGCAAAATTCAAAAAGCATCGTTGAGTCGGAATGGATGATGGAGTGTCATTGCGAGCGAAGCGAAGCAATCCCCGCGCAATTCTGGAAATTGCTTCGCTCCGCTCGCAATGACAAAGACGCGTTATGTTCAAATATTATTTCTTTCGTTTTGCCGGTTGGATTTGTCCCTTGCTCCCGGCGCAATTCGGGTATTGGCTGTTCGCGCGATTCGCGGATGCGTGGTTTTTTTTCGCCGGAAAAAAACAAACGACGTACTTTGCCAACTTGCGGCGCGTGTTGGGCGATGGCGCAAGCGACGCGCAAGTGAACGCGACCGCGCGGCGCGCGTTTCAAAATCTGCTGAAAAATTATTTCGATCTCTTTCGCAGTCACGGCATCACGCGCGAACGAATTCAAGCGCAACTCGCCGGCGTCGAGGGACTCGATTATTTGGAAACGGCGCTTAAGCAGGGCAAGGGAGTGATTGCCGGGTCGGGACATTTTGGCGCGTGGGATCTGGTTCTGCAATTGACGGCGGTGTATCTTGATGTTACCGTCGTCGTGCCGAATGAACGCTTTGCGCCGGAAAAATTATTTCAGTACGTGCTCGCGCTCCGCAAGAGCAACGGCATCGAAATGGTGCCGCTCGATGTCGCGCCGCGCGCGCTGATCAAAGTGATCAAGCGCGGCGGGATTGCCGGACTTGCGTATGATCGCGACATTACAAAAACCGGACCGATCGTGAATTTTTTTGGCGCGCCCGCGCAAATGCCGGACGGCGCGGTGCAGTTGTCGCTCAAGTTCGGCGCGCCGATCTTTCTAGGTTTTTCGGTGCGCCAGCCGGACAATCGCTCGTACGTGTACATCGAGCCGCCGCTCGAAATCGCAAAAACCGGCGACCCCGCGCGCGACATTCGCGAAGGCACGCAAAAACTCGTCGCGGTGATGGAACGGTACATTCGCAAATATCCGGATCAGTGGTTGATGTTTCAAAAAGTTTGGTAGTGCAATAGTTCGATAGTGCGATAGTTGAATAGTTGGACTGCCAACTATCGCACTATTGCACTATCGAACTATTGAACCAATAATGTTAAAACGAATCTTCAACCAAACTATGGCGGGCTATTGGATGTATCGCGTGCTCGGCGCGATCATTCCACTGATTTCGCCGCGCTGGGGCTATGCGCTGTTTGGTTGGATCGGCGCGAAATTTTTCGATTGGTTCGCGGACGCGCGCGAGCCATTGCGCGATAATTTGCGGCACGTCATGCGCGGCAAAGCGCGCGATGAAATTGATCGCGTCGCGCGCGACATTTTGCGAAACCATCTCAAAAATTATTACGATTTTTTTCGCGCGTCGCGTTTGACCAAAGACGACATCGCGAAACTTGTGCAGGTCAACGGATTCGAGAATCTGGAGAACGCGCGTGCGCGCGGCAAAGGTGTCGTGTTCGTTACCGCGCACTTTGGCAATCTCGATGTCGTCGCGCAAACGTTCGCGATTCGCGGTTACAAAGTAACGACGCCGGCGGAACACGTCAAGCCGGAAATTTTGTATCAGCGCATCGTCGCGACGCGCGCCGCGAAAGGGTTGACGATCATTCCCGTTGATGGTCCTCTGCTCGCGCTCGTGCGCGCGCTCAAGAAAAATGAAATCGTCGGACTCGCGTCCGATCTCGACGTCACCAAGAGCGGCATCGTCGTGAATTTTTTTGATGCGCCCGCGCGTTTGCCGGACGGGCATGTTCAACTCGCTCTGCGAACCGGCGCGGCGATCCTGCCCGCGTTCTCGATGCGCTTGCCGGACAATTCGTTCGCCGCGTTCGCGGAACCGGCAATCGTGTTGCAAAACACCGGCGACGCACAAGCCGATGTGCGCGCGGGCGTCGAACAAATCGCGCGCATAATGGAAAAATGGATCGGACAACACCCGGAGCAATGGGTGATGTTTCACCGAATCTGGGTGCAATAGTGCAATCGTGCGATAGTGCGATAGTTGGCGATACTCCATTCAACTATCTCACTATCGCACTATTGCACTATCAAACTAACTATGGGTAAAGCCGATATTCACATCCACACGACACATAGCGACGGAATGGCAACGGTTGCTCAAGTGTTTGAGTTTGTCGAAAACGAAACCGATCTCGATCTGATCGCGATCACGGATCACGACATGTTCGACGGCGCGGACGAGGCGCGCAATCTCGTGGCGCGGCGCAACTTGCGCTTCCAGGTTTTGACCGGGATGGAGATCACGACGATTGAAGGACACTTGCTCGCGCTCGGACTCGACAAGCCGGTGCGCTCGTTGATGGGACTCGACAAAACGATCGCGCAGATTCACGAGCAAGGCGGCGTGGTGATCGCGCCGCATCCGATGAGTTGGATGATTCGCTCGATTGGGCGCAACGGGTTACTGCGAATTCATCGCAACCCACACGACGAAGTGTACTTCGACGGATTCGAAACGCTCAATCCATCGCTCGCCGGCTGGGTCGTCGCGAAGCAAGCGCGCGCGTTAAATGATCGTGTTCTGCAACTCGCGGAAACCGGCGGAAGCGATTCGCATTTTCTACCGACGATTGGAACCGCGATGACAATTTTTCCCGGTT
>JACRPR010000038.1 GCA_016223105.1 Chloroflexota bacterium | reverse complement strand
TTGTTCGATGCGCTCAAAACCGGGATGCGCTTGTTCCGCGATGGGATCGCCGTAGCGGAAGCCGCGTTGAAAAATTTCCAAGCGCTTCTCGCGGGACTGAAATCGGTGCTGGATAGCGCGGCGCTGATCCTCGCGGAATTGCAGAAAAAATTTCGCGCGGCGGAAAGTGTGATCGTCGCGGCAATCGGCACCGTGTCGCCGCTCGCGGAATCGATCGCGAGTTTTTTCGCCGCGCTGATCCAAAAAATTCCGTTCGGCATCGGCGAGAACATTCAACGCGCCGTTACCGCCCTCGTTGACCTGGTGCGCGCGATTCCGCCGACGATTGAAACGATCAACGCGCAACTGCTTAAATTGCTCACCGACACATTTTTTCCACCGACCGGCAAAACGGCGTTTAGTTCAACCGTGATCGATCCGATCACGCAAAAAATTCTCGATCCACTCAAAAAATTCTTGAGCGATGTGGACACTGTGATCGCGCGCTGGGAAACCGAATTTGCCAAGCCGATCCAAAACGCGCTCGACGAACGCAAAGCGATTCGCAAACAGATCGCGGAATATCGGCAACAGTTCAATGTTTGATTTTTTGTAACTACTCAGCCCATGTCATTGCGAGCCGCGAAGCGTTTGCGAAGCAATCCCCGACCTGGTCGATCCTGATTCACAACGCGGGGATTGCTTCGTCGGCAAAAACCGTCTCCTCGCAATGACACCTGAGTAGTTACGATTTTTTTGTCGTTTCGAGCAAAGCGACGCAGAGCGTCTCGACGTTGGGGATTGCTTCGCGGAGTTTACACTGAGCGAAGCGAACGTGCTCGCAATGACACGCAAAGATGCAAAATGAAAATTAAAGTGCGCGGTTTTGAAATGGGGTACGACGATACCGGCGGCGCGGGCGTTCCGCTTGTGCTGATTCACGGCTATCCGCTCGACCGCACGTTGTGGTCGGCGCAAACGCGCGCGTTTGCCGACATTGCGCGCGTGATCGCGCCGGATTTGCGCGGCTTTGGCGAGTCAACCTTGCCGGGCGCGGACGCGACGATGGATACGTACGCGGACGATGTGCGCGCATTGCTCGACGCGCTTGGCATCAAGAACGCGATCATCGCCGGGCTTTCGATGGGCGGCTATATCGCGTTCGCGTTTTACCGGCAACACGCGCATCGCGTTCGCGCGCTGATTCTCGCGGACACGCGCGCGACGGCGGACACACCCGAAGGAAAACTGGGACGCGACGCGAGCATCACGCTCGCGCGCGATCAAGGCGCGGGCGCGATTGCGGACGCGATGGTGCCGAAAGCGTTGACCGCGCAAACGTTAAAATCAAATCGCGCGTTGACCGACGCGACGCGCGATTTGTTAGCGCGCCAATCGGTCGCCGCGATCATCACCGCGCTCGGCGCATTGCGCGACCGTCCCGACTCGACGCCGACACTCGCGGAAATTTCCGTGCCGACGCTGATTATCGTCGGCGTGGAGGACGCGATTACGCCGGTGCGCGATGCGGAGATGATGCGCGATGCGATTCGCGGCGCGCGGCTCGCGATCATTCCCAACGCCGGGCATCTCGCGAACATCGAACAACCGGACGAATTCAATCGCGTGGTGCGCGAATTTTTGCAAACGGTATGAAGTTTCATCGCCCCGAATGGATTCGACTCCTTCGGCTTCGCTCAGGACACGGCTTTAGCGGGTTGGTCGGACTGGAAAAATCGCGCGCGGTTTACGCCGTCGCCATTGGTCTCGTCGCGTTTCTCGTTCGACTCGGCATCATCCTCACCGTGCCGAATGGATTTCCGTTTGATATGTGGGGCTGGGTCGAAACGACGCGGCACATTGTCCTCAACGGATTTGCGAACGCGTATTCCGCGCACTTGCAAGGCAACCTCTATCCCCCTGGTTTTTTCTATCCGCTCTGGGCAACCGGCGAAATTTATCGCGCGTGTTGTTCGCCGCAATTCGATCCCGACACACCCGCGCTCGATTTCTTGATGCGCGTCGGTCCGATCGTTGCGGACGCGTTGATCGCGATCCTGGTGTATCGGCTCGCGTTGTTGTGGAATGATTCGCGCCGCGCGATGGTGAGTGGCATCGCGTACGCGTTCAATCCTGCCGCGCTGACGACGACCGCGTGGATGAGTATGATCGGCGATCCGTACTATTTGCTTCCCGCGTTGTTGAGTTTGCTCGCCGCGCTCACGAATCATTTTGCCGCCGCGTCCGCGTTGATCGCGCTCGCGATTTTGATCAAGCCGCAAGCGCTCGCGTTCGCGCCGCTGATTGGATTCTTGATCGTTACGCGCGCCAAGCCGAAACAAATCGCGCAAGCCGGCGCGACGGGCATCGGCGCGACGATCCTGGTGTTGCTTCCGTTCATTCTCGGCGGCACGCTCGCGCAAGCGTCAGAAATTTTTTTGCGAATGCGTTTGGCGTTTCCATTTTTGCACGTCTGGGCGAACAATGCGTGGTTCTTGATTTCTGGCGGACGCGCGCCCTGGGATCCGATTGCGCCCGCGAATTTCGATCCGCTGATGAGCGACACCAATTTATTTCTGGGCGTGATCGCGTATCGCGAGATTGGATTCATCGCGTTTGGATTATTGTGCTTGCTCACATTTTATTGGCTCGCCGGACGCGCACAACCCAAGAGCGCGTTGGCGGCAGGCGCGATTGCGGCGTTGGGATTTTTCATCGTGAGTACGCGGATGCATGTCAACTATTCATTTCCCGCGTTCGCGTTTCTCTCGATTATGTGCGTCGCGAATGATTGGCGATACGCGCTCGCACTTGTGCTCGCGACCATCGCCGCGTTGTTCAATTGGCAATTGTTTGACGAATGGTTTCCGAATCAAACCGCGCTCACTATCGCGCGATTAATCAACTCGGGAATTTTTGTCGCCGCGTTCGCGATTTTAATCGCGGCAGTGCGCGATACGATCACGCGCGAACCGCGCGCGATCAAACTGCGCGTGTCCTGGCGCGCGATCAGCGCGCTCGCGCTGTTCGCGTTGATTGCCGCGTCGCTCGTGTGGTTCATTTGGATTCGCGAGTGAAATCGGGAGGCGGATAAACGCGGACGAACGCGGAGATTTTTTCCAGCACAAAAAAGTCAAGCCCCGAAAATTTTCGGGGCTTGACTTTTGCTGAGAGCGCACAACCCTGGTCTTGTGCGTGTAACTTGCGAATTTAGGGGCGCGGATGAAATTCAACTTCGGCGTGTCCGCCGTTGAGCGTTACATCGGCGTACACATTGAGCCCAAGCGGAATCACGCGCCAGGTGCCGGTGCACGCGTGCGCGAACTCGACGACGTACGGTCCGCGTTCCGGTTTGGTGCCGGTTAATTTTGGATCGCTGATAAAACTACCATCGGTCGTCGCGACGACGACGGGCCAATTCGTTTTGCCCACGACAATCGCGGCGAGCGAGCAGGGACCGGTGCCGCGAGTGTTTGTAATCAACACGGCTTCCCAGGAGGTCGCGTTCGGATTCGGAACCGGCGACGGCAGAATGATCACGACCGGCGTCGCGGTTGGCGGCGCGTAGGGTGGATAGGGCAAGGGACCTGGGATCGGTTCGGGCGGAAATGGAAGTGGTCCCGGCATCGGACCAGGAAATGGATTGGGAATCGGACCGGGCATCGGACCGACACCGCCGGGAATGAACAAGCGTTGCCCGACCCAAATGAAATTCGAGTTGGCTAAACGATTCGCGATTTGAATCGCGTAGACGTTCGTGCCGAAACGATATGCGATCGCGGCGAGATAATCGCCGGGGCGAACAACATAGTACGTGCCGATGGGCAATGGTTGTGGAATCGGAATCGGTTGCGGCGCGTAACCTGGAATTCGCAAAACCTGTCCGACGAAAATCCAATAATTCTGCAAGCCGTTCGCCTGCATCAACGCATTGACCGAAGTGCTGTGGCGCGTCGCAATCGAAAAAAGCGTGTCGCCGTTTTGCACGACGTAGGTTGTCGGATTCGGCAAGGGACCGAGAATGTTGCCGCCGGGAATCGTCAAGCGTTGACCGACGTAAATAAAGTTCGAGTTGCGAATACCATTCGCTTGCATCACTGCGTTGACGCTGGTGCCGTACTTGTTCGCAATCGAGAACAAGGTGTCGCCCCAACTGACGATGTGGTACATTGGCGAATCCGCGGCGACGTTGGTCGCGGTAAATCCCGCGAGCGCGAGCGCGAACAAAAAGACGAGCGCCAAAATCAAGCGTAACCAATTCTTCATTATTTCTTCTCCTTGCCGCGCTTGGTTGCGCGGGGCTTGAGTTTGGGAGTGGGTTTGGGTTGGGAATTACGCGCGGGCGGTTTCGGCGCGCTGGCTTGCGGCGTCAAATCTTTTTTCGCGCGCGGCGGTGCCGGAGGTTCTGCATCGTTGAGCGCGTCCAATTCTTCTTCAGGTTCAAGTTCGCGCGCTTTGAGAAAAATGTCGAGGTCGGCGCGGCGGACGCGGTAACTGCCTTCGAGTTTGACGGCTTTGAGTTTACGCAGTGAAATATAGCGGCGGATGGTGAACGGACTCATTCCGAGAATTTGCGCGATCTCGTTCGTGCTAAAAAATTCACGTTTCATCGTCAAACTTCACCTCGCTTTACCTTGCTCAACCTTGCTACATTCTACACGGTTTTGCTTGGGCTGTCAATATCTTATCCAACTAATTGGCGATGGCAAAAAAACCAGCCTTTTTCGATCATCCGAAAAACGCTGGGTCTGGTTTAGAGAGTGTTTTGAAATTCGACATCGGCGGTTAGAAACCGCTTCTACACATTGCGAAATCGCCCTACGGCGATTGTTTCGAACCGACGAAGGTCGGTTTTGCCGTGTGTTGCCGCGATTTTAATCGCCCGGATAGAATTTCAAAACACTTTCTTAGAATGTCTGCACGCGCTTCCACACTTGCTTCACCGCTTGTTGCGCTTGCGCGGCAATTGCTTCTTCGTCGAGTGTGAGCAGTTCGCGATCTTTCATCAACAACTTGCCCGCGCAAAGCGTGTGCGTAACGTGCGCGCTGTCCATTCCGAAAATCAACTGCCACGGAAAATTCCCGGCGGTGAGCGGCGTGAACGGAACGTAATCGAGCAAAATAATATCCGCGAATGCGCCGACCGATAATTCGCCGACGCGCGGTTTCCAAAATATGCGCGCGATGTTCGCGTTGTGCGCGTATGCCATTTGCAAAACCTGGTCTGCGCCCATCACGCGCGGATCGCGCCGCGTATGCTTGTGCAAGAGGTACGCGAATTTCATTTCTTGAAAATGATTGTTCGAGAAACCGTCGTTGCCCAAACCGACATTGACGCCGCGCCGCAACATTCCGAGAATGTCCGCGACGCCGACCGCGTTGTTCATATTCGAGCGCGGATTGTGCGCGACGTTCGTTTTTGTTTGGCGGAGCAATTCGATTTCGCCAATATCCGCGTTGACGCAATGCACCGCGATCGATTTCGATCCCAGGATGCCGCGCGCGTGCAGACGATCCACGACGCGCATCCCGTACTGGCTCAACGCATCGTCCTCGTCCGAAATATCTTCGCCGACGTGAACATGAAACCCGGTGTTCAAGCCCTCCGCCGCCGCGAGACTTTGTTCGAGCGTTTTATCGGACACGGTGAACGACGCGTGCAAGCCGAAGGACGCGCCGAGATAATTGCGAACTGCGGATTGCGAATCGCGAATTTTTTTGATGAAGCGAACATTTTCGCGGATGCCGGCTTTTGCGCCCGCCGCACCGTTGCGATCCGTAACTTCGTAGCACAAACTCGCGCGCACACCGGCTTCGATCACCGCGTCGCCAATCGCGTCGAGCGAGCCGTCAATCGCGTTCGGACTCGCGTGATGATCAATCAGCGTCGTCGTGCCACTGCGAATCGCGTCCACGAGACACACGAGCGCGGAGAGTTTGCAATCGTCGAGCGTGAGCGCGCGATCAATCTTCCACCAGAGTTGATCAAGGATTTGCGGAAAAGTTTTCGGCGCGGAACCTGGGATCGCCATCCCGCGCGCGAACGCGCCGTAAAAGTGCGTGTGCCCGACGACACTTCCCGGCATGACGATCTTGCCGCGCGCGTCCAAGCGCGCTTCGCGCGGGTACTTGGTAATTAGTTTATTGGTAGTCCCGATGTCCGCGATCTTGTCGCCTTTGATATACACCGCGCCGTTTTCGATGATGCGATTTTCCGCGCCGAGTGTGATAACTGTGCCGTTCGTGATGAGCATAACTCCTCCACATGTCATTGCGAGGAGCAAAGCGACGAAGCAATCCCCAAGTAATTCGGGGATTGCTTCGCTTCGCTCGCAATGACACTATCCGCGTGCCGCTTTCAATTTCGCGTCAATGTCGCCGACCATTTGTTGGTGATTGATCCACCATTCCTGGCTCAACTGCGCGTCGAGTTCTTCAACCGTCTTGCCTTGTTGCTCGACCCAGGTATAGTATTTGAGATTGTGCCATTGGCGTCGCGTGTCGGTTGTGCCTTCGCGAATCCAATCGGTGCGTTGATCGCGAAAGATATGCGCGCGCGCGGTCGCTTCGGCTTCGTCCATCTTGCCGAACATTTGCGTCATCTCGCCCATCACCGAGTGATAGCGATCGATCGCGTCGGTGCAAATCGTAACGACTGTGTCGTTCTTGTTCATTCCGTAAAATTTCGCGGTCTTGATCGCGCCGAGCACGTTGCACACGCCGCTGATGCCAAAGATCGTCGCCATTTTTTCGACGGACGCGCGCGGCACGCCAAAGCGTTTGACGAGCGTGTTCCAGCCGGCTTCTTCGGTGAGCAACTGCAAACCTTTTTTGCATTCGATGTCGTCGAGGCACATAATCGCATCTTGATTCATCACGTTATGAATCCAAGTCACATGCTTGTCGCCAATACCTTGAATATCGTGTGAGCCGTAGCCGTTGTTGAAAAGTGTTGGGCATTGAATCGGTTCGAGTCCGACGATCTTGTGATCGTGCCACACTTGCTTCAAGCGATCGCCCGCGGCGATGGTGCCTGCCGATCCCATCGCGGAGCAGTACGCGGAAATTTTCCCGGTGCCGATTGCTTGCGCTTTCAACACCTCCGCGAGTTCGACAATCGTGTTGCCGGTAACGTGATAGTGAAAACGATAGTTGCCCATCACCTCGAATTGATTGAGGATGCGAACCTGGGCGTC
>JACRPR010000213.1 GCA_016223105.1 Chloroflexota bacterium | reverse complement strand
GCATCACGCGCATCACGCGAATAACATTCGCGAAGATTCGCGTGATGCGCGGATCATATTTGCGAACAACGCGATCAACTGCCGCCCAGATATTGCAACGCGATGCGGATTCGATCCTCGACGGTTTTCGCGGACGACGGCACCGAGCGCGCGGCGCGCGCGGCTTCTGCCGCGCTGTAGCCCAGGTTGATCAACGCGTTGAGCACGTCTTCGTCGAGCGGCGTCAACTCGCTCACTTCGCCCAAGCCGCTCGCGTCCACTTTGCCTTTAAGCTCGAGCGCCAATCTCTGCGCGGTTTTCTTGCCGATGCCGGGAAAGGTCGTGAGCATTTCGACATTGCCTTGCGCGATCGCGACGCGCACCGTGTCGGTGGGCGCGGCGGACAAAATGCCCAGCGCGATTTTGGGACCGATGCCGCTGACCGTGAGCAGGGTTTCAAACAAACGTAATTCGTCTTCGGTCGCGAAACCGTACAGCGAAAGTTCATCTTCGCGCACGCGCAGATGCGTGAACAGATCAACGTGACTGCCGACCGCGTCGAGATTCGCCGCGGTCGCACTCGTTACGCGCACGCGCAAACCCACGCCGCCGACGTTGACGATCAGCGTGTCATCGGCGCGCGCCTGCAATTTGCCGGAAAGAGATGCGATCACACGTTATTCCTTCGCCAAAGCAAATTGTCGAACAATGATTCGCTCTGGCAACACCATCGTTTCATCCCAAGCGCCAGAAGGCAGAACAAATTCTTCGATCTGAACGCGCGTAATTAAATCCAGATAATACCACCAGCGCGAACGCGGAATTTGCTTACCCTCGCGAAAGAAAGATAATACCGGCGCGATCTTCACGAGCGGATCACACGAAAGCAAAAACACGCGATCCAGTTCATCCACGAGTTTGGCGGCGTGGGGTTCTCTCACGCGCCAATGCTCCAATGCCGATTCGATTTGATCGCGCGCGCGCAAGATCAACGCAAATTCATCTTCCAATGCTTCGCGATCTTTCAGCTTGCCTGTGATGTATTGCGGGATCACTTCCCGAATACCATAGGCATAATTATCCAATGCGATTTGCAAACTCGGTTCCATTCGCGTTCCTCATCCCATTCCCAGAAAGGTTCAAACATTCCGACATCCTACAAATTTCGATACCGCGCGCTGTGCGCGTGACAAATCGCGACCGCGAGCGCGTCGGCGGCATCGTCGGGATGCGGAACGTGATCGATCTGCAACAACAGCTTGACCATTTGTTGAACCTGGTTTTTATCCGCGCGCCCGTACCCGACGACCGCTTGTTTGATTTCGAGCGGCGTGTATTCGTGAATCGCAATTTGCGCTTGCGCGGCGACCAACAAAGCGACACCGCGTGCCTGTCCCACAGACAACGCGGTGCGAACATTTTTACTGAAGAACAATTTTTCGACGACGGCATCGGTCGGCTGATGTTTCGCGATGAGCGCGGTCAGTTCGCGATAGATTTGAACGAGGCGTCGCGGCATCGCCCAATCCGCCGGCGTCGTGATCGCGCCGTAATCCATCATCTGCAACGCGTCGCCATCGCTCTCGATCAAACCATACCCGGTAATCGCCGTGCCGGGATCAACTCCCAAAATGATCATTCACGCATTACGCTTTCGCGCTTTCGTATTTCGCCATCACCGCGTCATTGATATCGAGATTCGAGTACACTTTTTGCACATCATCGTGTTCTTCAATCGCTTCCATCAATTTCAGCGTTTGCACGGCTTGGTCATCCGTAACCGTTGCCGGCGTCTTGGCGATCCACGCGAGTTCGGCAGAGGCAATCGCGACTTTTTTCTTTTCGAGCGCGTCGCGCAACGCTTTCAATTGTTCCGGCGCGCAGTACGCCTCGACCGTATTGCCATCTGTTTTGAAATCATCCGCGCCGGCATCAATCAATTCTAATTCGAGATCGTCCGGGTTTTTGACGCCCTCCACCGCGATGACGCCTTTCTTTTCAAACATCCACGCGACCGCGTTCGCGGACGCGAGATTGCCGCCGCCGCGCGTGAACAGGTGGCGCACTTCGGACGCCGCGCGATTTTTATTGTCGGTCAACACCTGGACGAGCAATGCCGCGCCGCCCGGACCGTACCCCTCGTACATCATATCCTCGAGTTGCCCGCCCTCTTTCAATTCGCCGGTGCCGCGTTTGATCGCGCGCTCGATATTTTCTTTCGGCATATTTGACGCGCGCGCCCGGTCTACCGCGAGCCGCAGAGCAAAGTTCGCGTCCGGATCGCCGCCGCCCTCACGCGCGACAATCGAAATTTCGCGACCGAGGCGCGTGAACATCGCGCCCTTTTTTACATCGGCGACGCCTTTCTTGCGTTTGATCTGCGCCCATTTAGAATGTCCAGACATATCATTCCTCCCATCTTGACGAGTTCGGTGTGATTATACCACAGACCCGAAGGGTTTCCAAAAATTTTTCACACGACAACACGTCGCGGCATCGCGCGTAATTTCTCGACCTCGATGATCGCGCGAATTGATTGCGCGGTTTCATCGAGCGCGTCATCTTCGTTCACGATCAGGTAATCGAATTTTTCGGCTTCGTTCATTTCGAGCCGCGCCGCGTGCAAACGAATTTGCAAGTACTCTTCCGGCTCGGTGCGGCGCCGCCGCAAACGCGCTTCGAGCGCCTCCATCGAAGGCGGCAGAAGGAAAACGAACACCGCGTCGGGCACGATTTTTTTGATCGTCGCCGCGCCTTGCACATCAATCCGCATAATCACATCTTGTCCGCGCGCGAGCGCGGCGCGCACTTGACTGCGCGAGTTGCCGTAATCGAACCCGTACACGACCGCGCGTTCGAGAAACTCGCCGCGCTGTTCCATCTCGGTAAATTGTTCTTTCGTGATAAAGTGATAGTCTACGCCGTCCACTTCATTCGCGCGTTTGGGGCGCGTT
The DNA here is from genome assembly GCA_016223105.1 of Chloroflexota bacterium. Lineage (GTDB taxonomy): Bacteria > Chloroflexota > Anaerolineae > UBA4142 > UBA4142 > JACRPR01. Next base: position 2,105 of record JACRPR010000213.1, on the reverse strand, counting down.
GTATTCGTTACCAAAAAATGAAATTGGTATTTCATTTCACTCATTCGTCTCAGCGCGGCGTCCTTGCCCACGCCCGACGGTCCTGACACGACGATCAGCAACGCCGGACGTTGCGGCAAGGGAATCGGCAAAACTTCGCGATCGCTCATTGGCTCCTCTTTTGCGGCGCGCCGAGCCGCACGATTTTTTCCGCGTGTCCCAGTCCTTTGGTCGCGTTCGCCGTGTCCACGATCAACCCGGCATTCGCGACGACCGCGCGATAATTGACGCGTTCGCGATGCGCGGTAACGATCACGACGACATCGTTGCGCCGGATTTCATCGCGCGTGAGCGGCGCGGATTTGAGCGTAACGGGTTCGCGATGAAACACATCGTTGCCGATGCGAAATTCCGGCACGAACGGATCGTGATAGCGCACACGCGCGCCCTGCTCGAGCAACAATTCAATCACGCGTTCCGCCGGCGAATTACGCGCGTCGTCCACGTTCGGTTTGAACGCGACGCCGAGCACCAGCACGCGCGCGCGCTTCAATGCTTTGCCGCGCGCGCTCAACGCATCGCTGATCAATTTGACGACGTGGTACGGCATGCCTTGATTGATGTCGGCGGCGAGTTCGATAAAGCGCGTAAAGAAATCATACTCGCGCGCTTTCCACGAGAGATAGTAGGGGTCAACCGGAATACAATTGTGCGTTACGATTCCGAACGAGGTTACGAATGTATGCGTGTCTTCGACCTCTGCGGAATAAACCGGTTGCGTGCTCTCCGTGAGATCAACTTGCGCGACGCGCACGGTCGCGAATCCATCGTGCGTGGCAAAACTTTTCACCGGCATTCGCTTGCGCCGATGCGCGGCGTAACTTTCCAGGTTCGCGCGTTTTGCGCCGTCAAAGAATGGGATCAAACGCGCCAATTGTTGTTCGCCATAAAAACGAAAATACGGCGTGCCCTTTTTGAACGTCGGCACAAAGCCCAGCCCTTGCGCGAGCAAAATCGTTTGCTGGAACAAACGCGGACTGCTCGAAAAATAGCCGACGGTTGCGACGTTGATGTGATGATCGTACGCGCGTTGTTTCGCTTTGTGCTGATAATGTCGCGTGCGTTGTTCCAAAAACACATCGCCATCGCCGCGCAATAAACCGGCAAGCAACGCGCGGCGAATCGGTTCCGCGCTTTCCAACAAAATTCCCGGAATTTGCATTTCGGTCGAACGCGTGCCGCATTGCAAAACATCGCGGATCATTCGCCCGAACAAATTCGACGAGACCTTGATCTGCACCGCATTCCATTGCCGGTCTTTGCGTTTCGAATAGCGCATCTCAAGCGCGTCAAGAATGTGGCAGAGGTCGTCAATGTACTCGCGCTCGTTCGAGTTGAATGTCCAACGCGTACGAAGCGATTTATCGCGCGTAACGCAACCCTCGCTGAGATAATAACCAATCAGCCGCGCGAAATTTTCATCAATCGAAATGATCGCGGGAACCGAATTCGCCGATGGACCGCGTCCCGTTCGCAACAGCACATCACGACGCGATAGCGGAATCGCGCCGCGCGTTTCCAATTCGAGAAACGCGCGCAAGGACATCCGGTTCGCGCGATAGATTTCGTACGGATCAACGCCCAGTGATTTTAGATGCGGCGTCAATGCGTCGCGATGCGTTTTGAAATTGCCGCGCTTGGGCGCGACGCGCGTTTTCGCAATCTCTTCGCGCGTGAGACCGGCAATCAAATCAATTTCGCGCGTCATCGCCGTTTCGGGAAACCGGGTCGGCAGAATCAATTCATCGCCCGCGCGCAAATCCATCGCGCGTTTGATGCGCGGCGCATCATTTTCCCACACGATCATCGGATGCTGATCCGTTACGCGCAACGAACGCCGATCGTGCGTCGTAACTTGCGCCATCGCGCCGCGATACTCGCGCCGCGACAATGCGCGCAACGGCTTGTAGCACAATTCGCTAGTCGCGAGATCGAAAGACAAAATGTTGATCCCTTCCGGTTCTAACAATGTAACACCGTTGATCGTGCGCGCCGCGCCAGGATGTTCGCGTTCGAGTTTGGAAAAATAATCGCCGATTTGAATGCCGGTCAAACCGTGCCCATTT
>JACRPR010000208.1 GCA_016223105.1 Chloroflexota bacterium | reverse complement strand
TGATTGCGCGGAGCGCGTTGGAGAGTAAATGAATCATGACAGATGAAACAGCAAAAACCATTCTGAGGGGCATCTTGAAATATACTGACAAACCCGTTAGCGGATTTGTCAGTTTGGATGGTTATCAAGGTGCTCCTGGTTACATAGTTCAAGGGGATGGTAAATTTTTCTTTGAGATTCCACGAGATGTAGTTAAGCAGTTGAACGAGTTGAATGCTGGACCTGATCACCAATTGTATGCCTTCAAAAGTGGTGGAGGAACCATCGTCGTTCCTTTTGAACTTGCTGAAAATTCGGAGATTGAGATCTCGATCAATTTCGAGGATAAAAAACACGAGATCAAAACGCGCAGACATGAATAAGCGCTTGACTGCTGTGTAAAATTCTTAACGCGAGGCAAATAACCATGTCCATTGATCCAAAGATTTTGGAACTGCGCCAAAAGCGCGAAGAAGCGCGACTCGGTGGCGGACCAAAACGAATCGAGCAACAACACGCGCGCGGCAAACTGACCGCGCGCGAACGCGTTGAACTATTACTCGACGAAGGATCGTTTCAAGAGTTAGGCGTGTTCGTAACGCAACGCAACACATCGTTCGGCAACAACAAGCAAACGGTGTACGGCGACGGCGTCGTTACCGGTTACGGTACGATCAATGGTCGGCTCGTGTACGTCTTTTCGCAGGATTTCACCGTGTTTGGCGGATCGCTCGGCGAAGCGCACGCGGAAAAAATTGTGCGCTTGATGGATCACGCGATGAAGAATGGCGCGCCGTTGATCGGCTTGAACGATTCCGGCGGCGCGCGCATTCAGGAAGGCGTCGTGTCGCTTGGCGGTTACGCGGATATTTTTCTGCGGAACACGTTGGCGAGCGGCGTCGTCCCGCAGATCAGCGCGGTGATGGGACCGTGCGCGGGCGGTGCGGTGTACTCGCCCGCGCTCACCGATTTTATTTTCATGGTCAAGGACACGAGTTATATGTTCGTGACCGGTCCCGATGTCGTCAAGACGGTTACGCACGAAGACGTTTCGTTCGAGACGCTCGGCGGCGCGATGGCGCACAATGAAAAAAGCGGCGTCGCGCATTTCGCCGCGGAGAACGAAGAGCATTGTGTTTCGATGATTCGCAAGTTGATGACGTTCCTGCCGCAAAATAATATGGAAGAGCCGCCGCTCGTGCGCGCGACCGATGATCCTCTGCGCGCGGAGCAGTCGCTCGATTCGCTCGTGCCCGACGTGCCGATGAAACCGTACGATATGAAAGAGATTATTCATCTTGTTGTTGACGACGGCGATTTTTTCGAAGTGCACGAACATTACGCCGCGAACATCATCGTCGGATTCGCGCGTTTGAATGGTCGCTCGATTGGCATTGTGGGGCAACAACCGATAGTGCTTGCCGGTGTGCTCGATATCAATTCGTCCGCGAAGGGCGCGCGCTTTGTGCGCTTTTGCGATTGCTTCAACATTCCGATCATCACGTTCGAAGACGTGCCTGGCTTTTTACCCGGCGTCGGACAAGAACACGGCGGGATCATTCGGCACGGCACGAAATTGTTGTACGCGTATTGCGAAGCGACGGTGCCAAAGATCACCGTGATCACGCGCAAGGCGTACGGCGGCGCGTACGACGTGATGAGTTCGAAACACATTCGCGGCGATCTGAATTACGCATGGCCCTCGGCTGAGATCGCGGTGATGGGGCCCGATGGCGCGGTCAACATTTTGTATCGCGATGAAATCACGAACGCCGCCGACCCGGACGCGACGAAACAAAAACTGACCCAGGAATATCGCGAACATTTCGCGAATCCGTATATCGCCGCGTCGCGCGGATACGTGGACGATGTGATCGAGCCGCATCAAACGCGCGCGAAATTGATCGCCGGCTTGGAAATGTTGCAGAACAAACGCGACACGAATCCGCCGAAGAAACACGGGAATATTCCATTGTGAATGATAAATGACAAATGAGCAAATGACGAATGACAGAGGTGCGAAATGGCGACCGTGAAATTCACGAAAGAGAATATGCCCAAGACGCGCGAAGAATTTCAACGCGCGCTCAAGGACGCGATGGCGCGCAGTAATCCGATTGACGATTTGCTTGAGATGGCGGTCGAGTTGCATGATTACGAACGCCAATACGGAATGACCTCCGCGGATTTTTATCCGCGCTATCGGCGTGGCGAGTTTGACGATGATACGATGCATGCGATGATGAAATGGGCGGGGGCGTATGATCATTTCCTCGTCGTGAAAAAACGGGTTGAAAATGCTTTGGCGCGCGAGGCAGTATGGCACAGGGAACTCGATCAAGTCGCGGTGTGATTCTGTTTCGCTATTTGTCGCGCCTGTACGACACCATCGCGTCGCGCGACGATATCGAAATTGAATCATTGAACATCCCCCAACCCGATCAGGTGTTGGCGCGTTTGTCTGGACGCGTGCGATTTTTGGATGGCACACTCTTGGATTTTGAAGAAGAGGTGCGCGCCAAAGCCAAACGCGGCATAGAAAAAGTTCACTACAGTTATCATTATCAGCATGCGAATGGCGCGACGATTTTTCGATACGATAACGCGCCGCATCATCGCAAGATCAAATCGTTCCCGCATCACAAACATGTCGGCGCAAAGATCGAAGCGTCCGCCGCACCGGATTTGCACGAGGTCTTGCAAGAGATCGAGCGGTACCTGGATGCGCGGCGCGCGCGGTGATGGGAAAATCGGAGACACGGAGCGCGGCGAATGGCAATGAAAGTGTCGAGGGTATGATGCGGAAAAAATTAGCCGGATGGTCAACACGAATAGAACTGCCGCAGTCTTCTATTATTCTGCGGCTTCAGTCTTTGGATTCGAGCGACCAGGTTCGCAAATCCATCAGAGGTGATAAAATGAAAACCTATCGCGTGGTTCTTCGCGTTGACGTGAATGAAAAAGATGTTCTGAAAAGTCGTGGCGCGGATGTTCTCAAGGAACTAAAAGAAGGCAAAGAAGATTATCTGCGCGCTCACATTGAAAACGAAATGGGATGGTTGGAGCAGTCTTTTAGTCGCGTCGAAACTGAATCGGTCACGCGACTTGGCAAAAGAAAATCTACGCGGAAATCTACAAAATGAGCAAAGCACAAACTACCGCAAGCCCGAAGCGACAATTGAATAAATCACATTCCGCGCGCACAAAAGTTACCCGCGAAGCGAGAGCCGAATACATTGTAACCCCGCGCGTCAAAAAGTTTTCCGAATGTGTGCTCGGGCTTGGCAAATTTACTCAAGGAGATTGTTTAGATGTTCTGGACAATCTCCCGGCGGATGAATTTGTTTTGGCTTTTACATCGCCGCCGTACCTCAACGCGATTAATTATTCGCAACACATTGACAAGATTAAAGGGCAGGTAGATTATTGGAGGCGCGAGGATGTTTCCTACGACGAGTACCGGCAATTTTTGATAGATCGTTTCACCGCACTTTTGCGCGTTGTCAAGCCCGGCGGTTATAACATCGTCAACATTTCGCCGGTGGGATGGAATGGCGAACGTGTGGCTCTGCCATTTCATTTTGTCAGTTGGATGGAGCAAATCGGCTGGAAATTCAAAGAAGACATCGTTTGGGAAAAATCAATCGCGCGGGATCGGCGTTCGGGTGTACTGTTGCAACATCCGTATCCTGGCTATTATTATCCCAGTCTGGTGTCGGAATATGTTTTCGTTTTCCAAAAACCCGCCGCAAAAAAAGATCGCGAGAATATTTATTGGAATCGGAGCGCGGAAGAATAAGAACGGAACAAAATTGATCTAAGCAATTTTCAAGGTGAGATGAGCAAGAATGTTTGGAAGATTCGCCCGCTTTCTCCGCAAGAGAATCTTCACCCCGCGCCATTTCCATTTGAGTTGGCGGAGCGGATTGTTTCGCTCTACTCGTATCAAGGCGATGCGGTCATTGATATTTTTGCCGGCAGTGGACAAACCGCGCTGGCTTGTGAGAAACTTGGGCGTCATCACGCCAGCATCGAAATTTTGAAAGAGTATGTGGATTATTCAGTGAAACGACTCAAAGCGCAGATCGCGCAATCCAAAATGTTTTGAGGTCAATATGAACATCGAAGCCGAGATCGAAAATATTTCATACCATCCTCAAATGTGCGATCTGCTTCCCGTGTTTCGGATCGAGGATTTCAAATCGGGCGACGCCTTCAAGCGCGGTCAATTCCTTTTGGAGTACAGCGATCAAAAATCTTTCGCGATTTCACATTGGAAAAGTCCCAAACGGACGCGAACGTATCCATACGCGCGCGTGTACGACACATTATGCATGGATAATCGAATCACGATCATTCCATTTGTCAAAGACGAAGGTTGTGAGGGCGACCGCGATTTTTTGCAGTGGGATACCGTTTCCTTGATGAGTTTACTCAAGGTCTATGTGATCCCGGCATACTACAAGACCGCCAAAAAATCATCGCGCAATCCGAATAAGATTACAGCGCAAGAATTCGATTACACTTATCTGCTCGACCGGTTAAAGTCCTTTGCAGATTTTAACCAGTCGGATGCTGTTCATTGGAATATGGAAGAAGTGCAGAGACAAATCGTTCACGTTGCAGAACAGGCAAAAAGATATTACAAAGTGATTTCGCAACGCACCGGCGTAAAACTCCATTCGCCGAACGAGCTTGATGCGCGAATTAAAACGATGGAAAAAGACATCATGGATTTTCGCGCTTATTCTCGGATCCAGGCACAATCCGCGCGCGAACGCGAACGCGTAACTTTGCACGAGCAAGAACGTGTGAGTGGCGAGAAAAGTACACTCACAATCAAGAATTTCATCGGTGGATACTATTATTGGACAGTAGACGAAGCATCCATTGCCGGCGCGAGATTGCTTTTGGTTGAGAAAAAACATAGCAAGAAATCACGCTTGCCCCATTTGGGTGACATCAAAGATGCGGTTTTGAAAATGGTCTTGTTTACAAACTTGTCTCGTGTCACGGTGAATGGAAAAACGCACTCTCCTTTTCCTGTCATCGGTTTGACTTCGGATTTGTTGCAAGGATATTGTCATAGTGCGATGGACGACGCGGAAATCGAAAAATTTCTTGCAGACAATAATTTGAAAGATCGCGCGCGTGCTTTGGTTAGAAAAATTTTCCAGGAGAGTCGTGTCAACCATTTTTTTGCTTATATCGCATCGCCAACGATCCAAACGCAACAGATTCTTGTTGTGTGAGTTGTCCCGATGAACATCCAACCCATCACCCTTACCGGCGCGCACGTTCGCCTCGAACCCGGCGCGGAAAAACATCTTGCCGATTTGCTTGCCGCGTCGCAACATGATGAAATCTGGGAGTATCTTCCGTTCGGACCATTCAACACAATTGATGAGTGGCGCACGCTTGTCGCAGGAGGGCATATCGCGATTCAGGAAGGGCGGCGATTGTGGTTCGTCATCGTGCGGTGCACTGATGATCGCGCGGTCGGAATGACCGGCTACAATCACATTTCCCACCCGGACTGTTGTGTGGAGATCGGCGGAACCTGGCTCAACCCAAGCGTGTGGCGTACGGCGATCAACACCGAATCCAAGTACCTGCTTTTGCGCCACGCGTTTGAAAACCCGGGTTGCATTCGCGTTCAACTCAGAACCGACGCGCGCAACCTGCGTTCCCAACGCGCGATTGAGCGACTCGGCGCGACGAAAGAAGCCGTAATGCGAAAGCAGATGATCACGCGCGGCGGGTATCAACGCGACTCGATAATGTACAGCATTCTCGATACGGAATGGCAAGCAGTAAAAAATCGGTTGGAAGGATTTTTGAATCGTCAATGACAACGCAATCGTTTTGGGTCGAACCGACCATGCTCGAAGGCACGCACGTCATGCTCGAACCGCTCGCGCAAAAACACGCGGACGATTTGTTCGCCGCCGCGCAACCGGACGAAATTTGGGAATGGCTGGTTGCCGCGCAACCCAAGACGCGCGAAGAAATGCGCGCGTGGATCCAACGCGCGGAACAGGACATTGCGTCGCGCAAACAACTCTGGTTCGCGATCATTGTCCGCGCGGACAATCGTGCGGTTGGTGTTACGAGTTATATGGATATCCACCCCAAAGATCGCGGACTCGAAATCGGCGGAACGTGGTTGACGCCGGCAGTGTGGCGCACGTCGATCAATACCGAGTGTAAGTATTTGTTACTGCGCCACGCGTTTGAAAACCTGGGTTACATTCGCGTCCAACTCAAAACCGACGCGCGCAACCTTCGCTCGCAACGCGCGATTGAACGACTCGGCGCGATCAAAGAAGGCGTGCTTCGCAAGCACGTCATTTTGCATACCGGCTATCAACGCGATACGGTAATGTTCAGCATTATTGATTCGGAATGGGCTGGGGTAAAAGCGCGGCTCGAAGAAAAACTGGGTCAACAGACCCAGTGAACAGTGAACAGTCAACAGTAAATAGTTTTACCGTTCACTGATCACTGATCACTGTTCACTGATCACTGACCACTGGAGTTGCAATGTTCAAAAAAGTGCTCGTCGCAAATCGAGGCGAAATCGCTGTGCGCGTATTGCGCGCATGTCGCGAACTGGGTCTGCAAACCGTCGCGGTTTATTCCGATGTGGATCGTAACGCGTTGCACGTTCGTTACGCGGACGAAGCGTACGCGATCGGTCCTGCGCCGGCGCGCGAATCGTACCTGCGAATTGATCGCATCGTGGATGTCGCGGTGCGCGCAAAGGTGGACGCGATTCATCCGGGCTATGGCTTTCTCGCGGAGAACGATCATTTCGCGCGCGCGTGCGCGCAAGCCGGGATCGTGTTCGTCGGTCCGCCGGTCGAAGCGATTCGCGCGATGGGCAACAAGATCGAGGCGCGGCGAATGGTGTCCAAACAAGGCGTGCCGGTCGTGCCGGGAATTTTCGACGCGTTGCCCGACGACGAAATGATCGCGGCGGCGCACAAGGTTGGATTCCCCGTGATGATCAAAGCCGCGGAGGGCGGCGGCGGCAAAGGAATGCGCCGCGTCGAACGCGCGGAAGATTTGCCGGGCGCGATCGCGCGCGCGCGCAGTGAAGCCCAAGCCGCGTTCGGCGACGCGACGGTGTACATCGAAAAAATTATCGAGAACGCGCGGCACATTGAAGTGCAAATTCTCGCGGACACGAAAGGCAACACGATTCATCTCGGCGAGCGTGAATGTTCGATTCAGCGTCGGCATCAAAAGTTAGTTGAAGAATCGCCATCGCCCGCGCTCGACAATGGCACACGCAAAAAGATGGGCAAGGACGCGGTGCGCGCCGCGCAAGCCGCAAACTATGTCAATGCCGGGACGATTGAATTTTTGTTGGACAAAAACAACAAGTATTATTTTCTCGAAATGAACACGCGCTTGCAAGTTGAACATCCGGTCACCGAACTCGTGACCGGGATTGACATCGTGAAAGAAATGTTACGCATCGCGTCCGGGCGTCCGCTCAGTTACAAACAAAAAGATGTGCATCAACGCGGCTGGGCAATCGAGTGCCGCATCACGGCGGAGGATCCGTACAACGGATTCCTCCCTTCGACCGGGCGCATCAGCAGTTTGTACGAACCGACGGGTCCGGGCGTGCGACTCGAAAGCGGCGTCTACGAAGGATTTGAAGTCGGCTTGCATTACGATCCGCTCATCGCGAAATTATTAGTGTGGGGACCGGATCGCGCGGCGGCGATTATGCGAATGAAGCGCGCGCTCAGCGAATATAAAATCCTGGGGATCGCGACCTCGATTCCGTTTCATCAAAAATTATTTCAAAGCACGAGTTTCATCGGTGGACATTTCGACACGACGTTCCTCGATGATCGGTTCACGATGGATCAAGGCGGCGCGGAAGAGAACGAAAAAATCGCGGCGATTGCCGCGGTGTTGCTCACGCACGACCGGCGTCAACACGCGCTCACAATTCCGCCGCCCGCGGGCGGCGCGCGCGGCGCGTGGAAACGCTATCGCTCGCTCGAAGGGATGGCGCGATGAAATACACGGCGATCATCAACGAAAAAGCGTACGAAGTTGAAATCGGTCCGAACAACACGGTGCTGATCAATGGCGAGCCGCGCACGATTGATTTTCGCGGCATTGATGGCGAGGCGCTCTATTCGTTACTCGTGGATAACTTGTCCTGGGAATTGTTGGCGGAACGCACGGGCGATCAATATCGCGTGTTGATTGACGGCGAATTGCACATCGTCGAAGTGCAAGATGAGCGCACGCGCAAACTCGCCAAAGCCGCGGCGAAAACCGCGGCGGCAACCGGCGAGGTAACGATCAAAGCGCCGATGCCAGGTTTGGTGCGCGAGGTGCAAGTGAATGTTGGCGATGCGATCGCGGCGAAACAAGGTGTGGTGATTTTGGAAGCGATGAAAATGCAAAATGAATTACGCGCGCCGCGCGCCGGCACGGTGAAAGAAATTCGCGTCAAGCCGGGTGACAAGGTGGAGCAGGGACAGGCGTTGTTGGTGGTCAAGTAGTTGGATCGTTGTGCGGGAGGTCGCGATGGAAACGACGAATGAAATGCAACAGGTGATGAAAGAACTCTACGAATTGCGCGGCGAAGTTCGGACGTTGCGAGAAAAAGTAGATGCGTTGCAATTGTACGTGGTAACGGAGCATCCGCATATCTACACGGGCGCGAGTATGCATCGCGGCGAACCAACGATTCGCAACACTGCCATCACGGTTCGCACAGTTGTCGAGCGCACGCGGCTGGGCGATTCGGTCGCAGAAATTCTCGCAGGCTTGCCGATTTTAACGGCGGCGCAAGTGCACGATGCGCTCGCGTATTATCACGATCACACGGTCGAGATTGAAAATTACATTCGCGAAAACCAGGAGGCATTGTGGCGTCTGGCGAACCGCGTCTCTACATAGCGTTGTACACGGATGCGGATGTAGATGGTCAACTGGCTGAACAGATTCGCGCGCGCAATCTCCGCTTATGAAGTTGGCAATGCCGAGCTGGATGATCCCGAGCAGTTTGAGTATGCGATTCAACAAGGGCGCGCGATATTTACGCACAACGCGCGCGATTTCGAGCCGTTGATCGGTCGGTATTTCGCGCAAGCCAGAGAACATTTCGGTTTGATTATATCCGAGCAATTGCCGGTGGGAGTATTGTTGCGCCGTCTTTTGCGTTTGTTTGATTCGGTGAGCGCGGACGAAATGAAAAATAATTTTCGGAATTTGGGCGAGTTCAAATGAGGAACGCGCAAATCGGTTTTTCCGGCGGGGTTGATTTGAGGAGTGAGATTCATCGAGGAGGCGAGATGCAAAAAGTGAATGGACAAAAGACCAGGATAAAAAATGAAACGCGCCGGACGAACGGCAAGTTAAACCATCGCCGCGCGCGACTGCCCAGGATTTCGACGGAGCATCCCCATATCATTCGCGTGCAAGGTCTTCACGGCGGTCGTCCGATCGTCAGTGGCAAAAGCGTATCCGTGCAAACTATCGTCGCGCTATTTCAGCAGCATCTCGGTCCCGAACAAATCGTGGAGGAGTACGGTGGAGTGTTGACGCTCGCCGAAGTGTACGACGCGCTCGCGTACTATTATGATCATCCGGGCGAAATCGAGCAATACCTTGCCGAAAATCGTGCCGCACTCGAAACGGTATGACGACACGACTTTTTATTGCCTTGTATCTCGACTCGGATATGTCCAAGGATCTCGCGCGGGCGCTTCGCAATGAAGGATTCGACGCGGTGTCCGCTTGGGATGTGCAGAATGAAGAGTTGAGCGACATTCAGCAACTCGAGTACGCGGTCAGTCAGGAACGCGCGCTGGTAACATTCAACAAAAATGATTTCTCGAACCTGCTGAAGAAATACGCGTACTCCGACAAAACGCATTACGGAATCATCATTTCCGAACAATTGCCCGTTGGCGTCATTTTGAAACGATTACTGCGTTTGCTCGATTCGGTGAGCGCGGACGAAATGAAAAACAGTTTCCGGATTTTGGGCGAGTTCAAGTAGAATCAGAGAACGAGGTGTTAAATGATGACGGTTCCCAAAGTATTCGAAATCGCGCGGCGTTTGCCGCCAGATTCGCGCTTGGAATTAGCGGAGAAATTATTGCGCGGGATCAGATCGCCCCATCTCAAACCGTCGCCGCAATCGCGGCGCGGATTGGCGACGCTTGCCGCTTTGAGTGACGCAGAATTGGCAAGTCTCGCTGACGCAACAATTGCGCCCAACCGTCAGCACAAGTTGCGCGCGCTGTTGCGAAAAAACCGCGAGGCGACGTTGACGCGCGCGGAACAAATCGCGCTGGATGAATTGATTGCAGAGACCGATCGGATCGCATTGCTCAAAGCGAAAGCATTGTATACACTAACGGCGCGTCAAAAGTGACAACGGCTTTGAAATGGAGAGGAAGATATGAACCAAATCGCAATTTCCAAACCCGTGTATCGAATTTTATCAAGCGTGACGGGCGAGGTTCGCGCGGATGTTGCGCTTGAACTTGCCGCGCGCGATTTACTGCGACTCAAACTCAAAGATGTCGAACACCAGGTCGCGGGGTTTGAAGAACAGTATCACCAATCGTTCGCCGAATTCAAGCAAGCGTGGCACTCTGATAAAATTGCCGATAAACATTCTTTTCAAGTTGAACACGATTACTGGGAATGGGAAGCGGCAGTTGAGGACGCGAAAAAATATCAGCAACTCTTGGATGAGTTGCTATGACGCTAAACGAATTTGAGCAATCTGTTTTTGCGGTTGCGAATCGTACTTCGATTTGCGAGACACCAACCATTCGCCGCTTGACGCCGACATCAATCACGATTCGTGTGCCGTTGACCACCGGTGGATTTGTGGATGCTTTTTTCAATCAGCAAACCGGAACGACAGCGTTTGCACTAATTCAAAATGACATGCGAATTTTTGGCGCGGACAATACCAGCGGATGGCATTTGCATCCGTTTGCAGATCCAGTGCAACATCAATTTGAGATGGGCGATCTGTCATTCGTCGAGTTTATTGCGATGATCGAAAATCACTATTCCAATTGAGGAATCTAATGACGCTTCAAGAACGCAAACCCAAATTTGAAACGCTCTCCGGCATCGAAGCGAAACGCGTGTACGCGCCGGCGGACGCGCCGGAAAATTACAACGCGCCGATCGGTTTTCCCGGCGAGTTTCCGTTCACGCGCGGCGTTCAGCCCACGATGTATCGCGGACGATTCTGGACGATGCGCCAGTACGCCGGGTACGCGAGCGCGGACGAATCGAACGCGCGCTACAAGTACTTGCTCGCGCAAGGACAAACCGGCTTGTCGGTCGCGTTCGATCTGCCGACGCAAACCGGGTACGATTCCGCCGCGGTGATGGCGGAAGGCGAAGTTGGCAAAGTCGGCGTCGCGATTTCGTCGCTCGAAGCTATGGAGCGACTGTTCGACGGCATTCCGCTCGCGCAAGTTTCAACTTCGATGACGATCAATTCAACCGCGGCGATTTTGCTCGCGATGTACGTCGCGGTTGCGAAGAAGCAAGGCGCGGAATCGCGACAGTTGCGCGGCACGGTGCAAAACGATATTTTGAAAGAGTATATCGCGCGCGGCACGTACATTTTTCCGCCTGCGCCTTCGATGCGCCTCGCGACCGACATCATCGAATACTGCGCGCGCGAATTGCCCAACTGGAATCCGATTTCGATCAGCGGCTATCACATTCGCGAAGCCGGCTCGACTGCGGTGCAAGAAGTCGCATTCACGTTTGCAAACGCGATCGAGTACGTCAACGCGACACTCGCGCGCGGCTTGACGATCGACGATTTCGCATCGCAACTTTCATTTTTCTTTGTCGCGCAGTTGGATTTTCTCGAAGAGATTGCGAAATATCGCGCGGCGCGACGCTTGTGGGCGCGGCTCGTCAAAGAAAAATTCGGCGCGCAAAAAGCGGCTTCGATGATGTTGCGTTTCCACACGCAAACCGCCGGCGTGTCGCTCACCGCGCAACAACCGCAAAACAACATCGTTCGCACCGCGATTGAAGCGTTGGCGGCGGTACTCGGCGGAACACAATCGCTCCACACCAACTCGTTCGACGAAGCAATTGCATTGCCGACCGAAGAATCCGTCCAGGTCGCGCTTCGCACACAACAGATCATCGCGCACGAATCGGGCGTGACGAACACGATTGACCCGGTTGCCGGATCGTACTACATCGAAAATCTGACGGACGAAATCGAAAAACGCGCGCTCGAGTACCTCGACAAGATCGAAAAACTTGGCGGCGGATTGAAAGCGACTGAAGCCGGCTTCATCACGCGCGAGATTCAAGAATCGTCGTGGAAATTTCAACGCGAGGTCGAAGCGAAAGAACGCGTCATCGTCGGCGTGAACGAATTCACGACGCGCGACGCGTATCGCGGCAAAACGCTCCGCGTCGATCCGCGCGTGCGCGATGACCAGGTCGCGCGCTTGCAATCGCTCCGCGCGCGGCGCGATAACGCGCGCGTCGAAAACACGCTCCACGCGTTGCGCGACGCGGCGCGCGGCACTACGAACCTCGTTCCCGCGATTCTCGCGTGCGTCGAAAGTTACGCGACGCTCGGCGAGATTTGCGATACTCTGCGAAAAGAGTTTGGCGAATTTCGCGGCGCGGGGATGTTTTGATTTTCGATTTCTGATTTCTGATTTGCCGCGTTTGCTCCGAACGCGGCTGACGGAACGAAAACCCAAAACGGAGTAAAGATGTCGCGCGTGTGATGATGCAAGCGACGCAGGGGGAAATTACAAAATGAAAATGCGAATGATGCGCTATGCCATTTTGTTCGGACTGTTTGTGCTGATTGGTTGTCGCGGCAATGCGCCCGCGCAAACAAAATCTCCGGCGCGCGAAACGCTTGCGCCGACGAGCGCGCCCATCGCGACGAATCCACCAATCGCAACGAGCGCGCCGCGCGCGACGAACACTCCAACACCCGCACCCGCGACCGCGGTGAGTACGCCAACGCGCGCGCCCACCACGACCGTCGCGCGACCAACGCCCAATGTCTCGACCCAGGTTTTACTGCCGTACCTGATTGTGCAAGCCAAGCACCCGCTCGCCGTTTGCAACGACGGTTCGACGCCGGTATTTTTTTATCGGCGCGGTTCGGGCGATGGCGCGAACAAATGGGTCGTGTGGTTCAAGGGCGGCTATAATTGCTCGGACGAAGCGACGTGCAAAGCGCGCCCGCGCGATCTGACCGGCAGTGGTTTTTGGTTACGGCAAAATTTGAACAGTGGATTGGATGATGACAGTCGCGCCGATGGTATCCTCAGCAATAATCGCGCGAACAATCCGGATTTTTACAATTGGAATCACGTCTTTCTGGTCTATTGCAGTTCCGATAATTGGACCGGGACGCGCAGTGCCGCACCCGAAACATTTGGGATGCACTTTCGCGGACACGATATTGTGAGCGCGATGATGGACGCGCTCCAAGACCCGGACATTGTCGGCGCGCCGACGCTCGCGCAGGCGACGCAGATTTTGTTCGCTGGTTCTTCGGCGGGCGGCGTCGGTTTGCGCGCGAACATAGATCGGCTTGCCAAGCAGTTCAATCGCGCGGATGTGCGCGCCGTTGCCGATTCCGGGATCGCCACGTCCGTGGAGCCGACGCGCGACGCACAGATGGTGACGATGCTTCAAGCGGAGTACAATTTGTGGCGACCGGCATTTGATGAATCCTGTGTCGCGGCAAATCAGGCGCAACCCTGGGTGTGCGGCGGCGGCACGTTTCTGTTACGGAACAATCATCTCAGCACACCGCTGTTCAATCGAATGGACCAGCTTGATCCGGTCGTGCTCGATATTTTGAATTTACAGATCCGCGATCCCCAAGACCGTCCGCTGATCGAAAAATTTGCGACCGATGTGCGTGAGGCGCTAAAAAATCAACCGGGCGCGTACAGTCCGTTCAGCGGCAAGCACATTGTTTTGACGAACGAAGATTTTTACAAATACAAAATCAACGGCTTGTCCATGGCAGATGTGTTGGGCAATTGGTATTTCAATCGCGCGGGGCTGAAGAACGTGATCGAGCCGCCGCGCACGCGGTAAAGTGGTTTGAAACGCGTAATGCACAAAATCCTAAATCAGAAATGAGGAATTATGCTCACTCGCATTGATCACATCGCTATCGCCGTACAAAACATTGGCGACGCGCTAAAATTTTTCGAGGACGCGCTCGGTGTGCAACTCGATCACACCGCGCTCGAAGAAGGTGGACGTACCCAGGTCGCGTTTATGCCGGTCGGACAAAGCGAAGTCGAGTTGGTCGAGCCGCAAGATTCCGAAAGCGGTCTTGCGAAATTTATCGCGAAACGCGGCGAAGGGATTCACCATATATGCTTCGAGGTGGACGACATCGAAGCCGCGCTCGCGCGGCTCAAAGATAAAGGCGCGCAGTTGATTGACGAAACGCCGCGCACGAACACGAAAGGAATGCGCTACGCGTTCATCCATCCCAAGAGCGCGCACGGCGTTTTGATCGAGTTGTATCAAAAACCAAAATAATTTTTCACTGTTACCACGCGGAAAAAACGCAAGCCCTTGGTAATCCCAACGCGAACAGAATTTTTCCCCCAGATACAAAAGAACACGGATGTTTTTTATTTATCCGTGTTCCTTTGAATCAGTGGGGAGATTTTTGTAAAGGTGTTGAAAGGAGAGAGCGATTATGTTCGACCCAAAAGAGCTCGACGCGATCAAACAAGCGAAAGACCAGTGGGAAGAAACCACACTGCAACACACGCTCGCGCGTTCGCCGGAACGCCGCGCGAAATTCATCACGGCTTCGAGCGAAGAAATTGATCGGCTCTACACGCCGCTCGATCTCGCGCAAATGGATTACGCGCGCGACCTGGGATTGCCGGGCGAATATCCGTTCACGCGCGGCGTCCACACGACGATGCATCGTGGACGCTTCTGGACAATGCGAATGTTCGCGGGGTTCGGCACCGCTGAAGAAACGAACGCGCGCTTCAAATACTTGCTCGAACACGGCGAGACCGGACTTTCGACCGCGTTCGATATGCCGACGCTCTACGGACTCGACACCGACGACGAACGCGCGGTCGGCGAATTCGGTAAATGCGGCGTCGCGATCTCATCGCTCGCGGATATGGAAATTCTTTTCGACGGCATCCCGGTTGACCAAGTCACAACCTCGATGACGATCAACTCGCCCGCGGCGATCATCTGGGCGATGTACATCGCGGCGGCGGAAAAGCGCGGCGTTCCGCGCGCGCAACTCGGCGGCACGATTCAAAACGATATTCTCAAAGAGTACATCGCGCAAAAAGAATTTATTTTTCCGCCGCATCCTTCGATGCGTCTCGTCGTGGACACGATGGAATTTGGCACGCAAGCAATGCCGCTCTGGAATACGATCTCGATTTCCGGTTATCACATCCGCGAAGCCGGTTCGACCGCGGCGCAAGAACTCGCGTTCACGCTCGCGGATGGAATGGAGTACGTGCGCTGGGGTATCGCGCGCGGAATGAACATTGATGAATTCGCGCCGCGCCTCTCGTTCTTTTTCAACGCGCACAATGATTTCTTTGAAGAGATTGCGAAATATCGCGCGGCGCGCCGCATCTGGTCGCGCTGGATGCGCGATAAAATGGGCGCGCAAAATCCGCGTTCCTGGTTGATGCGTTTTCACACGCAGACCGCCGGCGTTTCGCTCACCGCGCAACAACCGATGAACAATGTCGCGCGCGTTGCGCTTCAAGCGCTCGCCGCAGTCCTCGGCGGGACGCAATCGCTCCACACGAATTCGCTTGATGAAGCGTGGGCACTGCCGAGCGAATCGGCGGCGACGATCGCGCTTCGCACGCAACAAATTATCGCGAACGAATCCGGCGTAACGAACACCGCCGACCCGCTTGGTGGATCGTACTTTGTCGAATCGTTCACGAATCGAATGGAGCAGGAAGCGAACGCGTATTTCACCAAGATCGAAAAACTCGGCGGCGTTTTGCCTTCAATCGAAAAAGGATTTTTCCAACGCGAGATCGCGGAGAGCGCGGCGCGTTATCAAACCGAAATCGAAAAGAAAGAGCGCGTCATTGTTGGCGTGAATGATTTCGTCGTCCAAGAAAATTTAAAGGTGCCGCTCTTGCGCGTGGACGCCGCGAGTGAACGCCGTCAATGCGAACGCCTGGCGCGCATTCGCCGCGAGCGCGACGGCGTGCGTGTGCAAGCAACACTCGACGCGATTCGCGACGCGGCGAAAAAGGATCACGCGAATTTGATGCCGTGCTTTATTGACGCCGCGAACGCGTACGCGACGCTCGGCGAAATGATGGATGTCCTGCGCGGCGTGTGGGGCGAATACAAAGAGCCGGTGATTGTTTAAAACTCGTTTGACATCCCTCTCTCGTTGTCCTATAATCCGCCCACCCTAAAATTCCCAGAGGAGGAGAAATGCGTTCGTTCAAGTTTGTAGTTCTTTTGCTCATCGCGCTCGGTGTGCTGGTTGGTTGCGCGGCTCCAACTGCCGCGCCAACATCGGCGCCGCCGACCAAAGCACCGGCACCGACGACTGCGCCCGTCGCACAACCGACGACCGCGCCAGCCGTCAAGCCAACTGACGCGCCGAAACCTGCCGCGTCCACCAAGATCACGGTTTGGTATCCGTTGCCGACCACCGGTCCGTTGCAAGAGGCGATGAATGCGCTCGTGAAAAAATTCAACGCCGCCGGTAAAGGCGTTGAAGTGGAAATGGTGTTGACCGGCAACTATGGCGACAACTTTACCAAGATTCTCGCCGCCGCGACCGCGAACAATTTGCCCGACGCGGCGATGGTCGAGTTGTTGCAAATTCCGCAACTCGCGAACTCGAATCAATTGCTCGCGCTCGACGATTTGTCGAAAGAAGCCGATTTCAATTTTAGCGATCTCGCGCCCGCGCTTCTCGGCAATTCGTACTTTAACAATAAACTCTACGCGATTCCGTGGCAACGTTCGACGACGATGATGTTCTACAATCGCGATATGTTCAAAGCCGCCGGTCTCGATCCGGACAAACCGCCGCTGACCTGGGACGAAGCAAAAGCGGCGACGCAAAAATTGCTCGCCAAAGATCCGAACGTTGTGCCGATGACCGGCGCGATCGCGAGCGATTGGGCGTTTGAAGCGCAATTGCTTTCGTTCAACGGCGCGCTCTTGGCGAAAGACGGCAAGTCCGCGACGTACAATTCGCCCGAAGGCATCGCCGCCGTAACAGTGTGGCGCGATATGTCGAAAGACAAATTGCTCTCGATACGCGGCTCGGGCGATTTCGGCGCGGTCGTGAACGATTTTATCGCGGGCAAGAACGCGATGGTGATGCAATCCATTTTCTCGCGCGCGACCATCGAACAGCAAGCCAAGTTCGATTGGGATGTCGCGGCAGTGCCCGGCGGTTCCGCCGGTCCCGTGCTTAATGCGGGCGGCGGCAACTTTGTGATCTTTGGCAAGACCGCGCCGGAAAAACAAAAAGCCGCGTGGACGTTCATGAAATGGATGACCTCGCCGGAAAATACCGCCGAGTATTCGATCAAGAGCGGCTACTTGCCCGTCCGCACCAGCGCGTTGAACGCGCCGGCGATGGTGGATTACGGCAAGCAATCGCCCAAGACGGTCAAGGCGATGAACCTCGCGCTCAAGTACGGCAAATCGCGCGCGGTGAGTTCGGTTTTTGAAAAGGCGATCAATCAATTCTTGAATCCCGCCTTGCAAGACATTTTGCTCGGCACCGCCGATCCAAAAACCGCGCTCGACGCCGCGGCGAAAAAATCTACCGACGCGTTGCAATAACGCGCGCGTAAAAAATATCGTAGGGGCGACGCATGCGTCGCCCCTACGACTATTTGGCGAGTTTTGCAAAATGAAATCCACTTTTACCTTCAACAAACTCCGCGAACCCCTCACCGCGTACGCGTTTCTTTTCCCATCGCTCATCGGACTCGTCGTTTTCATTTTGTATCCGCTCGTCACCTCGTTCTACTTGTCCTTTCAACGCTGGGATATGTTGAGCGACGCGCGTTTTATCGGGCTACGCAATTACCAAAAACTTTTCGACGACACCGATCTCCACAAAATTCTAGGCAACACTGCCGTCTATACGATCAGCGTCGTGCTGATCACGCTTGTGCTGGCGCTGTTGCTCGCGCTGTTGCTCAATCAGCAATTGCGCGGGCGGATCATTTTTCGCACGACGTTTTTTCTGCCGGTCGTCATGTCGCTCACGGCGGTCTCGGCGGTGTGGTTGTGGATTTACGATCCCGAATTTGGATTGGCGAACTGGCTGTTGAAACTCGCCGGTTTGCCGACGAGCAAATGGATGAACAGTCCGCAATCCGCGCTCACCGCGATTATTGTGATGATGATTTGGCAAACGCTCGGTTACAACATCATCATTTTTCTCGCCGGCTTGACAAACATTCGCCGCGATTTGTACGAAGCCGCGTCGCTCGACGGCGCGGGCACATGGGCGACGGTTTGGAATATCACCATGCCGCTTCTCTCGCCGACGCTCGTGTTCCTCATCATCACGTCCACGATTCAAGCGTTCCGCGTGTTCGATCCGATCTTTGTGATGAGCGGCGGCTTGGGTGGTCCCGCAAACAGCACCGCGACCGTCGTGTTTTATCTGTATCGCCAAGCGTTCTACAATCTCGATGCGGGCTATGCGTCGGCGATTGCGTTTCTCGTCGTCGCGATTGCGATGGCGTTCACCGCGTTGCAACTCTATCTCTCGCGCCGGTGGGTGACGTATGAGTAATAGTCAACAGTCAACAGTCAACAGTCAACAGTCGCAAACTTCCAAGCTCCAATCTCGAGTCTCTAATCTCCATTTCGATTGGAAAAAAATCGCGGCGTATGCAATTCTCATTCCCGTCACCATCCTGGTCGGTTTGCCGTTCCTCTGGATGCTGAGCAGTTCGGTCAAATCACCGGCGGAAATTTTTATTGACCCGCCGCGTTGGATTCCAAACGAATTTCATTTCGAGAATTTCGTGCTCGCGTGGGGCAAAGCGCCGTTCGCGCAATTTTTCTTCAACAGCATCGTCGTTACCGTTTCCATCGTCGCGATTCAACTGACGACCGCGAGTCTCGCGGCATATGCGTTCGCGCGGTTGAAATTCCCCGGCAAGAATCTGCTCTTTCTGCTGTACCTGTCCGTGATGATGGTGCCGACCCAGGTTACGCTCATTCCGAACTATGTAACGTTGAGTCGCTTGAGTTTCCTCAACACGTACGCCGCGCTCATTCTGCCGTTTATCGCGACCGGGTTTGGCACATTTTTGATTCGCCAACAATTCTTGAGCATCCCGCACGATTTGGGTGATGCCGCGCGCATGGATGGCGCGGGACATTTGCGAACGTTGTGGCATGTCTACGTCCCGCTCGCGCGGCCGGCATTGGCGAGTTTCGGTTTGCTCTCGGCGATGTGGCATTGGAACGATTTCTTTTGGCCCCTCATCACGACGACCAAAGTTGAAATGCGGACGATGCCGTTGGGCTTGCAAGTGTTCGCGCAACAAGAAGCCGGCGTCGAGTGGCACTTACTTATGGCGGCGGCGATTTTCGTTGCCGCGCCGATCATCATTCTGTTTATGCTCGCGCAACGGCAATTTATCGAGGGGATTGCGAACGCGGGGGTCAAGGGGTAGCATGGACAAACCAACAATCGCAACATTGTACGAGTATGGTATTTGGGCGAACAAAAAATTACTTGACAAGGCGCGCGCGTTGAACGACGCGCAATTACGTCAGCCGTTCACCAAACACGAATTTTCGATCCTGGGATCGTTAGCGCATCTCGTCAGCGCGGAATGGCGGTGGCTTCAAGCGTGGCAGGGTTTGCCGATGATGGACGCACTCACTGTCGCCGATCTGACCACGCTCGACGCGGTGGTTGCGCGCTGGGAACCGTTGTGGGCGGAGCGGCGCGCGTTCATTGCGAATCTCGGTGACGATTGGCTCACGTACGATGTGCGGCGCACCGTCGCCGGTCGCGAGATTCGGCTTCCGTTGTGGCAGGCGTTGATTCACGTTGCGAATCACGGCATGCAACATCGCAGTGAAATCGCGTTGATGCTGACCGATCTGGGACATTCACCGGGCGATCTGGATCTGCTGATGTATTTTCTGCAAACGTAGGGGTGAAGCATTTTTTTCGCCCCTACAAGGACATTCAAAATGAAACGACCTCTCTGGACGCCATCTGAAGAACGCAAACGCGACGCGAACATTTCGCGATTTATCGCGCGCGTCAATCAGCAACACAATTTGAACATCGCGTCGTACGCGGAACTGCATCGCTGGTCGGTCGAGCACATTACCGATTTTTGGGCGGCGTTGTGGGGGTTTGCCGGGATCATTTCATCGCAACCGTACACCCAGGTTGTGGACGATCCGAAAAAAATGCCGGGCGCGAAATGGTTTGCCGGCGCGCGCTTGAATTTCGCCGAAAATTTGTTGCGCTATCGCGATGAACGCACCGCGTTTATTTTTCGCGGCGAAACGCAAACATCTGCGCGGATGAGTTACGCGGAATTGTACGATGCCGTCGCGCGGCTTGCGAAATCGTTACGCGCGCTGGGCGTGCAACCGGGTGATCGCGTCGCGGCGTATATGCCGAATCTGATGGAGACCGCAATCGCGATGCTCGCATCCACGAGTATCGGCGCGGTGTGGTCGTCGTGCGCGACCGACATCGGCGCGCCCGCCGCGCTCGAACGACTGGGACAAATCGAACCGAAAGTGTTGTTCACCGCGAACGGATATTTTCACAAAGCAAAAAAATTCGACTCGCTCGCAAACGCCGCGGAAATCGCGCGCGGCATTCCATCACTCAAGCAAGTTGTCGTCGTTGCGTACACCGAAGATGCGCCGGACATTCGCGACATTCCACGCGCGGTGCACTATCGCGATTTTATCGCGCGCGAAAGTAATCTCGAAATTCAATTCGAGCAATTGCCGTTCGACCATCCGGTCTATGTGATGTTTTCATCCGGCACAACCGGCAAACCAAAATGTTTGGTGCAAGGGAATGGCGTTCTCGTTGGACATTTGCGCGAACAACTTTTACATACGGATCTGAAACGCAATGATACGATCATGTACATCACGACTTGCAGTTGGATGATGTGGAATTGGTTGCTCGCCGGCTTGGGCGTCGGCGCGACGATTGTGTTGTACGACGGCAATCCGAATTATCCCGATCCGAACGCGATGTGGAAATTGATCGAAGAAGAAAAAATTTCGATCTTTGGTTGTAGCGCGAGTTACATCAACTTTTTGAAAAGCCAGGGCATCGCGCCGGGCGAGCAATTCGATTTATCTTCACTGCGCGAGATTTCGCAAACCGGCTCACCGTTATCAGCGGATGGATTCGATTACGTTTATCGCGCGATCAAATCGGATGTGCATTTCAATTCGATTGCCGGCGGTACGGACATTAACGGGTGTTTCGTTGCCGGCACGCCGATTCTGCCGGTGTACGCCGGGGAATTGCAAAGCCGCGCGCTCGCGATGCAAGTGCAAGCGTACGACGAGCAGGGCAAACCGATTTACGATGAACAAGGCGAACTCGTGTGCGAAACCGCGTCGCCTTCGATGCCGCTTTATTTTTGGGATGATCCCGACGGCGCGAAATATCATCGCGCGTATTTTGAAAATTATCCCGGCGTGTGGCGACACGGCGATTATATCGTGATTCACAGCGACACCGGCGGCGTTACATTTTACGGACGCTCTGACGCGGTGCTGAAACCGTCCGGCGTTCGCATCGGCACAGCGGAAATTTACAATCAGTTGGAGCAAATGCCGGAAATCGCGGATGGGCTTGCGGTGGGACAAAACTGGCAAGGCGATCAACGCGTGATTCTGTTCGTGAAACTCGCGCCAGGATTCGCGTTGACGGATGAACTGAAAAACAAAATCAAAAAAACTCTGCGCGAAAAAGCATCGCCGCGCCATGTTCCCGCGCTGATTCTCGAAACGCCGGACATCCCGTACACGTTGAATATGAAAAAAGTTGAAAGCGCGGTAACGAACATTCTCAACGGCAGACCGGTCGGCAATCGCGATGCGCTGATCAATCCGCAGTCGCTCGACTACTATGAAAATATTTTGGCGCAGTTGCAAAAATAAAGACCTGCGCGGTCGCCGGGATCGCGCAGGTCTTTTTTCCCCAAGATCGATCAATACAAACCACAGATTACACGGATTTCACAGATTGTTTTTCTGTGAAATCTGTGTAATCTGTGGTTGTGTTTTAATACACCAAATAATCCGGCGTGCAATGGCGTTCCATCCACATAAACGGATTGTGCCACTTGAGTCCTTTATGACTCGGTCCCGTCGGTCCGGCGTGCCCCAGTTTCCCTAAAAATTTTACGCCCCACGATCCGCGAAACGCCAACCATTTTTTGTGTTCGATTGCCGGATCATTTTTGCCGGGCGGCTCAATCGGATCGGGCAACAGTTCGACGCGCGGTTCGAGCGGTTTGTAATCGCGATGATTTGGCACGCGATCCACGCGCGTCGAGGTGAAATTCACATTGAGCCGGATCGCGATGAACGGAATGATAAATCCCGGCACGGTCGTTACATAGCCGCCGTCAACATACTGAAAGTACGACGCGTGCGAACCGGCGGCAACGAACACGCGCGGATGATCGTCGCTCTCGCGTTCGACCTCTGCCCAATGCCGGCGGATGCCGGTTTCGTGCGCGTAACAATTCGCGCCGACCGCGCGATATTTTCCATGATCGCGCCGGAGAAAAATACAAACGCCTTCCCAATCGCCTTCGTGCTGATTCGCCCAATCGTCGTAGTAATAACAAAACCAGAATTGGATCGCGAGATCGTCATCGCGCGTGTCGGTGAAAAAGGGACGACCGATTTCGCCGGGCGCGGGCGTCTCTTTGCCGAGATTCGCAGAGCGCGCGTTCGCTTCGGCGCGTGTTTGCACGCGCGCGTACGTCGTAAGTGGATATTGCGACTGAGAATTTTTGAGGAGATCGAAATACGTGCGCCACGCGTCGTTGCGGCTGGGGAGATGTTTGCCGCGAATGAGAAGTTGATCCTGATCGCTTGTGCTTGCCGCGAGCAAATCAAGTGTCGCGGGTTGGGGCGATTGCCAAAAGCCGTTTTTGATTTTGCCGCGTTGGAGCAATAACTCGACCGTGCGCGGGTGATAATCGCCGGTGATTTTCGCGTCAAGCCCGGGTCTGCCCAGGTTTTGTTGTTCGGGAAACAACACGAGGCGCGGCGAAAAATGTTGCGCTAGATCGTATCGTTCTTCCCAAGTGAGAGTTGGCATCGTCGCATCCTCTCGAATAATGGGACGCGGAGGACCGCAGACCAACGCGGATAATTTTATTTTTCATCCGCGTTCATCCGCGTTTGTCCGCGTCCAATTTAAAATGGCAAATACTCGCCGGTTTCGCTTGCGATTTTTTCGGCTTGTTCCGTCGGAATTTCGCCGGCGATTGGACCTTCGACCCAGTGATCGCCATCAAGCGCAAATTCTTTTTTCCACACCGGCAAGATCGCTTTGACGCGTTCAATCGCGTAACGCGACGCGGCGTATGCTTCGGGGCGATGTGGCGCGGACACGACAATGATCAAACTCGCTTCGCCGATTTTCAGTTTGCCGACGCGATGCGCCAGCGCGACGCGCACATCGCTCCAGCGTTCGCGCATTTCCGCGATGATCTCGCGCATCGAGGATTCCGCCATTTCGGGGTACGCTTCGTACTCGAGATGCTTGACCATTTTGCCGTGCGCGTTGTCGCGCACGACGCCGCTGAACGTGATGATCGCGCCTGCGCCGGGATGTTCGACGCGTTTGACGAGCGCGCCCAGGTCGAGCCGCTTGCGTGTGATGATCGCGTCCTTGTTGATCAGCGTCTTTCGCGATTTTCGTACCTTTCGCGCGTTTTCGCGATCCAACTTCTTCGCACCACCGCTGACCGGCGGCAGAAAACCCACTTCATCGCCGTCGCGCAAAACGTGATCCGGCTTGACGAGTTTTTGATTGACCGCGTATGCCGCGCGAATGTTGCCGAGTCGCGCGTGCGCCGCGCGGTACTCGTTCCACAATTGCTCGACGGTGAGATTGTCCGCGATCTCTTTGCGTTCCGTTTTGATGCCGGTCATTTCGCGAAAGATCGCAAAAAATTTTACATGGACGCGCATTAGGATCCTATCTGCGATTCGATCTCGATAACGAGATAATTCAAATTTGGTTTATCGAAGGATAAACCTGGGGCGGGAATGCGGTGATGCTTAATGTCGGGTGGAAGGTGTTTGTGATGCGGATGCGTACTTTGTAGTTCAGCCACATCGGGATGCGGCATCATATCGTACCACCACAAGCGTTCGCCATTGTGCTCAACTTCGTACGAATACTTGATGATGCGGTGATGCAGAAAATCAATTTGCTCGAACACACGCAACGTATGCCCGGCGCGAAAAACAATTTCACCGCGCACGATGGCGACTGTTGGACTGATTGTGAAGACGACCAATGAGTGATGGTCAATGCTCGCGCGGTTGGTGATGAGCTCGAAAACAAATTGTGTGTACGTGGTAGGTGAGTGGAGCGACGTTGTCATCGTCAAGCCGGTACCTTGAGTTGGCGAATGTGCAAATCGAGCAAAGATGTTGGTGCAGAAATTGTTTTGAGTTGTTGTTCGATGGCTTGGTTGTAATGCGCGCGGCGATCTTGATAAACTTCGTACCAGCCCGACCATTCCAGGTATTCTTGAATTTCGGCGGGGTCTTCGTCGCGCAATTTGCCTTGTTGGTAAAGATGGTAGAATGCTTCGGAGAGCAAGCCGTATTTTTGTTCAAACCAGCGCAGAGACGCTTCGGCTTGATAAATATCGCGCATCAGGTCTTCGGTCGTAACAGTTTTTAGATCCATTCTGGTTCCTCACTGTGTTACGCGTGGCGCGCGCCAAACGCGCGCCACGCGTTTTTGATCACGCGTTACCGTCGCCCGCGATAGCCGCCGCGATCTCCACCGCGATCGCCGCCGCGATCTCCGCCGCGTCCGCCGCGATCGCCACAGCGATCACCGCCGCCGCCGCGACCACCGCGATCGCGCTCTTGCGCTTGCTCGACCGTCCAACCTTCGAGCACGGCTTGGCGCGACAAGCGAATTTTGCCGGCGTCGTCAATCGCGGTTACCATCACCATCATGTCGTCGCCGAGTTTGAATTGGTCGCGCGGATTCTTGACCATCTCGGAATCCAATTGCGAAACGTGCACCATTCCATCCGTGCCCGGCGCGATTTCGACAAACACGCCGTAATCTTCGATGCGCGAAATTTTGCCGGTGTAAATGTTGCCGAGTTTCGGCGTCTCGGTCATTCCGCGAATGCGTTCAAGTGCGAGGACTGTGCCTTCGCGACTGACCGATGAGATGAACACGGTACCGTCTTCTTCGATGTCCACCTTGACCTGGAATTCTTCTTGCAGTTTGCGAACGTTCTTGCCGCCCGGTCCGATCAGCGCGCCGATCTTTTCCGGATCGATCTTGGTCACGGTGATGCGCGGCGCGTACTGCGAAATATCCTGGCGCGGTTCCGGCAAAACCTGGAGCATCTGATCGAGAATGAACAAACGCGCGAGGCGCGCTTGCATCATCGCATCGTGCAAAAGATTGGGCGAGATGCCTTGCAATTTCAAATCGAGTTGCAACGCGGTAATGCCTTGCGCGGAACCGGCAACTTTGAAATCCATATCACCGAGAAAATCTTCCATCCCGAGAATGTCGGTGAGGATCGCATAGCGGTCGCCTTCGGAGATCAGACCCATCGCGACACCGGCGACTGGCGCTTTGATCGGCACGCCTGCATCCATCAGCGCGAGCGTCGAGCCGCACACGCTCGCCATCGAACTCGATCCGTTCGATGAGAGCACTTCGGAGACGAGCCGAATCGTGTACGGAAATTCTTTTGAATCGGGCACGACTTCGGCGAGCGCGCGTTCCGCGAGCGCGCCGTGTCCGATCTCGCGGCGACCAGGACTGCGGAGCGGTTTCGCTTCGCCGGTCGAGTACGGCGGAAAGTTGTAATGATGCATATACCGTTTTTCATCAATCGGCGAAAGCGAATCAATCGTTTGCGATTCGCTCGGCATTCCCAGGGTCGCGATGGTGAGCACCTGGGTTTCGCCGCGCGTGAACAAACCGGAACCGTGCGCGCGCGGGAGCAGACCGGCTTCGATGCTGATCGGACGAATCGTTGTGTAATCGCGCCCGTCCGCGCGGCGACCGTCGTTGAGGATCATCGCGCGCAAATCGGATTTGACGATGTACGCGAATGCTTCCGCGACATCGCCCGCCGGAATGTGTTCCGCGAACGCGGCGATCATTTCATCTTTGATCGCGTCGAGCGCTTCGTTGCGTTCCGATTTCGCGCCGCTCGCGCGGATCGTATCGAGAACGCGCGTGCCGAGTTTTGCGCGCACCGCGCTTTTCACTTCGTCGCTCAAAACGTGAACCGGATAATTTGCTTTCGCTTTGCCCAGCGCGTCGCGCATTTGATTTTGCAGAGCGATCACGGTTTGCATCGTTTGATGACCGGCGTGCAACGCGGACAGCATTTCTTCTTCGGGAATTTCTTGCGCGCCGGCTTCGACCATAATCACCGCGTCCTTCGTTCCGGCGAGTCGCAGATCGAGTGTCGAGTGTTCCATTTGCGAGTTGGTCGGATTGAACACGAGGTGACCGTCAATGCGCGCGACGCGCACCGCGCCGACAGGACCGCCGAAGGGAATGTCGCTGATCGTCAACGCGGTGGACGCGCCGATGATCGAGAGAATGTCAATAAAATGTTCTTGATCCGCGCTCAACGCGGTGATGACAACCTGGACATCGTTGCGGAAACCTTTGGGGAACAGGGGGCGCAGTGGGCGGTCAGTGAGCCGGCAGAGGAGAATCGCGCTTTCGCCGGGACGACCTTCGCGTTTGAAAAATCCGCCGGGGATTTTGCCGGCGGCGTACAGTCGCTCTTCGTAATCTACGGTGAGCGGGAAAAAGTCTACGCCGGCGCGCGGTTGCAGGGAAGCGGTCGCGGTCGCGAGGATCACGGTGTCGCCGTGCTGAATGGTGACCGCGCCGTTCGCTTGATTCGCGAGTTTGCCGGTTTCGATGACGAGTTCGCCATCGCCAAACGGCACGGTAAATTTGTGAATGTTGTTCATACATACCTCCAGGGTAGTTGATTAGTTGCATCGTTGATTAGTTGAATAGTTCAGCGAACCATTCAACCATCAACTCAAGCAACTGTGTGTTCGCGTTGGAGGTCAGGGACTGGAGACTGGGTTGAATTAGTTGTATGGTTAGTTAGTTTTATAGTTGGATAGTTGAGCGGCAAATGCAGAACGATTCAACTATTCAACTTTCAAACTATTCAACC
>JACRPR010000194.1 GCA_016223105.1 Chloroflexota bacterium | reverse complement strand
GGACGGCGCATGTGATGGAACAATTGATGGACAATCGCATTATGCGTCCCGATTCAGTGTACGTTGGACCGCGCGATCAAACGTACGCCGCGATTGATCTGCGTTAAAAAATTTTCCTTTCGAGGAATCACCCTTGAGTTTTCAATTGACCCGTTGGAATCGAGAGACATCGCCGTCTCTGGAGGCACTGCGGAGTGCGCTGATGGGCGAAGAGTTGAACGTTTCCGAGTGGCGCGATCCTGCCGGCACGGTCTATCCACTGCACGCGCACGAGTACGCCGAAGTGCGCGTCGTTGTGCGCGGACGTTTGCGAATCGGCTTGCCGGAATCCGGCGAAGAACTGATCCTCGCTCCCGGTGACCGCTTGGATTTACCGGCGAACTTGCCGCACTGGGCAGACGTGGATGGCGATGAACCCGTCCTCTATCTCGCGGCGTACAAAAATAATCACACCCATCGCAAAAAATAATTTTTGCCGCGCGCGCATTGAAGCGGATCGCGCGTTCGCGTGCGGTTCGCTTTTTTTGCGTAGGGCAAATTTCAAATTTGCCTCACATTATTTTTCAGGAGATAAAAAATGCGAAAGAAAATTTCGGTTGTCGGCGCGGGCTTTGTCGGCGCGACGACCGCGCATCGGTTGGCGGAACGCAACTATGCCGATGTCGTTTTGTTCGACGTGATCGAATTTGTCGCGGAAGGCAAGGCGCTCGATCTGCTCGAAGCCGGTCCGATTGTCGGGTACGATGTGAACGTGAGCGGTGTTACGATCAAGGACGGCGCGGGTTATGAAAAACTTGCCGGGTCGGATGTGGTCGTGATGACCGCCGGGATCGCGCGCAAACCTGGGATGAGTCGCGACGATTTGATTTTGACGAATCAGAAAATTGTCGGCGGTTGGGCGGAGCAAATCTCCAAGCACGCGCCGAACGCGATCATCATCGTCGTGACGAATCCAGTGGATGCGATGACGCAATTGATGTGGCACGTTACGAAATTTCCCAAGCATCGCGTCATCGGTCAAGCCGGTGTGCTCGACAGCGCGCGCTTTCGCACATTCGTCGCGCTCGAACTCGGCGTGTCGGTGCAAAATGTGGACGCGTATGTTCTCGGCGCGCACGGCGATCAAATGGTGCCGCTCCCGCGTTACACGACGGTCGCGGGCGTGCCGCTGACCGAACTTTTGCCGAAAGAAAAAATTGATGCGCTCGTCAAACGCACGCGCGACGGCGGCGCGGAAATTGTGAACTTGCTCAAGACCGGTTCCGCGTTCTACGCGCCGAGCGCGGCGGCGGTCGAAATGGTGGACGCGATTTTGCTGGACAAGAAAAAAATTTTACCGTGCATCGCGTACCTCGAAGGCGAGTACGGGATCAACGGCGTGTACGCCGGCGTCCCGGTGCGACTCGGCACGAGTGGCATCGAGCAAATCGTCAAACTCGATCTGAACGCGGACGAACTCGCGCTGTTGCAAAAATCCGGCGACGCGGTGCGCGCGTTGAACAAGGTGATGGGGATTTGAGTTGGAGTTGACGCTTGCCGAGGTGCATGCGGCATTGGCGTACTATTACGATCACATTGCAGAAATTCGGCGTGATTTGGAACGCGATAAAAAAATTGTCGAGCAATCCAAAAAACAACATCCGTCGAAAATAGACGCGATGCTCATGTTGAACCTTGGTGATTTTTGCGGAGGATAGATGAATCAGATTCGTGAAGCCCATCTCGACAACGGTTTGAAAATTCTTTTGAAACCGGTCCGCACTGCGCCGGTTGCGACATTCTGGGTGTGGTATCGCGTTGGCTCGCGCAACGAAGTGCCGGGCATCACCGGCGTTTCGCACTGGGTCGAGCATATGATGTTCAAAGGCACGCCGTCGCTCGGCAAAGGCGAGATCATGAAACTGATCAATCGCAACGGCGGCGTGGATAACGCGTTCACCTGGACCGATTACACCGCGTACTTTGAAACTCTGCCGAGTGATCGCATTGATCTCGCGATTCGGATCGAAGCGGATCGCATGATCAATTCCTTGTTCGACGCGAACGAAGTCGCGAGCGAGCGCACCGTGATCATTTCGGAACGCGAAGGCGCGGAGAACGAGCCGCGCTTTTGGTTGGGTGAAGAAGTGCAAGCCGCGGCGTACAAAGTGCATCCGTACCATCACGACACCATCGGTTGGAAAACCGATTTGCAAACGATGACGCGCGATGATCTCTACAATCACTATCGCTTGTATTACGCGCCGAACAACGCGGTTGTCGTCGCGGTCGGCGATTTCGACGCGGACGAAATGCAGAAAAAAATCGCGGACGCGTTTGGAAAAATTCCGCGCGGGCGCGATGTGCCGCAAGTGAAAACTGTCGAGCCGCCGCAAGAAGCCGAACGCCGCATCGTTCTGCGCCGTCCCGGACCGACGAGTTATTTTCTCGCGTTGTATCACGGACCGAGCGCGAGCGATCCCGATTTCTTTCCAACGTTCGTGTTGTCGTCCGTTTTATCTGGCGTCGGCGGGATGAGTTTTTCCGGGCACGGCAGTCCGGGTCGCTCGTCGCGCTTGTATCGCGCGCTCGTCGAAACCGGGTTGGCGACCGATGTGGATTGCGGTTTTCGCGCGACGATTGATCCCGGCACGATTGATGTCTCCGCGACCGCGCGCCCGGGTGTGCCCATCGAAAAAATCGAACGCGCGATTTTCGCCGAGCTGGAAAAAATCGCGACGAAACCGATCACCGACACGGAACTCGCCAAAGTCGTCAAGCAGGTTCGATCGCAATTCGTGTACGCGACCGATGGTGTGATGAACCTGGGTTATTGGCTCGGAATGTTGGACATTGTCGCGTCCTACAAATTGTACGACACGTTTCTCGAAAATATCATGAATGTGAAAAAGGCGGACGTGCAACGCGTCGCGCAAAAATATCTGACCGCGACGAATCGCACGATCGGCTGGTTTGTGCCGGCGAATGGCGCGACAAAATCACGCGCGCGAAAGGGTTAAATGGCAAACACACTTCCGATCACGCCGGAATCGATCACGCGCGTAACGCTCGACAACGGGTTGACGATTCTGGTCAAGGATAATCCGAACAACGCGTCCGTCGCCTTGCGCGGGCGCATTCGCGCGGGCGGATTGTACGATACGGACAAGACCGCCGGACTCGCGCATTTCGCGACGGCGGCATTGCAACGCGGCACGCGCAAACGCTCGTTTCAAAAATTGAACGAAGAACTCGACCGATACGGAATGTCGTTCGGCGTCGGTTCGGGAATGGAGTTGATCGGCTTTAGCGCGAAATCGCTCGTCGAAGATTTTGATCGCGTGCTCGCGCTTGCCGCCGATGTGTTACTGCACCCGACGTATCCGCGCGTCGAAACCGAAAAACTGCGCCAGGAAATTCTCGCGGATCTCAAAGAGGCGGACGACGATACCGGGCACGTCGCGTATCGCGCGTTTCGCGCGCTGTGTTATCCGAGCGCGCATCCGTACCATCGGTTGTCCGATGGTCGCGCGGAAACCGTCAAGCGATTGACGCTCGACGCGTTGCGCGATTTTCACGCGCGCTATTTTCGTCCCGATGTGATGACGATAGTGATCGTCGGCGACATTCGCGCGAACGATGCCATCGCGCGGATCGAACGCGCGTTTGGCAAATGGAAAGTGCGCGGCAAACCGGCGGAACACCAATTGCCGGACGCGCCAAAACTCAAACAAATTCAACGCAAAGTGATTCCGCTCGCCGGAAAAACGCAAGCCGACCTGGTGTTGGGTTATCCCGGTTTGCGGCGTACCGATCCCGATTTTTACCCGCTCAACATCGGCGATATGATTTTTGGGCGACTCGGTTTGTACGGACGACTCGGCGCGAATGTGCGCGACAAACAAGGTCTCGCGTACTATGTGTTGAGCGGGGTCGAAGCGAATATCGGCGCGGGTCCCTGGTCGGTGCGCGCGGGCGTGAATCCGAAAAATTTGGATCGCGCGATTGACGGCATCATCGCCGAGATCAATCGTTTGCGTTCCGAGCCGGTGTCCGCTGATGAATTGAACGAAGCGCGCGATTTTCTAACCGGCTCGCTCGCGTTGCGTTTGGAAACGAACGACGGCGTCGCCGCGACGTTGAGCGACATCGAGTTGTTCGGTTTGGGTCTGGATTATTTGCAGAGGTATCCTGGGATCATTCGCGCGATCACGGCGGAGCAAATTCTCGCGGCGGCGCAAAAATACGCGCAAGTCGAAAATTACGCGCTCGCGATTGCGGGACCAGTGGGAGGTTGAAATGACGGAACCGAAAAAGCGCGTAACGCGGCGAAAAAAAATCGAAACAGAGTTTGAACAAGAGCGCGTCGAATTGGAAAACGAAGGCGTGGGTGATGTGAGCGCACACGAGGTGCTAATCAAAAACGGCGGCGTGCGCGATATCAAAAAAGCGGATACGGTGAAAATCGTGCAAGGCGGCGCGAACGCGATTGACGCGAAAAACGTTTCGATTGTGCAAGGCGGGGTCGTGCAAGCGCACGCCGAATCGCTCGTAGTCAAACAGGGCGGCATTGTGCGTGCCCAAGCGGAAGACGTATCGGTTACACAAGGCGGAGTGATGCTTCTGCAAGCCGAAAACGCGACGCTCACTTCCGGCGGCGCGGTCGCAATGCTCGCGGACAATATCGCGGTCGAGTCCGGCGGCGCGCAGTATATGCTCGCGCGTAATTCGATTCACGTCGAGCAGGGCGGCGCGATCATTGTTGCCGCGCCGCGCGTCGAGATCGTGAATGGCGGCGCGGTGTTACTTCTCGCGCGTGAAGTGCACGGCGATGTGCGCGTGATGTTTGATCGGCGCGGCGCGCTTGTGTTCGGCATCGCCGCCGGAATCATTATCGGTTTGCTCGCGTTGGGTAAACGGCGATAAAAGTGATTCGTAGTACGTCGCTTACTACAATACCTTCGCCAAATTGTCCGCGCCGCTGAAATTTTCCACTGACGGAAAGGAACACGGACACGCTACGCGTCTTTGATTTTTTTCAATTGTCCGTGTTCTTTTCAGTCAGTGGAAAGTGGTTTTGGATTTTGGCGAAGGTATTATTACTGCAAGCAAATTTGAAAAGATGCTCACCCGTTTACGGTGAGCATCTTTGTTTTTGACTTTTCGGATTGGCGTGATATACTCAAACCAAGCGCGAAGAGTGTGAGCGTGAATTTATGGATCAATTCGCTTTTGTATTTTTTGTGACAATGGTCGCGACCGCGACGATCACCGGCGTTCTGGTATTTTTTAGCATCCAGTCCACGAGTCGCGCCGCGGAAAAAGCGCGCCGCAAGGCGGAAGACAAAGCGCGCGAAGCCAAAGACGCGCGCGCCGCCGCGCAACAATTTCTCAAGCAAGCGGAAGAGGAACGTCGCGCCGTGCAAGCCGAGCAAGCGCGGAATCAAGAAATTCTCGAACAGACGCGCTCCGAATTTCGCGAATTGCAAAAAGAACGTGCCGCGCTCGATCAAATGCTCAAGCAGTTCGATCATGAGCGCGATCAACTCACGGAAGAACGGCGCGCGCTTGAAGCCGCCGCGACGCAAGCGACCGAAGAACGCGTGCGAGCCCACGAGGAGCGTCAGATCGCGGAGCAAGCGTTAGCGAATGTTGAAGAAGAACGCCTTGACGCGGAAGAAGATCGGTACGCCGCCGAAGTCGCGCTGAAAAAATCGGAAGAGGAACACGAACGCGCGCAGGATTGGCTCGCGTCGGCGGAAGAAAAATTGGAAGCCGCCGCCGCGGAACGCGAGCAGGCGCACGAAGATCGCACTGCCGCGGAACAAAAACTCGCGCTTGCCGAAGAAAAATTGCAACAAGCGGACGAAGAACATCGCGCCGCGAAAAAAACCGTGTGGCAAATCAGCGAAGAGCGCTTTAAAAGCGAAGAGGCGCGGCGGATCAATGCGGATATTTTACGCAAGCTCGAAACGGAACGCCAAGCGAGCGCGCAAGCCGCGCGCACCAGTGAACAAGAACGCCGCGCCGCCGAACGGGAAAAACTCGAAGCGAAAGAATTGCGCGATTCCGCCGAACCGTTGCTTGCGCGCGCCCAAGCCGAACGCCAAAAAATCGAGCAAGATCGTTTGGAGTTGGAACAGAATCGTTTGCGTTTTCAATCCGAATCCACGCGCGCGCGCCAAGCGTTGGATGCGGAACGGCAACAGGCGAGTTTCGAAAAGCAACGCGCGCGCGAAACATTAGAGACGGAACGCACGCGCTGGTTAGCGGCGCAACAAAAAGCGCGCGCGGAAATCGAGCAGGAACGCGAACGCGCGCAAGCCGACGCACAACGCGCGCGCGAAAATTTTGAAGCGGAACGCGCGCAGTGGCTGGTCGAACAACAAAAAGCAGACACGGCGTTGAAAGCGGAACGCGCGCAGTGGTTGACCGAGCAACAAAAGTCGAATCAAGATTTAGAAACTGAACGCGCGCGTTTGAATCGCGAGCGAATCGCGTTGGAGCAAGCGCGTGTCGCGGCGACGCAAGCGCAAAGTGATGCGTTGGCGCAGATGCGCGAAGCGGAAACCAAATTGCGCGCGGCGGAAGCGAATCAGGCGCAAGCGGATCAACGTTTGCAACAGGCGCACGCGCAAGAAAACCAGGTCGCGAGTGCGCGCCGCGACGTGGACGCGTTGACGCTTCAGGCGCAACAGGATCGCCGCGCGGCGCAAGCCGATCGCGCCGCGGCGACGCGCACGCTGGAGCAAGCGCAAGCGGATCGCCATGCCGCGGAAGAAGCGCTACGCCAAGCCGTGGAAAAATTGCGGCTCGCCAAAGAAGCGCAGTCCGATACCGAACTGGGTTTGCAACAGATCGAACGCGACCGCGTGCAGATCGAAGCGGAGCGCGCCGCGATTGAAGCCGCGCGCATGGATGCCGATTCTCTACGCGCACAAGCGCAAGAGTTGTTGCATCAAGCCACGCAAGCGCAAGACGACGCGCGGCGCGCGCGGCGCGAATCGAAACAAGAAGAAACCGAATCCCAACTGTTGCGCCGCTTGCGCGACAAGGCGCGCGCACAAAACGCGGCGGATGAACCGGCGAGCCATAAAACCGAACGCGTTACAAAATAATTTGCGCGATCACAACCTGCCCTCCGCGCGCAATGGCGCGGCAGGTTTTTCTTTTTTTCAAAATGAATTTTCGTGAGCTGGATTCGACGCTTTAGCGGGGTGCTTGTCCGAGCCGCGAAGCGAACCGCGTAAACGCTCGACTCCAGAACCTTTTTGCTTTGAGGAGATGCTTGAATGGATCACGGCGGAATTGGTTTTACGTTGACCGAAGAACAACGAATGTTGCAAAAACTCGCGCGCGATTTTGCGCGCGAGCAGATCGCGCCGGTCGCGGCGCAGTACGATCGCACCGGCGAATTTCCGTTCGCGATCATTCAACACGCGCGCGAACTCGGCTTGATGAACGCGAACATCGCGACCGAGTACGGCGGCGGCGGTTTGCCGTTGGTGGACGAATGTTTGATCGCGGAAGAATTGGCGTGGGGTTGCGCCGGGATCAGCACTTCGATTTTGCTCAACAACATCGCCGCGTTGCCGATCATCGTCGCGGGCAACGCGGAACAGAAAAAACAATGGCTGACCAAATTTACCGAAGGACAATTTGTCGGTTATGCCGTGACCGAACCGGGCGCGGGATCGGATGTCGCCGGAATGTTGACGACCGCGACGCGGCGCGGTGACGAGTACATCATCAACGGCACGAAAACTTTTATCACGAACGCGTCGCACGCGAGTTTCTACGTTGTGTTCGCGTACACCGACAAGCGCGCCAAACATCGCGGGATGAGCGCGTTCATCGTCGAGCGCGAGCGACCTGGTTTTTCGGTCAGCAAAAAATTCGACAAGATGGGTCAGCGCGCGTCCGACACGGCGGAGATCGTGTTCGACCAGGTCGCGATTCCGGCAACGCATTGTCTCGGCAACGAGGGCGATGGATTTATGATCGCGATGCAAGTGTTCGACAAGAGTCGTCCGACGATTGCCGCGCTCGCGACCGGACTCGCGCAACGCGCGCTCGACGAGTGTGTTAAATACGCGAAAGAGCGCAAAACATTTGGCGTCTCGATTGGACAGCATCAAGCGATTGGACATTTGATCGCGGAAATGGCGATGAATGTGGAAGCCGCGCGGTTGTTGACCTGGCGCGCGGCATCGGCGGTTGACCAGGGACAGCCAAACACAAAACTTGCCGCGTTTGCAAAAGCGTTCGCCGCCGACGCCGCGATGAAAATCGCGACCGATGCCGTGCAAATTTTTGGCGGCTATGGCTACATCAAAGATTACCCGGTTGAAAAATTGATGCGCGATTCCAAGATCATTCAGATTTACGAAGGCACGAGCCAGATTCAGCGCAACATTATTGCGCGTGAGTTGCTAAGAGATTGATGGTGGAAGTTGGATGTTGGATGTTGGAAATTGGATTGTTCGTTACTGGGATTCGACGCTTTAGCGGGTTGCGTGTTCGAGCCAGCCACCGCGTAAACGCTCGATTCCAGCGATTGCTCGCCAACCTCCAACTTCTAATCTCCAACTTCTAATCTCCAACTTCCAATTTCCAACTTCCAATTTCCAAATTCCAATGACTCTACCAAACATCCCCCACCGCTCCGAAATTATTCACACGC
>JACRPR010000193.1:19531-21411 GCA_016223105.1 Chloroflexota bacterium | reverse complement strand
TGTTCCAAAATTTTTTCCGCGTCATCCAACGTCGCGATGCGCGCGCACTCGCCGGGCGCGGGCTGGGCACTCCACTCGCCAAAGCGCGCGATGATTTCGTACCCCTGGGTCGCAATCGTTTTTTGCGCCGCGATATTTTTTTCGCTCGTTACGAGTCGCGCGACGCGACAATCGCGACCGCGCGCGAAATTGTGTCCCGCGCGATCCAGCGCGGTTGAAATGCCGTGCCGCCGAAAATCGGGATGGACGCGCATTCCCTCCAGCCAACCGACGCCGCCTTCCAAAATTTTTACGTGGACGAGTCCGACCGGCTTGTCGTCAACACTGCCGACGAACATTTGCCCGGTCGAATCCGCGAGCCAGCCGTCCCAGGCGTCGCCGATGTAATCGCCCCAGTGAAATGTGTTTTGGCAAAACGCAAGGATCGCGCTTTTGTCTTCCGCGCGCGCGGCGCGGACATTGATTGCGGAATTCACGCGGCGCATCTTATCACAACCGGCGCAGAGCGTCAAAGCAAAAAGTTGAGGCGAAGCATTTTTTATTCTGCGCTTTTACTTCGCCCCACTCGAGATGAAAAATGTTTTGCCCCTTCACCGCGTCCAAACTCGTGGTATAATGCGCGTGTGCCAAATGTATTTTTCGCGTTTGGAACAGGAGGAAAAAATGAAACGATTGAAATTTGTCGTCTTTGCTTTTGCCATTCTACTCGGCTTGAGCATAACGACCAGCGTGTTCGCCGCGTCGGGATCGAACTCGGGCGTGGGCGCGACGGTAACGACAACGGTCGAACCGACGGAAGAAAGTAAACAAGTTCCGCAAGCCATCGCCGATCATTTTGAGGTGAATGTTGCAAATGTGGTTGAGTGGCATACCAAAGGATTTGGATACGGCGAAATTGTCAAAGCATACGCGCTCGCGCAAGAGACCGGCAAAACAGTCGCGGAAATTTTCGCGCTGGTTGAAGCCGGCAAGGGCTGGGGTGAGATCATCAAAGACCTGGGATTGCAACCGGGCAAGTTAGAACCGAATCTCGGCGAAGTGATGAAAGAATCCAAACCAGACAAGGACAAATCGGATTCTGCGCCGGGCAAAAGCGGCGACCACAAACCGGAGGACAAGGGGAATAACCAGGACAAGAATAATGGCAAGGGCAAAAATAAATAAAAATCGAGCCACGCGAAATTCGCGTGGCTCGATTTTTTTATGCGGTCGCTTGATTTTTTCCGTCGCGGTTGCGTCGGAAAAATTTTCCGAGTTCGCCATTCTCCCACACCACGAGGAGCGGCGCGGCGTTAAAGATCGACGAGTACATTCCGCTGAAAATGCCGAGGAACAGAATGACGGCAAAGTGTCGAATCGTCAAACCGCCGAAAAGAACGATCGCGGCAAGCGTGAACAAGGTTGTCAGCACGGTGTTGATCGAGCGGTCGAGGGTTTGCATGATGCTGTGGTTGACGACTTGATCAAACGCAAGCCCGCGCATCCGCGCGATGTTTTCGCGGATGCGGTCGAACACGACAATCGTATCGTGAACCGATAAACCGATCACCGTCAAAGTCGCGGTGAGAAACAAGGCATCCACTTCCCAATTGAACAGCAATCCGAAAATGGACATTGCGCCGAGCAAAACCATGACATCATGCACGAGCGCGATGATCGCGCAGACGCCGTAGCGAAACGGGCTGGGCACATGGCGAAAAGCCCAAGTGATGTAGAGCAAAATCGCAACCGTCGCGAGGACGACCGCGCCCGCCGCGCGTTGCGCGATTTCGGTGCCAATCGCGGGACCGACCGACTCGGCGCGCAGTTCGGTGGACTTGCCGAATTTTTCGCCGAGCGCTTCTACGGCTTTGACTTTGGTCGCGTTGTCAATTTCTTTC
>JACRPR010000193.1:0-19493 GCA_016223105.1 Chloroflexota bacterium | reverse complement strand
TTTCAATTTCTTTCGTGCGGATGACGAGCGTATCCGCGCCGGATTGTTGAACGACGACTTCGCTCGTGCTCAAATCGAATTGACTAAAGACGCGCACGACTTCATCCGTTGGAAAAGTTTGCGGCTTGTCGAATTTTAATTCGAGCAAGGTGCCGCCGGTGAAATCAATCGCGAGTCGAAAGGGCTGGCCGGTTTGTCCCCAATGCACACCCATCGCGATTAAACCGGGAAGGATGACCAATAATGAAATTGCAAAGTACCAATAGCGCTTGCCAACAATGTCGAGCACGAGACCTCCCAAAAATTCGAAATGTTTCTACGCGAGCGGCGCGGATTGTAGCACATTTTAATTGAAATGGCAAAGCAGTTATGGTTCGAGATGTAGGGGCGAAGCATTTTTTCACCGCGCGCGGTGAAAAAATGCTTCGCCCCTACGCCACGCGCTCTGTCACGTTCGTGATTTTTTGCACGGAGATTTGACTGCGCTTTGACCGGACTTGGACTTGCACTTGCGATATTAAGCGTGGAGTCAAACGGGCGGTGCGGCCCATTGTGCTCCTCCCTCCTTCCTAAAACGTCCCCGTCGTGAAAGCGACGGGGGCGTTTTTTTCCGGTAATAAAAAGACCTTCCAGGTTTTTGAAACCTGGAAGGTCTTGCGCGTTTACACTCCAAACCACCAGTGATTTTCAGTTACGTTCATATCCATCGTCAAGCGCAAAAAGGTGCGCGTGACGGTGATCGCGGTGAAGAGACTGACGAGCACGCCAATCGCCAACGTGAGCGCAAACCCGGCGACGATGCTCGCGCCGAAACTCGCGCCGAACCAGAGCAGGATGCCACAGGTGATCAGCGTCGAGATATTCGAATCGCGAATTGAAGTCCACGCGCGTTGAAAGCCGGCTTCAATCGCAAGCGCGAGCGTGCGCCCCGCGCGCAGTTCTTCTTTCATTCGCTCGAAAATCAAAATGTTCGCGTCCACCGCCATACCGACCGAGAGAATAAAACCGGCGATGCCCGGAAGCGTGAGTGTAACGTACGGAATGATGCCGGGAATTCCAAATTTGTAAATCGCGAACACGATCAACGCATAAATCACGAGCGCGATGTCGGCGAGCAAACCGGGCAAACGATAGTACAACAGCATGAACAGCGCGACGATGAGCAAACCGATTACGCCCGCGGTAATGCTTTTAGAAACCGAATCGCGACCGAGCGTCGGTCCCACGGTTTTCGATTCAACAACTTTGAGCGGCACCGGGAGCGAACCGTACTTGAGTTGAATCGCGAGGCGTTGCGCTTCGTCGAGCGTGAACTGCCCTTCGATGATGCCACTGCCTTCGGTGATCGCGCTCCGAATGACTGGCGATGAAATCACGCGCTTGTCAATCGTGATTGCAAGATATTTGTTGACACTGTTCGTGGTGTGTGCGCCAAAAATTTTCGCGCCATCATTCGTCAATTCAAATTGAATGTACGGCTGGCTCGTCGTTTGCTGGAACGCGACACTCGCTGAACGCAATTCGCGCCCGGTCATCACGGTGCGATAAATCGTCGCGGCGACCGGGAGGGGACCGGTAATCGGCGTCGTCGCAGTAACGGTCGCGGCAGGCGTTGGCACAATCGTCGGGACCGGCGCGCCGGGCAAAACCACGGTCGCGATGCCAGTCGTTTGAACGAGTTGCCCTGCGGCGAGTGGCGTGTCACCGGCATCAACAAATTCGAGTAAGCCGGTATTTCCAAACGTGCGAATCGCTTCGTCGGGATTGGCAAGCCCGGGCAATTCGACGACGATGCGGCACGCGCCTTGCCGTTGAATCAACGGTTCGGCAACGCCGAGCGCGTTGACGCGATTTTCGACAATCGCTTTGGCGGAGTCCATCGAATCACTGGTAACGCTCGCGCAGTCGGTTACATCGGCTTGCAGTAAAACTTGCAAGCCCCCTTGCAGATCGAGACCTTCGTGCACTTTGATTTCTTTGTTGATCGGTCCGACGCGCAAGCCCGGATTATCTGGCATCACAATCCACGCGGCAAGCAACGCGAGAAAAATAATCGCAATCAGCAGAGCATAGTTTCGTTCGCGCATTTCTATCCTTTATGCAAAAATGATTTTGGACAAAACGCAAGCGATTATAAATCAAGTGGGCAAATGTGGCAAATCAGTCAAGTTTAGATTTCCGATTTCGGATTTTCGATTTGGGGCAGTTCGAGAAATTTGAGAACTTGCGCGAGGACATCTTCAATCGTGAGGTTGTTCGTGTCGAGGAAAAAATGTGCGTGGGTGCGGGCGTGCGTGAGGCGGCGATTCATTTCGGCGAGATAACTCGGTTCCCAATTCGTTTTGCGCCGCGCGTTGATCGTCGCGATGTTCGCGTCGAGATAAATCATAATGTCCGGGCGCGTGATCTGTTGCCACATTGTTTGCACGCCGGAATGTTCTTGCA
The DNA here is from genome assembly GCA_016223105.1 of Chloroflexota bacterium. Classification (GTDB taxonomy): domain Bacteria; phylum Chloroflexota; class Anaerolineae; order UBA4142; family UBA4142; genus JACRPR01. Next base: position 17,048 of record JACRPR010000193.1, on the reverse strand, counting down.
CAATCGCATGCGCGTCGTAGCCGCGTTGTGCGAGATTCGCTTCGAGCGTAGTTTTTCCGGCGGCGCACGGACCGACAATTGCGATTTTCATTTCCGTTTTTGTTTCGCTTCCAAAATTTCGGTTGTTTGCGCGGGACCGTCGAGCAAGAGCCGGAGTTTGTTGAGAATGTCGCGACCCAGGATCACTTCATTTCCGCGATCATCGCTCACGACGCGCATCGCGGGCAAACGCAAATCGCCGATGTGAAGATCGAGCATATACGATCTTGCTAATTGCCGCTCACCCCATTGACTCACAATCCACGTCCGATCGGTTTCCGCCGACTGAAAAGGCACAAGCGTTTTAGCCGGCACGAGCGTCCCATCGGCTCCCGTGTCAACAATCGCGATGAGTGGTCCGGCAAGCGGCGACTCGCTTGGCAAACTGAGATATATTTCAAGTGTTGAAATCGCGGGAGAATAGGCGCGGCTATACGCGTGGATTGTCATTTAACCGGCTCCAAACGCGGACTCCGAATCACAATTTCGCGTTCGACCACATTTTCGACTTGACGCATCAAGACCGGCGTGTTACCAAAACGTTTGCGAATACGCAAATAAAGTGCACTCGGATCTTGATCATGATCCACCACGCGCCCATTGTGCATCGCGATATATTTGCCCAAGTACCTGGCGCGCAAACGCGGATACTTGCGATGGTACGCTTCGATCTCGGCTTCAATTTTCCGGTGTCCAAGTTCGCGGCGATACGACGCGATCGCGTTGCCCACCACTTGATCAACCGCGATGCCTTCCGATTTTGCGATCGCGTTTAAATCCTTCGCGACGATTTCCGGGAGCGCAATCGTCAAACTTGAATTCGGCGTGTACGCCGCCTGGGTCTCACGCATCTTTTTCATCTTCACCTCACTCAATCGGAAAACGCAAACTCAAACGCCGCGCGTCATCCGCGTTCTCGCGCGGCGCAACGCGCATCACCAGCACACTCGTATCGTCCCCCGGTCTGCCGCGATCCAATTCAATCGCGCGCGCAAGGATCGCGTCCGCCAACTGTGGCGCGCCAATGTTCGGATCGCGTAATTGTCGTGCGGCGAACGCGGCAACATCGAATTGGTGACCGTGCCGCACACCCGCATCGAGAACTCCGTCCGTAAAAACAATAATGGTTGTGTGCAGTTTGAGGGGCAATTCGTTCACGACCGGCTTCATCCGCCGATGCACGCCAATCGCTTCCGATTTTTGATCGAGCAATTGAATGTTTTCCGCGTCGCCGATGATCGCGGGGCAATGACTGTTGCGCGAGATCACAATCGTCTTGCTCACCAGATCAACCGAGACGATGTGCAGTTCCGCCGACACTTTGCCGTCGTGTTGCGTGTACAAATAATCGTGCGCCGCGCGCGCCGCCGCGCCATCGCGCACGCCTTCGGCGAGCAGAGCGATCGCTTTGCGCGCGACCAGGTTCGAAATTTGTTTCGCGCCGCGCCCGGTGTGTTGTCCGTCCACCAACACGAACGACAAACCGCCGTGCGGTCGCTCGATCATTTCAAGCGTATCGCCGGATTCGCGCACCGCCCATTTTGAAACTTTGGCAACCGCGACTTCAAGTTCCATTTCGAATTTCAGATTTCGGATTTCGGATTGACGAATGTGCGCGCGAACGCGATCGCATCCTCGCGCGATTTCACTTCGCCTTCGGCTTGCGCTTCGCGGATCGCGTCGAGCAGTTCGCCGATCCGTTTGCCCGGTTCGAGATTTAGTTCGCGCATCAACATTCGTCCGTCAATCAACGCCGGCGGCGCGATCACGGTTTCGCGCGCGCGAAAGTACGGTTCGAGCAAACGCGCGCACACTTGCTTCGTCAACGCGTCCGCGTCGTCCCACGCATTTGGCGCGTACGTCCCACGCCGATCCGCGAGTGCGAGCGCGCAGACATCAATCCCGGCATCGCCCGCGTCGCGAAAGAAACGATGCGCCGCGCGATTTGAAACGCGCGCTTCGCGCTCGAGCCAGGTCGGGCGTAAATGATTTAACACAACACGCTGGACGATTTCGATTTCGGCGTTGCTAAAGCGCAAACGCCGCATCAGCGTTTCGACCATTTCCGCGCCGCGCGTTTCGTGTTGATAAAAATGCACCGCGCCCGCCTCGTCCACCGAACGCGTTGCGGCTTTGCCGATGTCGTGTGCGAGCGCGGCAAAGCGCAACAATGTTCCACGCGTGCGTTCGGCGGAAACGATTTGCGCGAAATGCGTTTGCAGTTCCGCGATAAATTCGCCGTCGCCGATTTCGGCATAACCGCGCGCCTGAATCGCTTCGAGTTCGTCCGCGACGCGCAAGGTATGGTCGAATACCGGGAACACATGCGGCGCGGTTTGCTCGACATTGCGGAGCGCGGTCAGTTCCGGCAACAGTGCGGTCAACAAGCCGAGATGATCGGCGTAGCGCAACAACGCGACGTGATTGGTTTGCGCGAGAATTTTGCACAGTTCATCGCGCGCGCGTTCCATCGAAGCGAACGCGAGTAGATGCGCGTCGCGCGCCATCAATTTTTCCGTGTGTCCTCCGACGGCAAAACCGAGTTCGCCCGCGATCCGAATCGCGCGCAGTAAGCGCACCGGATCATTTTGAAACGCTTCGTCCGTTACCGCGCAGACTTGTTTCGCGTGCAAATGTTTTTGTCCGTGAAACGGATCGCTCAACTCGTTCGTGCCGAGTTGGCGCGCCATCGCGTTGATCGTGAAATCGCGCGTCGCGAGATCGGCGCGCAGATCGCCGCGCAACTGCGCGAAATCAATGTACGTGTCTTCGAGAATCACGCGCGCGACATTGTGTTCCTCGTCCATTACATAGAACGCGCCGCCGCGTACATTCGCGAATTCGCGCGCGACCGCCGACGCGTCGCCGTCAATCGCGAGATCAATATCGCGGACGGGACGCGCGAGCAATTGATCGCGCACCAAACCGCCGACGAGATACGCGTCCACGTTTTGATCGGCAATGAAGGAAATCACTTGATCGAGGATGTTCATTTCACACCTCTGGTTCTGTCGGGACAAAAATCAACGTCGGTTTTTCTTTCGGGCGTTGATGTTTCGATTTACGATTTACGTTTTACGCTTTACGTTTTACTTTTTCTTTTTCGCAACCGACCGGCTTTTTGATTTCGTCGCGAGTTTCGCCGCGATCAATTCCGCGACCTCGCCGGGAAAACGCGCGACCGGCACGCCCGCGCGTTTGAACGCCGCGATTTTTTCCGCCGCCGTCCCCGTGCCGCCTTCGATGATCGCGCCCGCGTGGCCCATGCGTTTGCCGGGCGGCGCGGTCTGTCCCGCGACAAATGCAACAACCGGTTTCGTCATTTTCTTTTTGATGTACTCGGCGGCTTTTTCTTCGTCCGTTCCGCCAATCTCGCCAATCAGCGCGATGATTTTTGTTTGCGGATCGGCATCAAACAATTCGAGCGTCTCGATATATCCAAGACCGTGCACTGGATCGCCGCCAATGCCAACACAAGTGGATTGTCCGATCTTGCGTTGCGAGAGCGCGTGAATTACTTCGTACGTCAGTGTGCCACTGCGCGAAACCAAACCGACCGGACCGGGCTTGCAAATGTTCCCAGGAATGATTCCAACTTTCGATTTGCCCGGCGAGATTAATCCCGGACAATTCGGACCGATCAAGCGCGTCCCGGTTTCCGCGAGGCGTCGCGCGACGCGCATCATATCCACAACCGGCACGCCTTCGGTGATGCAGACGACGAGCGCGATGCCCGCGTCGGCGGCTTCGAGAATCGCGTCTGCCGCGCCGCGCGCGGGCACGTAGATCACCGACGCGTTCGCGCCGGTTTTAGCGACCGCTTGTTCCATCGTGTCAAAGACCGGCACGCCGAGCGCGGTTTCGCCGCCGCGTCCCGGCGTCATTCCGCCGACGACCTGCGTGCCGTACTCGATCATTTGCCGCGCGTGAAATTCGCCTTCGCGCCCGGTGATGCCTTGCACAATCAATTTGGTTTTCTTGTCAATCAGGATGCTCATGGTTCACTCCACCGTGTATTTTGTTCCGCCGAGTTCACGTACGATTTTTTCGATTTGATCCGCGCAACCCGCGCAATCATTTTCGATTTCGCCGGTCGAAAATCGTAATGCGCGCGCCAATTTTGTCTTGGGTAACTTGCGCGATGCGTCCGCGACGATCACCGCGAGATTGCCGCGCGCGCACGGAATCCAAAAATCAACGCGATAACGCGCGCGGGCATCGCGCAAAACGATGTGGCGTTCGCCGCCGATGTGCGCGTCTTTGAGCGCGCGCCACAACGCGTCATCCGCCTCGCCCTTGCCGAGCAAATCGTTGAGTTCGACCGCGCGCGAAAATTTATCGCCGGTCGTCCACACGAACAAGGCGCGGCGACTGCGCCGGCTCACAATCGGTTTCGGCAGTGCGATCAAGCGACCGATTTGCAATTTGTAATACGCGTCGTCCGCGCGCGGATGATCCGATTCATCTGGGAAAAGATCGCGACGCCGCACCAATTCGTGCCCGCGCACCGGCGCGTACTCGCGAATCGTCCATTTGTGATCGCCGAACGCGCGCGTCAGATAAAACGCGAGATAGCGCGTGCGCGTGAGATGCGCGGGCGCGTGTTTCGCCGGGATGCGGTACCAATGGTCGCGCCGCGCGAGTTCGAGATCGCGCGGGCTATTGAGCAGTGCGACCAGGACGATATCGCCGGCGTCCATTTCAACCGGTTGCGATGTGCGCGCGAATGTGCGCGGCAATCGCGTCGAGTTCCGCGCGCGCGGGATTGCCGCGCGCGCGCCAACGCGTGATTCGTTCGCCGCCGTCGCGCGTGCCCATCAAGCCGTCGTTCGCAAAACGCGGGACGAGATGAAAATGAAAATGGAACACGTCCTGCCCGGCGGCGCGTTCGGACGATTGAAACAAATTCATTCCATCCGCATTGTACGTCGCGCGAACCGCGCGCGCGACAATGCGCGCCGCGCGCATCACACCTTGCCCGCTCGCGTCATCGAAATCGAATAGGTTGCGCGCGTGTTCGCGCGGGATGATCAACGTGTGCCCTTCGACAATCGGGTGCAGATCGAGAAACGCGAGCGCGTGCTCGTTTTCGTAAATCAGCGCCGCGGGCGCGCGCCGCGCGGCAATCGCGCAAAAGATGCAATTGAAATCTACGGTGTCCATCAACGAATCTCCAATTGCGCGAGATCAATCACCGCGCCAACCTGAGTAAGCCAATCTACGCCAATGATTCCGTCCATTTCAAAACCATAATCCATCGCGCCAACCTCAATGCTAAAATTTTTCGCGGCGAGATCGCCGACGCGCACCAGGTCAACTTGCTTGCTAAACACAAACTCGGTTCCGCCTACGCCGCAAATCCGATGCGCGGCATCGGATGGCTCGTACCGCAATCCGATCGCCAGCGCATGCGCGGCGGCAAAAACAGTTCCCGCCGAACCGGTATCGAGCAAAACATTCGCGCAAGTGATCTGCTTTCCATCAACCATCAGCGAAACCGAAACAAAAGGCAAACCATCGCGCAACTGAATTTTCATTGGCGACCTCGAATGCCCATCCAGCGACGTTCGGTAATTTCTAAATTTTCGCGGCTCGTGTGGAAAACGTACAATTCACGTTCGGGAAACTGATGATGCAATTGCGAATATGTTTGCATCGCCGCGACCGAATCGGAAAATGAATTGACCACTGCAAGTTGATCGAGAATCCGCCGACTTGATTCTGAATGTGCCTGAATCGCTTCGATCAACAACCATTGTTGCGGATAACGCGTGCGAATTTCATCCCATTGCATATTTGCCTCCGTTCACAAAACCGCAAGCACGCGCGCGAGCACATCAATCGCGCGTGCATATTCCGCTAAATCGAGATGCTCGTTCGGCGTGTGATCGAGCGCGGAATCGCCGGGACCGTACGCGACGATGGGACATTGCCACGCGGGTCCCGCAATGTTCATATCGGCTGTCCCGGTTTTCACCGTGAATGCAGGCGAGCCGCCCGCGCCACGGATGGCAGAAAGAAACGCGCGCACGAGCGCGTTATTTTTTTCGGCGCGGAACGGTTCTTCTTCGCTCGAAAATTCGACGCGCGCGCCGTCCGCGAATTGCGCGATGTCATTTTCGACTTGCGCGATCGTCAAGCCCATCGGCACGCGCACACCGATTCGCATCGCGACGCGATCGGTGAACCCGTCGTCGTTTGTGTTGATCGCGCGCAGAGACGGATCGAGTTGATCGAATACGCGCGGCTTGTCGCGATTGTACTCGGCGGCGAACGCGGTGAGCCGGTTCCAAAACGCGATTGCCTCTTCTGCCGGTGGACGCGTCGCGCTCGCGGTGTGCGTCATTGCTTGCGCGATTTCGTAATCCACCAGCACGCGCCCTTTGTAACCGAGCGTGATGCGATCCCAGCCGCTCGGCTCGCCGATGATACAAAAATCGGGACGATACTGCGTGATCGCAAAGCGCGCGCCTTTCGAAGTCGCGCACTCTTCTTCGACCGCGCCGATCACGACAAAGCGAACTCCGTCGCGCGCCCCGACACGCGCGCACGCGGAAACAAATGTCGCGAGACACCCTTTCGCGTCCACCGATCCGCGTCCATACAATTTTCCATCTGCGATGCGCGGTTCGATGAAACCGTGAAAGGTGTCAATGTGTCCGAGTAAAACCACATCGCGCGCGCCATCGCCGAGAATGCCAACCGCGTTGCCCACATCGTCCACGAACGCGCGAAAACCGAGCGCGCGCATTTGCGCGACGAGATAATCGGACACGGCGCGCTCCTGGGTCGAGGGGCTATAAATTTTTACGAGACCGTGAAGCAAATCAATGTGATTCATTTTTTCGTAAATAACGATTTCGTAAATCGCGCAAGATGATGCCGACGCGAAGCGTTACAAACATCCAGAGTGGCAAACGTTGCGTGCGCTCAATGACATTTGAATTTGCCAACGCGTCCGCGACAAACTCTTTCAACCACGGAATTGTGCGCGCAGGCAATGCGTTCACCGGAAAAAATTCAACACCGCGCGTTTCGGGTCCATTCTGAATCGCCGCACCGCCGATGATATGTCCCTCGAACAAAAATCTGCGATCACCGCCGCGCGGTGATTGCGGATGCCAATAGCGTCCGACCAAACGATCAATCGCGATTTCGTAACCGGTCTCTTCGCGCGTTTCGCGAATCGCGGCTTGCTCGTGCGTTTCACCCGGTTCGATTCCGCCGCCGGGCAAAACCCAGATGCGAAAATCTTCGCGCTTGATCAGCAACACTTGTTTGCGATCCGGGCTAAAGACGATTGCACTCGCGGATTCAGTTGGCATCGTTCGATTGATTCAGCACTTGTTCAATCGTGTCCACCACAATATCGAGATCGCTTTTTTCGATCACGAGCGGCGGGAGCAAACGCAGAACATTGAGACCGGCGGGCAGAGCCAGCACGCCGCGCTCCATCAAAGCCGCGAGGTACGGCGTTACTTTTTGTTTCAACTCGACACCGATCAACAAACCCATTCCGCGCACTTCACGAATGACCGGCGACTCGATCCGTTGCAAGCGTCCCATCGTGTACGCGCCAAGTTCGGCGGCGCGCGCCGGCAAATTTTCTTTTTCGATAAAACCGATCGCGGCAAGCCCCGCCGCGCACGCGAGCGGATTCCCGCCGAACGTCGAGCCGTGAATCATCGGTTCGAGTTTTTTGACGCGTTCGCCGATCAACGTCGCGCCCATCGGCATTCCGCCGGCGATGGATTTCGCGACCGCAACGAGATCGGCGTCGAGTCCGTAATGCTCGCTCGCGAACATTTTACCGGTGCGCCCAAACCCGGTTTGCACTTCATCCGCGATCAACATCGCGCCGCGTTCGCGGCACAGGTCTTGCAAGCCAAGCAAAAATTCGCGCGATGCCGGACGCACGCCGCCTTCGCCCTGCACGATTTCGACGATCACGCCGGCGGTTTCTTCCGTGATCGCCGCGCGCGCCTTGTCGAGATTGTCGAACGGAATGTGCGAGAAACCGGGCACGAGCGGCACAAACGGATCGCGATATTTCGGTTCGTAGGTTGCGGAGAGCGCGCCCATTGTGCGCCCGTGAAATCCGCGCATCATCGCGACGATGCCGGTGCGCCCGGTCGTATAGCGCGCGAATTTGATCGCGGCTTCGATTGCCTCCGCGCCGGAATTAGAGAGAAAGACGCGGTTCGCCTTGTTCGGCGCGATCGCGATCAATTTTTCTTCCATCGCCGCGCGCTTGTCGTTGTAAAAAATTTCGGTGAGCGAGATCAGCGTACGCGCCTGTTCCGCAATCGCGTCCGCGACCGCGGGATTCGCATGCCCGACATTCGCCGCGCCCTGCCCGCCGACGCAATCAATGTACTCTTTGCCCTCCGCATCCCACAGATGCGCGCCCTTGCCACGCACCATCGCCAGCGGTCGTTTGGTGTAGACCCCGGAGGTGTATTTGGATTCGATTTCCGCAATGGACATACTCACTCCTGAACACCCGTTTGGGTGGTTGACAAATCGCCATACATACTATAATATACGTCTGTATGTTAGCAGACATATATTGACGTACGGCAAATTTACAAATTTGCCCAACATTCCATGGAGGTTCCGATGCGTTACCCCAAAACGTTTGAACTGCCGACCACGGATCAACTGACCGGCTTGGTCACCGCCGCGTACTTTCGCCATCTCTTGCGCGAAAAACTTTTACCCGAAGCGCAAGCCAGCGGCGCGCCACTCTGTTTGTTCCTGCTCGACACCGACAATTTTCTCGGCATCAACACGAATCACGGGCGCGAGTTTGGCGACCAGGTGTTGATCGAGATCGCGCGCGCAATGCAGAATGCCACGCCCGCGAACGCGGCCGTGTCGCGTTATGGCGGCGACGAATTTTGCGCGGCGCTTCCCGAAACGCGCCTTGACGATGCGTTCACGCTCGCGGAAGAATTGCGTCGGCAAATCGCGGCGATCAAATTCAAGAAACATCCGAACGTGCGCTTAACCGTTTCGCTTGGACTCGCCGCGTTTCCGGCGCACGCCAAGAACGATGTCGAGTTGATGCGCGAAGCCGATCAGGCATTGTATCTCGCCAAAACAACCGGGCGCAATAAAATTTCGATTCCGCTCGCGGACAGTCGCATGATCACCAAGACAAGTTATTACACCGCGCCGCAACTCGAACGACTTGCCGCGCTCGCGAAAAAAGTGAAGCGGAACGAAGCGACGTTACTGCGCGAAGCGTTGGATGATCTCTTGAAAAAGTACGACGATCAGTTGAACAAGCCGCCGAAACACTAACGCGTAACGATGAAATAAATCCCGGCAAACGTCAGCGCGACGCCGAACGCGTAACGCCACGTTACCGTTTCGCCCAAAACCAGGATGCCGAGCGATGATGCAAGCACGATGCCAAGCAAGCGAATCACCGGCGAAGCAATCGAAAGGTTCGCGCCGTTCGCAAACGTGAGCGAGAGAAACACGACGACGAGACTGAACGAAATCCCGACCGCGATCGATGCAAGCGCGCCTTCGCGCGTAATCTGCAACGGCTCGTTCGAAAATTTTTGCCACGCGACCCAGATCGCGGCAGGGACAACTGCGGTGATCGCGTAAATCAGCGTGCCGAGACTACTGCTGATTCTGCCCGCCGACAGTTTCAGAAAAAAATCGGCGGACGCGAGACAGATGAACGCGCCAATCGCGTATACAATTGCGGATGTGCTCAATTCGGCTTGACTCTCATTTTGATTTGTAGTACACTCATTCTCGAAAGACAGAGCATCGAAAGGCGCTCTCGAAATAAAACGGTTCAACCGTTTTACCCGCCCTCACCGACACGGTCGCCCTCTGCTGGCTCCCCGTTGGGATGACCATAGTGGCGGCTTTCCTGTGCCTAGCGCGCAGGATAGGTGAGGGTGTTTTATTTCGGCAACGGAATCGAGTCAACAACAATTTTCGATTTCTGATTTCTGATTTTCGATTTAACCCGCGCCGATAGCGCAAATCGAAAATCAGAAATCGAAAATCTGAAATCTATTCAATCACCGTCCCCATACCTTCCAACGCCCGTTGAATCGGTTGCTCGACGCGCCCATCTGCAAAAATCACCTGGCGCACATTGAGCGCGAGCGCTTCACTCGCGCCCAACACTTTTTTCTTCATCCGCCCTTCCGCAAAACTGATGGACTGCTCGACGCGATGCTTGTCAATTTTCGCGATGAGCGATGCTTCGTCCGGGAAATTTTGGAGCAAGCCGGGCACGTTCGTCAAGATGATCAGTTGATCCGCGCCGAGCGCGCCCGCGATCATCGCCGACGCGCGATCACCGTCCACGTTGAGAGCGTCGCCCTGGTAACTGATTGCGAGCGGCGCGATCACCGGCACGTAATTGCGCTCAAGCAGAACGCGCAACAAATCGGCGTTTACCTTTTCGACTTTGCCGGTGTAATCATCGCGCAAAATTCTTTGGCGACCATTTTCGACAATGCGAATCGCGTCCTTGCGCGCGCCCTCCATTAAACGACCATCCACGCCGGACAAGCCAATCGCGTTGACGCCCAGTTTTTGTAAGCGTTCGACCAGGAACGTGTTGATTTTTCCGCACGCCGCCATCACGTAAATTTCGAGCGTCGCACGATCCGTGTAGCGCGACGTGAAACCTTGCGGTGAGGTAACGTGTTTCGCCGGCTGACCGAGTTGCCGCACAAACGTAATCGAGATTGATGCCGCGTGAGCCACCGATTTTTACTACCATCATTTCTGATTTCCGATTGCTGATTTCTGATTTGTTCGGCGCATCCTGGCTTTTGCCGTTTTATGCGACGCGGTAAAAATCGCCACCAATTCATTCGATTCTTTCAAAAGCGCCGCGACTCTTTTTTCGGACATCAATTTCGCTTCCACAATCAATTCGATCCAATAACCCGATTCATCGCCCTCTTCAATCACCACGCCCAATTTGTTGATAAAATCTTTGGTCGAACGCGCGCGACACGCCGAGCGATAATTCGCGCCGACTGACGTGCCAGACCGAAGCAACTGATTGGCGATGACATTGCCAGTTCGAGTTTGCGGCAATGCCTCTGACAAGTAAATCGCGCGAAGCGCAAATTGTTTCGTTCGGTGTTTCAATTCTTGTTGAGTCATCGTGGACATTGTTTGCTCCTCAATCAGAAATCAGAAATCAAAGATCAGAAATTAAATTGGGTGCAGTCCCGCGAATTCCAAACCCTGTGTTTCCGCAAATCCGCACATCAAATTCATCGCTTGCACCGCACTGCCCGCCGCGCCTTTCATCAGGTTGTCAATCGCACAGAGCGAGACCGCGCGCCCGATCTGCTCGTCAATTTCAAATCCGACATCCGCGTAATTCGAGCCGGTCAAAATTTTCGGTTCGGGATAACGATAAATCCCGGTCTTGTCTTTGACGATTCGCACGAACGGCTCATCGCGATACGCGCCGCGATACGCGCGCCACAAATCTTTTTCGCTTGTCCCAGGTTTTAGAAAACAATGCGCGGTTGCCAGCACGCCGCGCACCATTTCGATGGACGTGATCGAAAGATGCACATTTTCCAAACCGAGTTCCTGTTCGACTTCGGCGGCGTGGCGATGTTTGACCGGCGCGAACGAACGCACCGAACCGGAGCGTTCGGGATGATGCGACGCGAGCGAGGGCGAGTTGCCGCCTTCGGACGATCCAACTTTGATGTCAACGATGATCGCTTTCGCTGTGTCAAGCAAGTTCGCGCGCGTGAGCGGCAAGAGCGCGAGGATCGACGCCGTCGCGTTGCATCCAACTCCGCTGATGTAACTCGCGGTTTTCATTTCTTCGCGATGCAATTCCGGCAAGCCGTACACAAATTTGCCGACCCAGTTCGGCGCGTGATGATCTTCTTCGTACCATTTTTTGTAGGTGTCGAGATCGCGCAAACGAAAATCGGCGGAGAGATCAACAATTTTCGGTGCGAGTTGCGCGAGCGTCTCAATTCGTTTTTGCGCTTCGCCGTGCGGCAAGCCGATAAACAAGACGTCGCACGGCGCGATTTGATCCGGCGTCGTGAATTGCAACTTGGTGCGCGCGCGTAAATTCGGATGCACGTTGTAAAGATACTCGCCGACGTGCGATTCGCTCGTAACTTGCGCGAGTTCGACCTGGTTGTGCGAAAGCAGAATCCGCGCGAGCTCGCCGCCCGCGTAACCGGATCCGCCGATGATGGATGCTTTGATCATGACTGTGTACTGGTAGACAAGTCGCGCGTAAACCGGTAGACAGGTAAACACGTAAACAAGTATACCGCGCGCGGTTTTGCGAAATCTGGATTCGACGCTTTAGCGGGTTGTTTGTCAGACCAACCACCGCGTAAACGCTCGAATCCAAAAGCGCAATTCAGGGCTGTGAGCAATCTCAACGGGAATGACCTGGGCTACCTGTCTACCTATTTACCTGTTTACGTATTTACGCGATCCTCGTCTACGCGTCTCCTCTCAATTTTATTCGCATTTCGTTCGTTTGTTTGAAACCGAGCGATTCGTACAGCGCGCGACCTTTATCGCTCGCGTGCAACATCATCGTTCGAATTTGATTCGCGCGACACCATTCCATTATCACGTTCATCAATCGCCGCGCGAGACCGCGCTGGCGATAATCAGGATGCGTGTAAACGTTCATCACGTAGCCGCGCCGCTCGGTATGATCGCGCGGACCGGGCGGCATTGTCGCGATCCACAGTCCCGCGCCCGCGATAATCTCATCGCGAGCATTGAGCGCGAACCAGCCGCGATACTCGCCAGTCGCGATCCGATTCACGACCCAGGATTTGAACGCGACATCGCCGGCATCTAATTCGCTTGGCGTGCCGACGCGCATATCATCAAACATCGCGCGGCGTTGCGCGCAAATCGTCGCGAGATCGTCCGGCGTTGCGACGCGGATCGCGCCCTTCGACTGCGTTCCGCTTCGCTTCGCTCCGCTCAGGGTGCTTTGCAAATCACTTGCCATTCGCGCAAAACTCACTGATCACATCGTACAAAACGCGCGTGCCGAACATTAGATTTTCAATCGAGATGCGTTCGTCGTGCGCGTGCACGCGCCCGAGTTCGGACGTGGGCATAAACATCGGCGAGAAACCGTAAACGTGCGTGCCGAGTTTGCCAATGTGTTTCGCATCGGTCGCGCCGACGACGAGGTACGGCAAAACCGTCGCCTTCGGTTCATAGCGCGCCATCACGCGCGTGATCGTTTCGAACAAGGTCGTTTTGTGATTCGACTCGCGACCGGTCGTCCCATCCATAAATTCGATCTCGACCGCGTTGCCGAGAATCGGATCGAGTTCGCGCCGGAGATGATCGGATGTTTGACCTGGGATCAGGCGCGCGTCGCACTGCCCTTCCGCGAGCGATGGAATCACATTGATCTTCGTCCCGGCTTTGAGCATCGTCGGCGTTACGGTGTTGTGCAACATCGCGTACAACATCGCGCGCATCCCTTCGTCGAGCGGGAGATGCTCCAACGTCGCGCGATGTTTTTTCGGATCGAGCAACGCGTTGAGCGCGAGCGCGACCGGTTTGCCGAGTTTCGCGGCGATGCCTTCGATGAAAAATTTAACTGTCGGCGTAACATGCAAAGGCAATTCCGCCGCGCCGATTTTTTTGATCGCGTCCGCGAGTTTGAGCACCGCGTTATCGCGATGCGGTTGCGAACCGTGACCAGGTTTGCCGCGCGCGCGGATCGTAAATCGCGCGGTCCCTTTTTCGCCGGTCTGCACCGTGTAAAACCGATGCCCCAGCACATCGAACCCGAATCCGCCGCCTTCGTTGATCGCGTATTCGGCGCGAATCAAATCGGGATGTTCTTTCACCATCCAGCCCGCGCCAAGTTTGCCGCCGGTCTCTTCGTCCGCGTTCGCCATAAAAATAATGTCGCGCGCAAGCGGCTTGCCCTCGCGTTTGAGTTGCAACATCGCGATCAATTCCATCACCGCGAGTTCTTTCGTGTCGAGCGCGCCGCGCCCCCAGATGTAACCGTCAGCGATTTCGCCGCCGAACGGCGGATGCGACCAATGTTCCGGCTCGGCGGTAACGACGTCGAGATGCACCATCAAAAGCAAAGGCGCGGCGCGTCCATCGCCTTTGAGTCGCGCGACAAGGTTGCCGCGTCCCGGCGCGGATTCGAGAATCGTCGGCTCGATCCCTTCGCGTTTGAAAATCGCGGCGAGATATTCCGCCGCGCGCGTTTCATTGCCGGGTGGATTCGTCGTGTCAATGCGAATGAGGTCTTGGAGATATTGCGTTGTTTCGGTTTGGAGTGAGTTCGAGTTGATTGTCATTTTTGATTTTCGATTTGCGTTTGCGCTCGTCACGCTACCGCGTATTCGGTGTACTTTCTTACATTCGGCGCTTGGAATCCCAGCACAATATCTTTTTTGGGGATTCCCGCCTTTTCCAGATCGCGTGCAATTCCGTGTTCAGTGCCGTCGCGTTGAATCCACACTTTGCCATCAATAATGTCAACGTGAACCAGGCAACCGTGAATTCGTTTGATGCCGTGCCAACCCAGGGTTAAGAGCAAATAACTATCGCGATCGCGGTCGAAGATGGTTCGACATTCCAGTTGCCCATACGCGTACGGGATGCGCGTGTATTCGGCGAGGACGTTTTGGATGATCTGACGATAGGTGTCTAGGGTATCCATTTTACGATTACCTCCTGCACGGGCATATCGCGTTACCTCGCTTATTGTGATTTCGCGCGTTCAAAAATTTCTTCGACGGTTTGGTCTTGATACAACCGTCGAGAAATTTCTACGTAATCGGTTGGTTCGTGTGCGAGCAATGTGAGAAATCGCAATGCGGCGGCGGGACCCAAAGCCCGGTTTAACGCTTCGATGCCGGTTACTCGAATTTCCGTATCGTTCAACATTTTAGGTTGTTCCATTTTCACTTGGCGTCGCTCCGCCCGATTAAAATTTTTTTGGCACGCCAACGTTTCCATTTGGACTTTTTTGCTCTGATCGTCAAAGCCAACTTGAAGGCAATTGGCGTTTGTGTGCCGCTTTTCTATTTCCCCGATTTCCGTCGGTTGTCATCTTTACAAAGCATTTGGCAGTTGTCTTCGGTTGTCTTGCCACCTTCATGCCAGGGAGTAATATGATCGGCTTCCATTTCTTCAAGCGCATATTTCTTTTTGCACTTGGGGCAAATTCCTTTTTGGCGTTCATAAACTTTTTGCTTCATGCTGTCAGTAAATGCACGAATGGAAAGATATTTTTCATCTCTGGTCAGGATATAGGGATAAATGCCACTCTTCTTTGTTACATCATCATCCGCAATCAATTTAGCCGTTTCTTTTTCTATTGCTTTCGGGTCATACTTTTTGTTTTTGAACTCGTTATAGAGTTTGCCCCACTCAACGCCTTTCATAAACTTGCGTCTAGTCGTAAAAGTTGCCGCAACCCAATTGATAACGGATTGAAAGTAATTCCACAACTCAACAGCAATCTTTTCGTGTTGGTGCGTTGCCATATAACTTTCAATCTCGCCATTCGACATCCAATCAATCGCCGTTTCCAAATACTCTTGCCGAATCGGTGAGCCGTTCAAATAATCGCTACCAATACCATACGCCGCGCAACCGGTCTTGCTGAAATAACGTTTGGCATCGGAAACCCACGAACCGGCATAAACGGCATTACGCAATTCCTGGTCAGTTAATTTTTCTCCGGCAATGTTGATGGTTCTGAACCACTCTAGTTTTTCGCTGTCTGTGCCGCTACACAAGTAAACCGTCAACTGGTATTTGAGGATTTGTTCTTGCTTGTCCTTTGGCAGATTGTGGAAATACAAACTCTGATAAGAAAAATCGCCAATGACATACTGGCAAACCGAAATCGTCCGTTGTTGTCCATCGATCACTTCATAGTTGCCGTCTTCGCGGACTGCCCAATACATTACATTGAGCGGAAAATTTTTGGTGACGGTATTGATTACGGCGTCGCGCTGTTTGTCCTTGTAAATAAATTCCCGTTGGTAAGGCGGACGAATATCCAGCTTGCCGCCATAACCAACAACCCCAGCTTCGGCACTGTCCTTGTAACCGTTTGCCAATTCACGGATGGTAATTTCTTTGAGTTCGATTTTCATTTTACCCGTCCTATTTTTTTATTGCGGATGAACAAACGCTTAAATGTTTCCTTCCCATTCAGCAATGAACCTCTTCCGTAAACTCTATTCGGGTCTTGATCAACACCTCGATTGCTTCCAATTATTTCAAACTGTTCGGGATTATATTTATCAAGAAATGTAACAGGTACTCCCATTACCCCTTTATAATCCGCCGGAATATCAGCCGTCTTGCTCACTTCAATGGCATCATAGTTATCATATTTTGGATAATTGGTTTTATTGTATTTTTTGAATAGTATTAAATCTTCGTGGCGTTTAGCATTATCCATATTTGTAAACCAACACGTATTATTAGTGGAAACTATTCTGTTCCCATTTTCATCAACGCGGGCTTCTGATCCATACAAGGAATAATGTTTCGGCACAATAAATCCTGAAAAGTTACGATTACTGTTTATACCAATCCATATTTTATTTTCCTTTACCAGTTTGAAAATTTCCTTGTATGTAATGGCGTTCCAAGTCCCCACAATCAAAAACTTTTTGTCGTACCCGATAAGTTGTGCCACATACTCTCTGAACAACGAAAAAGGCGGATTGGTTACAACAATGTCGGCTTGCTTCAGCAATTCAATACATTCTTGAGAGCGAAAATCGCCATCGCCTTCTAGGTGCTTGATGCCGATTTCCTTTGCATCGGGAATGCTGTTTCTATTTTTGTCGCCTGTGTATTCCAAGTTTCACTACCGTACACTTTTGTAAGTTGAGAGGTTGACACCCATGTGATATGCTCTAGTTCCACCACAGAACAGGAGCATAGACATGAGTGACAACCTCCGGCGCTATCGTGCCATAAAACAGGCGTTAAAGCAACTTTAT
>JACRPR010000192.1 GCA_016223105.1 Chloroflexota bacterium | reverse complement strand
CCAACCGTGGTACGCCATCGCCACACCACACGAAGACATTCGCAAAGGACAACTTGCCGAAGCCGTCTTTGCCGCGAATCTGTGGACGGTCGCGCAAGCCGCCGCCGGCGATGTGCCGCGCGAAAATGTCCCCGAAGTTTATCTCGATCCGGATATTTTTTTCAAGAAAAGTTTTCTCACCGCGGGCTTGCGGAATATGCTCACGCGCGTCGGCAAAAGTTTAGCCGGCGCAAGCGATAGCGGCGACCGCATCATTAGTCTGCAAACTTCGTTCGGCGGCGGCAAGACGCATATGCTCATCGCGCTGTGGCATTTGGCGAAAAGCGCGGATGTGATTCGCAAAGCGGCGGCGTTCAAAGAACTGCGCGCGGTGATTGGCGACGAACTGCCCAAGAAACCCTGCAACGTCGCGGTGTTTACGCATCAAACGTGCGACGCGACCCAGGGACGTAAAACCAAAGCCGGCGTGCACACACATACCTTGTGGGGCGAACTCGCGTTTCAACTCGGCGGCAAGGAACTGTACGACCAGATCGCGGCAAACGATCAGGCGCGCACCGTGCCGCAAGGATTGTTCACGGAAATTTTGCGCCAAGCCACGCCGTGTTTGATCTTGATTGACGAACTCGCGGATTATTGCGTGGGCGCGGCGGCGGTCAACGTCGGCAACACGACACTCGCGGATCAAACCGTTTCGTTCGTACAGCAATTGACGCAAGCGGTGAGTGATGTCAAAGGCGCGGTGGTCGTCGCGACATTGCCGGCAAGTCATCTTGAAGTGGCGGGATCGGAAAAGGGTCAAGAAATTCTGCAGGGCTTGGAAAAACGCTTTGGACGAATGGGCGCGGATCTGAAACCGGTCGCGGACGATGAAATTTTTGAGGTTGTGCGCCGGCGTTTGTTTCAAGACCTGGGTGAGCGCGCGGAACACGAAAAAATTGCCGCCGCGTATCTCGCGATGTATCGCCAACACGAAAAAGAATTGCCGAGCGATGCAACCAAAGCGACCTATAAAGAACGGCTCATCAGCGCGTACCCGTTTCATCCCGAATTGATTGACGCGCTCTATCTGCGCTGGGGTAGCCACAACGATTTTCAACGCACGCGCGGCGTGCTTCGTTTGCTCGCGAGCATCGTCGGCGATCTTTGGCAAAGACGCGAGAGCAATACGCAAGCGCAATGGCTGATTCAACCGCCGCATATTCGCTGGACGATTGATGCGCTTCAATCCGCGCTCACGTCCGCGATTTTGCTCGGCTCGTTCGGCGGACAAGGCGATCGCGCCGGCTACAGTAGCAAGGACCTCAAACTGGTTTGCTCGCGTCCCGCGCTCAATTGGAATTATACCGATGGCGCGTTGCTCGAATTAGAAAATCGCGGTTTCTTTTTGCACACGGCGAGCGCTGGCAACCTGGGCAAACGCTATTGGTTCGGCGTCAAACCCACGTTGAACAAACTCATCCTGCAGTATCGCCAATCCTTCGAGACCCAGGATTTTGATAGCGCGATCCGCGACCAGGTCGAGCAACAAGCCGGCTTGACGAAACTGGGTGCCGCGACGTGGCGCGTATTGACCGATCCGGCAAATGATCTGCCCGAGCAAAAATCGTTGGCGTTGTTGATTCTATCCCCGACCTTTGCGTTTTCCGAAGAGACCCAATCGGCGATTGAGAAAAAGATTTTGGATCTCAGCCACAAGTGCGGCGAACGCGAACGCCATTTCCGCAACACGTTGCTTTTCCTCGCGCCGTCTCCCCGTGGCTTGAATCGTTTGCGCCAAGCATTGCGCGAAGAAACCACGCTCGATGCGGTTCAGCGCGATTACAAAAGCCAGTTGGATGCCGAGCAAGCGGGCGAATTGGTGGAGCGGCTCAAGACCGCGCGCGCGAGTGTGCGCGAGACGCTGGGGAGCGCGTACACGGTCGCCGCGCGCGTCGAGGGACAAAAAGTCGTCACGGTTGCGCTCACCGATGCAAAAAAAGATTTTGGCGAGCATTTGCAACTCGTGTGGAAAACCCTGGTCGAAGAAGAAGAATGGATCCTCAAAAAAGTCGGACCGGTAACTTTGCAAAAAGCCGGGTTGACGCCAACGGAAGGTGGCATTCGTTTGTCCGATGCGATTGAAGCATTTATGCGTTACACTGACAAGCCAATGATCGCGTCACGCGATGCGGTGACGCAAGGATTATCTCAAGCGTGCAAGGAACGGTATATTGGAATTGGACGCGGCTTGCGCGCGGACAATTTATCCAAACGGTGGTGCGGCGAAGCGATTGCGCTCGACCCCGGCGAAGAAGGCGTGTGGATTGTCCCGCCATTTACGGAAGAGCCACTGGCTCAACCCCAACCACCCGCTGGAAGTGAGAAACCAGGCACGCCGACTGCTGGGGCAATTAACATCCAGGAAGATGGGACACAACCACCAGTGTTTGGGCAACCGCCAACACTACCAATCGCTCGCGCCGGCAAGGTCATCAAGAAAATTGTGATCAGGGGCGCTGTCCCACCTGAGAGTTGGTCAGATCTGTTTCGCAGTTTCGTTTCGCCTGCCGCGCGTATGCGTTTGAAACATCTGCGCCTGGGAATCCAATTTGAGTTGGAATCAACCGCCGATCAACCATTGAGCGAGGATGACCCTACAATCAAGGCAATGCAAGAATCCGCTCAACAGTTATCGCTTGATTTGAATTTTGAGGAATGAACGAGAAACGCACTGTGTCCCGATCAAACCGCCTGAGAAAAAAGCAACCGCCTAAAATCCGTTTCCCGGTTTGCAAAGGCAAACGCGTGGTCTTTCCGCGCGGTCATGTTTGCCCCTGGTGTCGCAAGAACAAATTGAGCGACTCGCCCGGTATGGCAATTCTCAACGCCGGTGCAATGCGCCCAACCGCGCCGGAATGTTACGAGATGGCGCAGGACGACGCGGCATTTATGACATTGAGCTGGCATGGAAACGATACACCGAATAATCCGCGCGGTCACGGCGAATTC
This sequence comes from Chloroflexota bacterium, assembly GCA_016223105.1. Taxonomy (GTDB): domain Bacteria; phylum Chloroflexota; class Anaerolineae; order UBA4142; family UBA4142; genus JACRPR01. The sequence continues at coordinate 1,269 of JACRPR010000192.1, read as the reverse complement.
GCAACAATCCGAATTGCCGACCTGGTAGACACCGGACAATTTGAATTCTACTTTTGCTCAACCGATTGTTTGCGCGCGTTTTTGAATTATTGCGTGGACGACCTCGAACGACGGCGCGCCAATCATCCGCGACACGCCAAATAATTTGACAATGTTAGTGCTAGGGCATGTGCAACCAAGATTATTATTCCCAATCTCCAAATGGAATCCATTAACGATTATATTTCCACCAAAGAAGCCAGCAAGCAATCCCAATTGTCCCAGCCGCATTTGGGACTCTTGGCGCGGAACAAGGTCATCAAAGCCCGCAAGGTCGGGCACGACTGGCTCATCTACTTACCTTCACTAAAGGCGTACCTTGATTCAAATCCGCGTCCCGGGATCAAACCCGGCGCCAAATTATGGTGGCGCAAAAAACGGTCTTGACATCATATTCAATATCAAATATAATCTGCCCAACGGAATAAGCAGACACGGCTAGGCGATGCGCTAACATCACCTAGCCGCTAAACCCTGCACCGTGCATGACCGCGGCGAGGGCTAAACCTATTCTATTGATTTCTGTAGATAGGGCAAGTCGCCTTCTCTCTTTGCCGCGTGCTCAGAGAAGGCGACTTTTGGTTTGCTTATGCCCAAGCCACTGGCTGACTTTTCGCGCCTGCTCGAATCTCTGGCGCACAATTCCAATATCCTACCCGCGACCGGCCGGGCGGTGGAAGAATTGCTCCATCCCGACCACGAAGAATCTCAGGACGCGTTTCTCTGTCGCGAGGATTCGCTCGTTGACATCCTCATCGAAAAGTCGGACACGCGGATCTACGTCCCCACACCCCCATTGCCGCGCGTCGAAAATCATCTCCTCCGCTATTTTCTCGATTCTGTACTTCAAGCCGCTCAGGGAAGCGGCAATGCTGTCATGAAGCTCCCCGGCAATCCGCCTTCTTTCCTCCTCCTGAGCCTTCAGATACTGGGAGGCGAAAAACCGGACCTGGCTTTCCGATTCCCGAAGGGTTTCTTCCAGGCTGCGGCGCTGGGTATTTTCTATCCGGAGCTTTTCGGCCACTTCCGACAGCTCGGAGGTCCGTTCCTGAACACGCATCTCCAGATCATCATTGGCCTTTTTTATTTTTTTCTCGGCCAACTTGCGCTCGGTAATCTCGTCTTCAAGATTTCTTAAGGTCAGCCCCAATTTTTCAGACATCTCGTTGAAGGCCCTGGAAAGTTGCCCGATCTCATCATGGCCCCTGACGGGAATCCGATGATTCAAAT
>JACRPR010000191.1 GCA_016223105.1 Chloroflexota bacterium | reverse complement strand
GATTTTCTCCGCGCGCGCGCAATTCGATTCATCATCGCGACCAATAATTCCGCGCGACCTAGTTCGGAAATTGTCGGACGGCTCGCGAGATTTGGCATAACGATTACCGAAAACCAGGTGCTCACCTCGGCGGAGGCGCCCGCGCTGTACTTGCCGCGCGTCATTGCGCGCGGTGCGCGCGTGTTTCTGGTCGGCGGCGAAGGCATCGCGAATGAATTGACGCGCGCCGGTTTTCAACTCGTCGAAGAAAACGCGGAAGCGGTCGTCGTTGGGTTGGATACGAATTTGACGTACCAAAAATTGAAACGCGCCGCGCTCGAAATTCGACGCGGCGCGAAATTCGTCGGCACGAATGCAGACAAGACTTACCCAACCGAGGAAGGTCTCGTGCCGGGATCGGGTCCGATCATTGCCGCGCTCGAAACCGCGACCGATGTCGCGCCGATCATCATCGGCAAACCGGAACGCGCGCTGTTCGACATCGCGATTGAAAAACTCGCCGCGCCACGCGAATGTGTCGCGATGCTCGGCGACCGGCTCGACACCGATATTGAAGGCGCGCAACGCGCGGGCTTGCGTTCGATTCTCGTTTTCACCGGCGTCGCGACGCGCGCATCGCTCGAACATTCCGACATTCAACCGGATTTTATCGCGGAAAATCTCGACGCGTTGCGCGAAATGTGGTCGCGTTGAACGTCATTGCGAGCAAAGCGAAGCAATCTCCAATTTGTCGCGCGGGGATTGCTTCGCTTCGCTCGCAATGACATCTTGCCAAACCGCGCCAACACGAATACAATGCGAACAATGGATCTGTTTGAACATCGCCGCCGCGAATTACAAAAATCGGACGCGCCGCTCGCCGCGCGGATGCGCCCGCGCACGCTCGCTGAATTTGTCGGGCAAGATCACATCGCGGGGCAAGGCAAACTTTTGCGCCGCGCGATTGAATCCGACAAATTATTTTCCTCGATTATCCTCTGGGGTCCGCCAGGCACCGGCAAAACCACGCTCGCTTCGATCATCGCGAACACCACCAAATCGCATTTTGAAATGATCAGCGCAGTCACCGCCGGCATCGCCGACATTCGCCGTTTGATCGGCGAAGCGAAAGAACGGCGCGGGATGCACGGCACGCGCACGATTGTCCTCGTGGATGAAATTCACCGATTCAACAAAGCGCAACAAGACGCGCTTCTTCCGCACGTCGAAGACGGCACGATCATTTTGATCGGCGCGACGACCGAGAATCCGTACTTTGAAGTGATCTCCGCGCTCGTATCGCGTTCGCGCGTCTTTCAACTTAAACCATTGAACGATGACCAGGTCGCGCAATTACTTCGCCGCGCGCTCGACGACAAATCGCGCGGGTATGGCAATCGCAACATCGCGATCACGGATGACGCGCTCGCGCATCTCGTGGACATTGCCGGCGGCGATGCGCGCTCCGCGCTCAACGCGCTCGAACTCGCGGTCGAATCCACGCCGCCCGGCGCAGACGGGATCGCGCGCATTGATCTCACCGTCGCGGAAGAAGCGATTCAACGCCGCGCGATCCGGTACGATCGCGCGAGCGATGAGCATTACGACACGATCAGCGCGTTCATCAAATCGGTGCGCGGCTCCGATCCCGATGCCGCGCTGTACTGGCTCGCGAAAATGATCTACGCCGGCGAAGACATCAAATTTATTATGCGCCGATTGTTGATTCTCGCGTCCGAAGACATCGGGCTCGCGGATCCGAATGGGATCGTCGTCGCGTCCGCGTGCGCGCGTGCGCTTGAATGGTGCGGTTTGCCCGAAGCGCAATACCATCTCGCGGAAGCGACCTTGTATCTCGCGCTCGCGCCAAAAAGTAATTCGTGCGGCGCGTATTGGAAAGCGTTGGCGGAAGTCGAGAAGGAAGGCGAGGGACAAGTGCCAACGCATTTGCAAGACGCGACGCGCGACGGCAAAGCGTTGGGACACGGCAAGGATTACAAATATCCGCACGATTTTCCTGGACACTGGGTCGCGCAAAATTATTTGCCCGAAGCAATGCGCGGTAAAACTTTTTACGCGCCGAGCGACCAGGGACGCGAACGCGATCTCGCGGAAGAGTGGCACAAGCGGCGCGGTGAGACCAATCAAACATCATCATCGAAGGATTGACTTTTGTGATGATGAGAATACAATCCGAGTATGAACGGAGGAACGCATGACGCTCGATCAAGTTATTCAAGATATTCACACATTAGGAGCCACGCTCAAATGTCTTTTTGGTTTCAACGTTTGCAAATCCCCGAAATCATTTTGATCGAACCTACTTGTTTGCGCGACGCGCGCGGTTTTTTTCGCGAGACGTTCAAGCAATCTGAATTTGCCGCCAATGGCATCGCGTTATCTTTTGTGCAAAGCAATCACTCGCGTTCGGCGCGTAGTGTCGTGCGCGGTCTGCACTATCAAATGCATCCGCACGCGCAAGGAAAACTCTTGACCGCGATCCACGGCGAGATTTTCGACGTGGCAGTAGACATTCGCAAAGGTTCGCCCACGTTTGGCAAATGGGTTGGCATCGTGTTGAGCGACGCGAACTGCCGAATGTTGTATGTTCCGCCGGGATTCGCGCACGGCTTTGCTGTGTTGAGCGACGAAGCCGACCTGATGTACCAAACCACCGCCGAGTACGCCGCCGACCTAGAACGTGGCATCGCGTGGAACGATCCGCGCCTCGCGATTGACTGGCGCGTCGCGCAACCGATTCTCTCGCCGCGCGACGCACAACTGCCGCTGTTACGCGATGCGGAAAATAATTTTGAGTATTTGACATTGGAGGTTGGACGTTAGAAATTGGACGTTGGAACTTTCGACAGCGCGTCTGTGTTCCAACCTTCCAACTTCCAACCTCCAACCTCCACCTTCCAGAGACACTATGGGCGAAACCCGCGTCAATCTCCAACATTTGCTCGAAGACAT